>NZ_JADEWL010000043.1 GCF_015207665.1 Plectonema cf. radiosum LEGE 06105
CTCCTAACTCCCAACCCCTAACTCCCAACTCCCAACCCCTAACTCCCAACTCCCAACTCTCAACTCCCAACTCCTAACTCCCAACCCCTCACTCCTCACTCCTAACTCCTAACTCCTAACTCCTCACTCCTAACTCCTAACTCCTCACTCCTCACTCCTAACTCTTAAATATTCCCTAAACTACTAGAATTTTTTTTAAATCTCCGCTTAGATAGTCGCGTAAACCTCTATTCTAACGATGGGAGTTACGACTCCTAATTTGAACGAAAATAGTTATAACTCATTCATACAAAGGAACCCAAACAGATGATGGATACTACTATTGAAGCGATTGTCGCCCGCGAAATTCTTGATTCCCGTGGTAGACCTACTATTGAAGCTGAGGTACATTTGTTCAATGGTGTTGTCGGATTAGCTCAGGTTCCCAGTGGCGCTTCTACAGGGACTTTTGAAGCCCATGAATTGCGGGATGGGGATAAAAGCCGTTATGGCGGTAAAGGTGTCCTCAAGGCGGTACAGAACGTGAATGAGACGCTAGCACCAAAGCTGTTGGATATGGATGCTCTCAATCAAGAACAGCTTGATAAAATGATGATTGCTCTTGATGGTTCTCAAAATAAATCTAATTTGGGTGCTAATGCGATTTTAGGGATTTCTTTGGCGGCTGCAAAGGCAAGTGCTGAATCTTTGGGACTTCCCCTATATCGTTATTTGGGTGGACCTTTGGCAAATTTATTACCCGTACCGTTGATGAATGTGATTAACGGTGGCGCACACGCTGCAAATAATGTTGATTTCCAAGAGTTTATGATAGTCCCGATTGGTGCATCTTCTTTCCGGGAAGCTTTGCGCTGGGGTGCGGAAGTGTTTGCGACTTTGAGTAAAGTTTTGGATGAGAAAGGTGTGTTAACTGGGGTTGGTGATGAAGGTGGTTTTGCTCCGAATTTGGAATCAAATCAAGTTGCTTTAGAATTATTAGTTGCTGCAATTGAACAAGCTGGTTACAAGCCAGGGGAAGAAGTTGCTTTAGCTTTGGATGTTGCAGCCAGCGAATTTTACAAAGATGGACAATATGTTTACGACGGTAAACCTCATTCCCCCGTTGAATTCATTGATTATATGGCACAATTGGTAAATCAATATCCCATCATTTCGATTGAAGATGGTTTACACGAAGAAGACTGGGAGAGTTGGCAGTTACTTACTGAAAAATTGGGTTCTCATGTTCAATTGGTTGGTGATGATTTATTTGTTACCAACGTTCAACGCTTGCAAAAAGGTATTGAGCAGAAAGCAGGTAACTCAATTTTGATTAAACTCAATCAAATTGGTTCCTTAACAGAAACTTTGCAAACCATTGACTTAGCGACTCGTAACGGGTTCCGTTCCGTAATCAGCCATCGTTCCGGTGAAACCGAAGACACCACAATTGCTGATTTAGCAGTAGCTACCAGAGCCGGGCAAATTAAAACAGGTTCTTTGTGTCGTAGTGAACGAGTAGCTAAGTATAATCGCTTATTAAGAATTGAAGATGAATTAGGAGACAGTGCTGTTTATGCAGGTACGGTAGGAATGGGACCTAAGTAATTTTGGATTTTAGATTTTAGATTTTGGATTGAATTTGAGAAACCCGGTTTTTTTGTTGAAAGAGCCGGGTTTCTTGGTTCGTAATAAACGATTGATCGCAATATTTCATTATTAATAACTGTTTAGAGTGTTATATTGGTACTATTAAAAAATTTGTAAAAAAGGATAATAGAATTGACTAATTTTACCTACGAACCTCCCGAATCAAAGAAGTTTATTCATTCATTAATAAAATACTTCCGACAGAAATATAAAGACGAATTAGCAGCTTTGCTTACTTATTCAAGTTATGAAGTTTTTTCAACTGGACGTTTTTCTAACATTCGTTGGAATGAGTATGATGCAATATTAAAATTTTATGTACCTATTGATTACATCCAAAAATTTACAGAACAAATAAAAAAAGATTTATTAGATTCATCTCGTCAATTTTTTCCAAGTGAAGTTGGTTATTTCATATCAGATTTGGAAATAATTCCTATGCTCGAAGCTCCACCAGACGATGAAAGCAGTTTATCAAATTCTGCTTCACTGGTTTCTACTGGGACTATCGAACATGATGGTTTAAGATTCCGTTCCAGTACTGAAATAAAAGTTTACAAGGCACTTGAAAAACGTAATGTTTTACTCTTCCCTAATGCTACAGCAGTTTTAGGTGGTAAAGGTGTCAAAAGGGAACCAGATTCTTTAGTTTGTCAGAATGGAAAATGGGGGATTCTTGAGGTTATGGGAGACCAGTATCATTCCAGTAATACAGCAATGCGAGACCATAATAGAGCAAGACTTTTCAAAGATTATGGTCTGTTCTGTATAGAATTTTATGATGCAACAAGATGTTATGAGAAACCTGATGAAGTCGTTGATAATTTCCTAGAAATTTTATCCAAAGCTACTTCATAATTAATAGTTAGGAGTTAATAGTTTAACTTGTTGAAACCCGGTTTTTTGAAAAAGCCGGGTTCTTTGGGTTTTAGTAAGGACTTTAGTACTTTCTTCTTTTAATCTGTATGTTTAACTTCCATTTTTGACGGATTATTGCATAGGGTAGCTTTCAGTAGTTCAAATATCTTATTTTTGTCGTTTACCGTTTATTAGTTCTCCTAACTTTTAACTCTTAACTCCTAACTCCTAACTCTACAACAACATCCCCGCAATACAAGCCGTCATAAAACAGGCGATCGCACCACCAATCATTGCTCTAATCCCCATTTGTGCTAAATCTGCTTGACGATTCGGTGCGATCGCGCCGATTCCCCCGATTTGAATACCGATGGAGCCAATATTCGAGAATCCACATAGAGCGTAAGTAGCAATTATTCTCGCCCTTTCAGAAATTGCCGCATCTTTTACCATTTGTTGTAGGTCTTGATAAGCGATAAATTCGTTTAAAATCGTCTTTTTACCCAGCAATATCCCCACTTGCCCGCAATCTGCCCAGGGTACACCCATCAACCAAGCTACGGGGGCAAGTAGGTAAGAAAATATCCACTCTAATGATAATTGTGGTAAA
Organism: Plectonema cf. radiosum LEGE 06105; assembly: GCF_015207665.1. Classification (GTDB taxonomy): domain Bacteria; phylum Cyanobacteriota; class Cyanobacteriia; order Cyanobacteriales; family Nostocaceae; genus Rivularia; species Rivularia radiosa_A. Next base: position 3,098 of record NZ_JADEWL010000043.1, read on the forward strand.
CCAGTCTGCGAACCAATATAACCCAAAATACCGTTTACTAAGGCTAATAACCCCAAAAACGCAATCAACATCGCAGCAACATTTAAAGCTAATTTCATCCCTTCACTAGCACCAGTTGCAGCTGCATCAATCACGTTGGAGTAAGCACTTTCTACCTGGATTGTAACTTTACCTGCGGTAGGAGAATCTTCGGTTTCAGGATAAAGCAATTTAGAAACAGCTAATGCAGCAGGTGCAGACATTACTGAAGCTGCAATTAAATGTTCTGCTGACACCCCAAAGGAAATATAGGCAGCCATCACTCCACCTGCGATGGTAGCAAATCCTCCCGTCATAATTGCGTGTAATTCGGAACGAGTCATTGTTGCTACATAGGGTTTGATTAACAAAGGTGCTTCACTTTGTCCGACAAAGATATTCGCAGCCGCACTTAAAGATTCAGAACCCGATGTTTTCATGGTTTTGATCATCACTGCTGCGACGATTTGCACTATTCTTTGTAAGATTCCATAGTGGTATAAGATGGTGATAAAAGAAGAGAAAAATATAATTGTCGGTAGTACTTTGAAAGCAATGTAGTGTTCTTCAAAGTTGTCACCAAAAACGAATCTTGCTCCTGCATCGGAATAGTTGAGAAATTGACTGACTATATCTCCGATAAATTTGAATACGATAAAACCAGGTTTTGTTCTGAGAATTAATACCCCGAAAATCAATTGTAAAGCAATTCCCCAGAGTACCGGAAGCCACCGGATAGCGCGACGATTGACAGACAAACCATAAGAAATACCTACAAATGCAAAAATTCCCAGCAACGATATCAAACGTTCCATAATCAATTATCAGTTAAGTAAGTAGGCACCACTAAAGTCAAAGTCCGATAGTTATAAATACAAGACTTACGTATGTGAAGCCAGAAACCCGGTTTATGCAACGTAAGTCAGAATCAAAATATTTTTTTCTACTATCATATGCCCTAAATGTAATGCTGTAACATTTAGGACATATGATGTGTTTGATTCAAGTAAGCCAGAATTGAATCATGCGGAACACAGGTTTTGATGGGATTACGCAAACACAGTATCAATATTATCAATAAAGGTGCTAGCTGATTGCCAACTGACAACTGCTAGAAGCTCTCCAAACTGAGAAATTTCAGCACCATTTGCACCATCAACAATTGAGAGTTCGTTGAGATTACCAGAAACATCAAAGGTGGTTTGACCTAACTGGAAGTTATTTATCGTATCAATTCCCTTCCCTGCTTCTAAAACAACTATATCCTGACCACCACCAAGCCAGATGATATCGTTGCCAAAACCACCAACAATTTTATCGTTACCAGAGCCAGTGTAAATAGTGTCATCACCAGCACCGCCAAATACGATATTGTCGCCTTCAGCAGCGAAAATCAGGTCATTACCAAAGCCACCATAGATAGTATCAGCTTGAGAACCACCATACATAGTGTCATCTCCAGCACCACCGAATACAATATTTTCACCTTCAGCAGCGAAAATAGCGTCATTACCAGCACCACCATACATAGTATCAGCTTGAGAACCACCATACATAGTGTCATCTCCAGCACCACCGTAAAGAGTATTCATACCCTCGCTGCCGAAGATTTGGTCGTTGCCTCCTTTACCGAAGATAGTATCATCGCCGACTGTACCAAAAAGGGACTCACTATCCTCTGTTCCCAACATTGCCTCCGAAGCTGAAACAATTTTAAAATCGTCTACTAGCAATCCAGAGTCAACAACAGTATCTTGCAAATCTACGACTCCGATACCTACTGTATAGGTACCACCTGCGGAAAACTCAAAGGTGAAATTATCGTAGTCTGTCTCTTCAGAGAAGACTGTGGGGGATAGCTCAAAGAAACTGTTGGTATCAGCTAATTCGGATAATGTATTGGAAGTGATGAACACAAAGGCAAAATCATTGAAGAATGTGGGTGTTCCTTCGTTAGTCAGGAAGTTAAAATCAAAGCTCAAAACATCCCCAGCTTCCACAGTAATTGTTTTCTGCAAGGCTGAACCTTCTGTAGCATCTCCGTTACCGATACTGTCTATATCTCCAGAATTCAAACCCAAGAAGCTTTCTAGAGTGTTATCACTAACTGAACCAACACCTGTGGTTAGCAAAGCTTGGAAATCACCTTGAGTGGGAACAGCACCAAATTCAGCGGTTTGGATACTAGCATCACCGATAGTTCCCCAAGCGGTGAAGTCTCCAGTTTCAAACCCGCCATTTCCAATAACTTCTACGGTAATATCAATATCGTATGTACCAGTACTGGAGCCAAAACCACTACCTGCAATGAAAGGGTTGTAAGAGAAGTTTGCAAAGCTGCTAACGCCAACATAATAGTTATCAGTTGCAGTTGCAAAGAAATCGATGAAAGAGTCTAAGGTAAAGGGTTCTCCAGGAGCAGGATTATCATCACTTACAGCTAATTCATTACCAGCAGAGTCAAACAATCGCAGGATTGGATCTAAACCGGAAGCAAATTCAGCCGAGTCGATGTCGATAGTAAGGCGATCGCCAGCATCAAGTTGCAACTCATAAATATCTACGTCATCGCTAGGTGGGACATCCGGATTGTTGCCAATCTGACTAGATAGGAAGAAGTTTCCTGGATTCGTCGAACTCAAGTTAGTTGTAATTGCTTGAGAAATAGTATCGTTGGGTTCGTTTTCCTCTACTGTTACTGTTAATTCATCAGGAGGATTCGACTCGAACGGTTCTTCTCCTGAAGGAAACCCAGGAGAAGTAAAAACAGGTTCTTCTTCATCGAACGGTTCTTCTCCTGGATTTAAAATCAACTCAGGAAGAATAAAATCGAAATCCATTTTCTTTTTTCCTTTTTACTTAGGTTATTTTTTCGCAGGCATATCTGTACTCGAAGCTTCGATCTGCTTGAAATAAGCACATTCTTAAAAAAATGCGAGTTTTTAAAAGACTAAAATTCCAGCCTTTTTCACCAAACTTATTGACGATTGCAAAATATACTCAATCGCTGATACTAAGCATCTTTTTGCTCTACACAATAGCTAGTAGTCGATTGCATCAAACGCCTGGGACTGCAAGTCCCAGTCTAATAGCGAAAATCGTCTAAAGACGATTGAGAAATAATCCTCAAAACTAATGAAATGAACTACTAGTACTCCACCACATTAATTTTGTGGGGTATTACTTTAGTCCTATTTATAGGACTTATGCTATTAGAGCGGGGAATTTCATTCCCTGGCGGATTGGATGCCCACCTAGCAAAATTAATGAGATAAACAATTAAGAGCAATAACAGGGAACAGGATTTTAACCAGCTAATGAGAAATTAGACTTACACCTATTCACTGTATAATTTTTATCTTCAATAAAAACCCGTATCAACTATCTTTAACTAAAATTTATTTTGAATATGAGAGTTAAAAATCCTCTATTCCTTGTATTAAAGGGAAAATTTCTAATTTATTCAATTAAAAACGGCTATTTAAAATAAAGACTTTGTAATATGTATATTTTATACTTAGACTATTTAGTAGCCGTGAAAATACGTTTAAAATATGTTCGCTTAATCACTTACGATATGTCATTGCGAGCGGAACGGAGTGAAGCAAAGCAATCCCAGGATTTTGGGATTGCTAACGCTTCGCTCGCAATGACAATTGTTTGTCCGGACATGATATAAATGGGGGGGGAATACAGTCCCGACAATATATTTATCTTTCAAAAATGGCATACTTGCCGCAATCAACTGCTAACTAATTTACAATTCCATCACTCCCCGATAATGGGTTTCAATTTCTTTAACAGTTTTTGATTTACGCTTGGTTTGCCATTGACTATGTTTGAATAATTCTTGACGCAAGCTATCAACGTCGATATTTTTAACGTTACCATTACCAACAATTAACTTACCATTTACCCAGACGCTATCTACTACATTTGTAGGTCTTCCCAACACCAATAAACCTACTGGATCGGTACGGGGCAATAATGATAAACTGGTTAAATCGTACATGACTAAATCAGCTTTTTTCCCTACTGTTAAAGAACCAATCTCTTCTCCTAAATTAAGTCCTTTTGCACCACCTAAAGAAGCCATTTCAATTGATTCTCTGGGTGTAATCCAATGCTGATAATCTAAATCAGTAACGTTATGTAAAATCGAACCAATTTTAATCGCTTCTAATAAATCTTGAGAATCATTACTTGATGCACCATCGCAACCAAAAGATACATTTACCCCAACTTGACGATATTTTAAAATCGGTGCAATTCCACTTCCCAAACGTAAATTACTCAAGGGATTATGAACTACTGTCGATTGAGTTTGTGCCAAAATATTAATGTCGCTGTCAGTTAAATGAACGCAATGAGCTAAAGAAGTGCGATAATTCAAATAACCAATTTCGTGTAAATGTTCGACAGCCGTACAACCGTATTTTTCTTTGGCTAACTTTTCCTGAGCTTTGGTTTCCAATAAATGGGAATGACGACAAAGATTGTATTTATCACTTAACTCAATACATCCTTTAAATAAAGCATCGCTGCAAAGTTGAATTCCCGTCGGTGCTAAAGCGATATAAATCCCATCTTCCGGTTGATGAAATTGATTTATTGCTGATTCCATGATTTCCAATGTTGCTTGAGTCGAGCGAAAATAATCCTCATGAATTACATCCGATTCACCCGAAGGAATCCCAGCAGTGAGCGATTGATCTTGAATTAATGGTGCAATAATTGCCCGAATACCAACTTTTCGGTAAGCTTCAACTGCAACAGTGATGGTTTCGAGTTCCTTTCCAGGAATCAAAACTAAATGATCAACTACACTCGTACCACCCGACAATAAAGTTTCTACCGCAGTCCCCAAAGCGCTAAGATAAACTTGTTCCGTATCGAGGGGTGCAAAATCATAAAGTTCTGCCAACCATAATTCTAAAGGATAAATCGACATTATCCCCCGCTGCCACATTTCCGAAGAATGAGTGTGAGCGTTAACAAATCCCGGTAACAGTAACTTATTTTTACCATCAATTACTGCGCCAATTACATCTAAATTGGAAGAAATAGCTGCTATTTTTCCATCCTTAATTTGTACATCAACCGTAGCGTAATCATCTTCAATGGGAATTAAAACATTTTGAATTGTAAAGTTCATGAATTTAAGTTTAATTAAGTATTACAAAGAATTTGAGGTTAAAGGTTAAATAACTCCGAACACGGATTAAATCGATGACGCTGATGACACTGATTAATAATTCATAACTCCTAACTCTTAACTGCTAACTTTTATTATGAAGCCATTACGAACCCTGGGAGTTGCACCAAATGCTTGGATGGTAAATGATACTATCGCAGATATTACTCGTCCTCCCGTCGAACCACAACCCGTTATTGTAGCCACAGAAACCAAAAATGTGCGCTTCGATTTAGCAAAATCCGCTATTATCGTTATCGATATGCAAAACGATTTTTGTCATCCCGATGGTTGGTTAGCTCATATCGGAGTAGATATAACACCTGCACGCCAACCAATTAAACCTTTACGAAGCTTGCTGACTGTATTGCGATCGCAAAATGTACCTGTAATATGGCTCAATTGGGGCAATCGTCCCGATTTACTAAATATTAGTGCAGGTTTGCATCACGTTTACAATCCTACTGGTGAAGGTGTCGGTTTGGGAGATGCTTTACCCTCTCAAAATACGAAAGTTCTCACCAAAGATAGTTGGTCAGCAGCAGTTGTGGATGAATTAGAACAATTACCTCAAGATATTTACATAGATAAATTTAGAATGAGCGGCTTCTGGGATACCCCATTAGACAGCATTTTAAGAAATTTAGGTAAAACAACATTATTTTTTGCAGGTGTTAATGCCGACCAATGCGTTCTCTGTACCCTACAAGATGCTAATTTTTTAGGATACGACTGTATTTTGATCAAAGACTGTACTGCTACAACTTCCCCAGAATATTGCTGGTTAGCAACCCTTTACAACGTTAAACAATTGTTTGGCTTTGTTACAGACTCGAAAGCGCTTATTCAAAGTATTGAGAAAAGGGGTACTCTTAACTCCTAACTCCTACTCCCTACTCCCTACTCCCTACTAAAATGATTAACAGTTGCGTAATTCCGGTTATTAAATCTCCATCTGATTATCAAGCGTATCGGATTAGTCCTAACGATTCTAACCGTTTGGCGATTGTTTTCGACCCGGCGATCGCCAATTCGTCGTTAACTTGTTGTGTGGAGATTTTCGATGTGGGTGGGAAGACTCCCCCTAATCGTCATTTGTTCGCTTTGGAAATGTTTTTTATCCTTAAAGGGGAAGGTCAAGCAACTTGTGATGGTAAAACTGTAAAAATTAAAGCGGGGGATAGTTTATTAGTTCCTGCTACTGGTACTCATGTTATCGAAAATACAGGTTCGGGACGTTTATACACTTTAACTATTATGGTTCCCAATGAAGATTTTGCCGAATTAATTCGCAGCGGTATACCTGTAGAATTGGATGCGGAAGATATGGCAGTTTTGGGTAGACATTCGTCAATGAATAACTAAGAGCAGAAATTGATACTACCTGCTGCTTATGGACTTCCAGAGTCTAATAAAATTATTAAATGAACTTTTAGCTGATTACAATTTTATACATTAAAGCTACTTTGACGACTTAGAGACTGATGAGAATGCAAGGAAAGCTGAGAATGATAATCGTCAGCTGCACGGTGGTTCCTGTAACCTCAATCCGGATTACTGTTGTAGTGGGAGCTTCTAGCTCGCTAGCTGTTACCATCAGGGAGCGAGACGCTGCCACTACGAATAGATGACTCATCATAGCGAGGTTTTCCGTATGTCCTTATGGACACCTAAGAAACTCGCACTACTGAATCTTACGTATTTTTTAATTTGAAATTACTCAAAAAGATTGTTGAACATTAAACAGCTAATTCCAACAAACTTGGATAACCGTAAGAATTCTTTGCTTGTAACGGAAAACTATCGTAATTGTGAAATACAAAATCAGCAGTTACCTGAAGATTATTCTTTAAATGACAATCTTCTCCAAAAGCTTCCAAAGCGATACTCCACCAGCTATTACCATTAATTTCTGTATTAGTAAGTTCAAAACTACAACCGTTATCTATATCAGTATCGGTATTAGTAGAAACAGGTTCTGCTGTATTGGCAGTGATTTGATAAAGTTGCGAATAACGAACTTTTGCGACTCTTACCCATATAGGATTATTGCCAATTTGAGCAAGTTGAAAAGTTTCTTCAGTAGAATCTAAACATCGCCACTTTTTCCATTTTTCCAGATTACCTCTTACCATAGAACCAAAATTTATCTCATTAGAGTCGGGATAACGCCATTTGATTTCCAAGGCTCCTTGACGTAACTTAATCCCTAAATAATCGCATTTTGGAATGTAAAGATACACATCTTGGCGTTTTTCTGGTACTTTTATGGGTGATAAAAGACAATTCTGCTTAAACCAAGATTCAACATTTTCGGGAATATTACCCGAGTAAAACCAGCGCACTTCGTAAGTTGTCAACATACGTGGGACAATAAAACGAGAATTTACCCTTATGGTTACGCATTATTTCCAGCCCAAAGGAACCAAAGCAAATGTGGAAACGAATTTCAGTTACTTTATTTTTAGTATTTAGCTTGTGCCTAACTAATATTAGTACAGCCGATGCTGCCGCACTTAATAGTTATATAGACTCAACCGATGGCTATCAGTTCTTATATCCTACCGGCTGGGTGGAAGTAAAGGTAGGTAACGGTCCGGATGTTGTTTTTCACGATATCATCGAAACAACTGAAAATGTTTCCGTGGTGATTAGTCCGGTAGCATCAGGTAAAACTTTAGCGGAATTAGGTACACCCACAGAAGTAGGATATAAATTGGGAAAAAATGCTCTTGCTCCCCAAGGTTCTAATCGTATAGCAGAGTTAGTTAATGCCGAACAAAAAATCGGGGAAGATGGTAAAACTTACTATTTATTAGAGTTTTTGGTGAAATTTCCCAACAAACGAGAACGTCACAATCTTGCTAGTGTTGCCGTTAGCCGTGGTAAATTATTTACTTTCAATGCTTCAGTACCCGAAAGACGTTGGAATCGCATGAAACGTATGATTCAAGATTCTGTAGGTTCTTTCCGTGTAGATTAATCGATTATCAATTAGAGATTGGGTATTAAGAGTATTAAGTTTTTAACTCTTAACTCCTAATTCATAACTCCTAACTTTTCCTAAATATGGGTACTCCAACATTTGTCCTCGCTTCCGCTTCAACTGCACGTCGTCGTCTACTGCAAAATGTGGGAATTCAACCTTTTGTTTGTCCGAGCGATTTTGATGAGTCTCAAATTCAAATTGAAAATCCAGCAGAATTGGTAGAAACTCTGGCTTTACGAAAAGCCGAAACTGTAGCACCGAATTTTCAATCGGCTTTAGTTATGGGCTGCGATTCGGTTTTGGCTATTAATGGCGAAATTCATGGTAAACCCGTTAATCGAGAAGAAGCACGTCAACGCTGGATGATGATGCGGGGTAACTGCGGTGAACTTTTCACTGGTCATGTATTTATTGATAATCTACAAAAACTAAATTTAGTCAAGCATCAGGTTACAAAAGTTTATTTTGCTTCAGTAAGTCTTACGGAAATAGATGCTTATGTAGCTACTGAAGAACCCCTAAAATGTGCTGGTGCTTTTGCAATGGAAGGAAAGGGTTCTGTTTTTGTTGAAAAAATTGAAGGCTGTTACAGTAATGTAGTGGGATTGAGTTTACCTCTGTTGCGGATCATGTTAGCGCAGATGGGCTATTCTATTGCTGATTTTTGGATTTGAGAAATCGGTTAAAAGTTAGCAATTATTATTAGTATTTTCTTCTCTTGCGGTTCCCTATTCTCTTTTTTAATAATGCTCCCAGTTATTTCTACTATCCCTGTGCGTCAAATGGCTTCGGGTGATGTTTTATCGCTACAAGTTTACAAATTTATCGGTGCTAATGCGGGTAAAAAAGTTTATATCCAATCAAATCTTCATGGTGCAGAAATAGTCGGCAATGCTGTTATTCACCAATTGATTGAATTTTTATGGATGTTAAATAATACAGATTTAATTGGAGAAATTTGGCTGCTTCCAGTTTGTAATCCCATGGGAACTAATCAACGTTCTCACAATTTCTCTTCTGGTAGATACTGTGTTTATGAAGCAAAAGATTGGAATCGTATTTTTTGGGATTATGAAAAGGATATATCTAAAATTAGCAATCACGGAGAAAATCAATTATTAGCATTCGCAAAATCTCAGCTTGATTTGGATACAGAGGAGATTAAAAAGAATTTCCTGAGTGCAATTAAACAACAATTTGTCAAACTTTCAGAACAGATTAATTCTGCTAATGGAGTACCCTATACCGAGAGATTTCGCTACAAATTGCAATCTCTAAGTTTAGATGCAGACTACTTAATTGATATCCACAGTTCGACAAATCAAGGCTTAAATTATCTTTATTATTTTCGCGATCGCCAGGAAAGCGCTAAATATTTTCTACTCGATTTTGGCATTTTATTAGATGAGTATGACGGAGATGCTTTTGACGAAGCTTTTATTAAACCTTGGTTAGCCCTAGAAGAATGTTTTTTGCAGTTGGGTAGAACCGTTAAATTTGATGTGGAAGCTTGGACACTCGAACTTGGCAAGGGAATGACAATGATTCCTGATTCAGTGACAAAAGGTGTTAAAGGTGTAAAAAATTATTTAAAACAAAAGGGTGTGTTATCTAAAGAGTTTAAATTAGATGATTTGCCACAAAAGAATAATCAAATGAGTTTTAAAACTAGAAGTCAAGTTACAAAATATTACGCACCAGTTGGTGGGATGATTAACTCAATCATCGAAGTTGGTAAGGAAGTACAAGCAGGAGAACAACTTTATCAAATACTTAGTTTTAATAAGCAAGGTAAATTACCTACGACGGTAGATATTTTTGCTACTGTTGATGGGTTTGTGTACGATGTTTCGATAAATCAAGCAGTAAATGAAGGTGAATTTGTACTTTCGATTGTTTAATATAGAAAATGAGGAATAAAACCGAAGGGCATTGTGATGAATTAAGCCACCGGAGTTAGGAGTTAATCAAAATTATCCATAATCAGTATATTTCCCTATGGATGAGGCAGATTCGGACGGGCAAGGATGCCCATCCTACAAGAGCTTTATAATATAATGCTGTACCTTATTTATCTGCAAAATGCTGTAACTGTTTGTTTAATACTTATAGTGCTATTCAAGTTTGTTGAACTCCGTTATTTACCCAGTTGATAGAACATTGTTGTATCAGGAACGCTATGTCAGATTCAAAGTTTTTCAATGAAGCTCTAGAAGCACTATATAAAGCCGCGAAGGCATCTGCTAATTTTGTCGAGGTGGCATTAACTTCAAAAGATATTGATTTTAATCCAGCCTATGAAGAGCGTTTAAAAGCGGCGCTTTCGGTATTGAAAATTACATGGTCAAATGAAGACGATGACGAAGATGAAGAATATGAAGACGACGAAGAAGACGAATTACCCTACATACAAAGTAACAATTAGAAGAAAAATATCTGCAAATTAGAACCCTTGTGAAGACGCGATGTATCGCGTCTCTACATTCTTTTTCGGAGATAGATATCTATTTAATTAATAACTTTTGATTGCGCGTTGCATTTCACGCTGATCTTGACGTTTTTTGATGGTTTCTCGCTTGTCGTGAAGCTTTTTACCTCTACCAAGAGCGATACTAACTTTTACCCAACCACCTTTAAAATACATTTTTAAAGGCACTAAAGTCAAACCTTGCTGTTCTGTCTTTCCGATCAATTTGCGAATTTCGTCACGGTGAAGTAGAAGTTTACGGCTGCGACGCGGTTCGTGATTAAAGTATTGTCCGCTAAAATTGTAAGGTGAAATATGTACGTTGAGCAGCCATGCTTCATTGTCACGAATTAACGCATATCCATCTTGAAGATTAGTTTTACCAGCCCGGATAGACTTGACTTCGGTTCCTGTTAGCTGAATTCCAGCTTCGTAGGTTTCCATAATTTCGTATAAAAAACGGGCTTGACGGTTGTCAGCAATAACTTTGTAACCTTGATTTTTTTTATCTTTATCTTTATCTTTGCTCATTGATGATTTTTTGAAACTCCAATAATTATTCCCAATAAAAACTTTCTAAGATTTTATTTTATTAATTTAGCCTTTTTAAATATAGAACCGCTCTCGTTTGACAAAATTTGATGGATTTAGAGTATATAAGTACTATTTGTGAAGCATGATTAACAAATTCAGGACTTACGCAAAACAAATACGAGAGTAGAGCTAATTCATGAATTACTGCAAAAAGAACTCTTTGAGTCACATATTGCTTAAGTCCTAAAATTTTAAAACTTTTATCTAGTAAGGATTTGAGAATTTTGATGACAATGTGCTAGTTTAACTTGCCTGGAAACAATTTAACACCTTTAACCTTTGCTTACCGAAGCTGACTCTACTGTGGGAAGATTATAAATATGTTACGACAAAATCTAAAATAAATTGATGTTGCATTATTGGATTTCATGTTCAACTTATTAAAATCTTGTTTGAAGAGTAGTCTAATTACACTAATGCTGGTAACGCTATTTTTAGGAATAAGTGTAACTGGATGGACTTCTTCGAGTATTGCTGCTCTACCAGCAGGAAATGCAATTACCGATGGTAAAGCTTTATTACGGTATGCACTTCCCATAGAGAATCAACCAGTACGGAAATTGCAAAAAAGCTTGGAAGATATTGCTACCCAACTACGAGCTAATCGGCGGTGGGGAGCTATTAACAATGACTTAAAAACTGCTTCGCGGGTTCTGAGTAAACCAGAAAGTTTACTGACAAGTGTTCCAGAAGAAAAACAAGAGCAAGCAAAGGTTTGGATTAACGAACTGCAAACTGGTGTAGAAAAACTGCAAGAAGTAGCGAAAAATAAAGACAAAGAAGAAACTTGGATCGAACGAGCCAAGCTTTTAGATTTAGTCGGACAACTTGAAGAATCGATGGTGGTGGGTTTTCCCTATGAAGTACCCGCAGAATATAGTAACTTACCCCAATTAAAAGGACGCGCTACGGTATCGGTAAAAACGACTCAAGGAGACTTAGAAGTTGTTGTTGATGGTTACAGCGCTCCCGTTACTGCTGGAAACTTCGTGGATTTGGTCAAACGGGGTTTTTACGATGGTTTAGAATTTTTACGTGCTGAAGATTTTTATGTACTGCAAGTTGGAGATCCGCCGGGTAAAGATGTAGGTTTTATTGACCCAAAAACAGGCGAATATCGTGCTATTCCCTTGGAAGTACTTGTAGAAGGTGATAAAGAGCCAATTTATGGTATTACACTCGAAGAAGCTGGACTATACACCGAAATGCCAGTTTTACCTTTTTCCTCTTACGGAGCGGTAGCAATGGCTCGTCCTGAAACTGAAGTTAACGGGGCTTCTTCCCAGTTTTTCTTCTTTCTATTTGAAGCCGAACTGACTCCCGCTGGACGTAACTTATTAGATGGACGTTATTCGGTGTTTGGTTATGTCACCAAAGGTAAAGAAGTTTTAGAGAAAATTAAGCAAGGAGACAAAATCGAATCAGCCAAAGTTATTCAAGGAATTGAGAATTTAGTTGAACCGCAAAATGCATAGATGTTCAAGGCTTTGTTCCGATTTTTGGCGTTGCTGAAAAGATGCATGAAGATGGTTTTGCGTGATTTTAAAAACCTTGGGAGACGTGATATATCACGTCTCTACATTATTTAAAATTCATCGCTGGATTCAGCAACGCCCGATTTTTGTAAACCAAAAAGTTTAACTGCAACCATCATGTTGATTTTGATCGGCAATGGTTGCGGTTTGTTTTTGCGATCGCCTTGGACGATATTTAACCTCTAACCTCTAACCTTTGACCTTTAACGTGTATTTAACAAAACAAATAAGTACTCACGCAAAATTAATTGTACATTGTCATTGCGAGTGTAGCGTTCGCGCAGCGTCTCGCGAAAGCGACTCAGCGAAACGAAGCATTCACCCGAAGGGTGAATGCTTCACTTCGTAAGCGCTTGCGCGAACGCAATGACACAAATAATTTTGCATACCCACTTATTTCAGTATTTATACTCCAGTTATTCTAACCTCTGAGAGACAAAAATATGAAAAGAGGTCTTATCAAAGCTATTGTTTTGTGTTTTGTCAAGATTTCCTTAAAACGTATTTATCATAGTCGAATGGATTTATCTTATGCAAGCAGCCTTTCCAGTTTCTCCGCTACGACCATTAGAACAATTAATTGACTACACTCCACTGACTGTAGCACCAGAAACAACAGTTTGGGATACCATCGCATTGATGAATAAACATCAACCACCAGCACCATACATTTTGGTAGTGGAAAATTGGCAGGTTGTAGGGTTGTTTTCCTGGGAAGATGTTTTACGGGTTGTAGAATCGGAAATGAATTTAAAAAGCAGTAAAATTACTGAAGCAATGAATATTTCAGTAGTCAAGCTTAGATATTATCAAGTTCAAGACATAAAATTAATATTGGATATTTTTATTCAACTTAAAAATCTACCTATTATAATTGAAGATGAAAAAAAACAATTAGTAGGTTGTATTTCGCCTGAAACGATTACTAATTTTTTACTCAAAGATTACAAATTTAAAATTAGAGAAGCAGAAGATTTCAGGAATATAAATCATCAAAAAATATGGGTAAATTTAGATTCAGAAGAAAAAAGCAAAATTGAAAATTTAGAAACTTTACTTTACCTTCAACAAGCTTTAGAAAGTAGTCGTGAAGGCATTATTATTACAGATTTAGCAGGTAAGGTAATTTATATAAATTCCAGCTTTAGTAAAATTTTGAACTATACTCGTGAAGAATTAAATGCATTAGGAGGATTCTCATTCATCTGGAACGATATAGCAAAATATCAACAATTATTAGCAACCATAAAACAAAGAAAATCATGGCATAGTGAATTAGAGATAAAATCCCGTAATGATGACGTTTTCTATATTAATCTACGGACTGATGCAGTAGAAGACGTTACGGGCAAAATTATTGCCATGATCAGCATTAACACTAATATTGGCGAAGAAATCAAAGCGCAAAAAGCTTTACATTTAAAAAATCAAGCAATAGCTGCTAGTAATAACGGCATAGCAATTTTTGATGTGAGATTACCTTCTAAACCGATTGTTTATGGTAACGCTGAATTTGAACGCTTGAGTGGTAATAGTGTATCGGAAGTATTAGGACTAACAAACGATTTTATTCAAGAGATTAATCATGCAATAAATAAACTAAATAAACTAAATAAATTAAATAAACTAAATAGATTATCTCAACTAGACTCTGAGATTTATTCAAAAGAATTTACACCAATTATACGTAACTACTGTAAAGATGGGAATGAATATTGGTATCAACTTAATTTTTCTCCTATTTTTAACGACAATAATAAATTAACTCACTACATATGCATTCAAACTGATATCACTAAACATAAGCTTGCAGAAATGTCGCTGTTTTTAACACAGGAAAAATTCAAGCACTTACTCTTTTCAAACACGGGAGTAATTTATACTTCTGATTTTTGTGAAGACTATAGTATAACTTTTATCAGCGATAATATTTTTGAGATAATCGGTTATCAAACAGATGAAATTGTGTCCGATTCTAATTTTTGGTTAACTCACATTCATCCCGATGATTTATCCTTATTTCGTACAGAATTGCCCAAGGTATTTACTCAAAAAAAAGTAATTATCGAATATCGTTTTCTCCACAAAAATGGTAACTATATTTGGATATACGAACAATCAAAATTAGTCAAAGATTATAACAATAATCCTGTAGAAATTGTTGGTCATAGAATTGATATTACCGAACGTAAACAACTTGAAGAAGACTTCAAACAAGCATTAGAGAAAGAAAAAGAACTTAACGAACTTAAAACCCGTTTTATTTCTATGACTTCTCATGAATTTCGCACCCCTTTAAGTACTATTCTTTCTTCTTCAGAATTACTAGAAAACTACCGCAATCAGTGGGAAGAAGAAAAGCAACTCAAGCATTTTAATCGGATAACAACAGCAGTCAAGCACATGACTAATTTGTTGAATGATGTCTTATTTTTCGGCAAAGCAGAAGCGGAAAAACTTGATTACAATCCAGTTGAGATGGATTTAGTTGAATACAGTCGGCAGTTAGTAGAAGATGTACAAATTAATCAAATCAAAAATCAAGTTGGTCGTCTAGATGTAGAAATTAACTTTATAACTAATCAAACTCAAATCATCGGTAATCTTGATGAAAGAACTTTAGGACATATTTTAAATAACTTACTTTCAAATGCAACTAAATATTCTCAACCTGGAACTACCGTTAACTTTACTGTTTCTTCTCAAAAACAACAAGTAATATTTGAAATTGAAGATAAAGGTATCGGAATTCCCCCAGAAGATTTACCTTTTTTATTCGACTCT
Source organism: Plectonema cf. radiosum LEGE 06105 (assembly GCF_015207665.1). Taxonomy (GTDB): domain Bacteria; phylum Cyanobacteriota; class Cyanobacteriia; order Cyanobacteriales; family Nostocaceae; genus Rivularia; species Rivularia radiosa_A. The sequence goes on from NZ_JADEWL010000043.1 coordinate 18,679, forward strand.
TTTCATAGATGTCAAAATGTAGGGAATATCCAGGGTACAGGATTAGGATTATCGATTGTCAAAAAGTGTTTAGATATGCTCCAAGGCAAAATTAGCGTCACAAGTCAAGTTGGAGTTGGAACAAAGTTTACAGTGACAATTCCTTTAGAATATTCCTGTAATAACTCTTAGATGTTTGCCAATATTTATAATTAACTAAAAAAAATGTAGGTAGATAGTTTTAAGTGTAATTACTATGGCGATCGCAAATAATCCTCTTGTAAAATAAAATCTTATATGATGATTAATTAATGTTTATTTATCTAAACATTATTCATTAATTTTCAATTATTAAATAATAATAAAACAAAAAAATAATTTTATCGCGATGACTAAAATATTAGTAATTGAAGACGAAGAATCAGTTCGTGAAAATATTTTGGATTTACTGGAAGCTGAAAGTTTTGAAACTCTAGCTGCTGCTGACGGAAAAATAGGAATAGATTTAGCAATTTCTGAAGTACCAGACTTAATTCTGTGCGACTTAATGATGCCAAATCTTGATGGTTATGAAGTTTTAAAAAAGCTACATTTACAAGCAGTTACAGCAACCATTCCATTTGTTTTTCTTACAGCTAGAACTGCTAAGGCTGATTTACGTAAAGGAATGAATTTGGGTGCTGATGATTATCTTACCAAGCCATTTACTCGTTCGGAATTGTTAAATACAATCATGAGTCGCTTGGAAAAGAAAGTAACTACTTTCAAATATATTTCTAAAACAAATAAAAATACCGCTAGATTTTTACCAGAATTTCAAATTTTAAAAACTTGTTTGCTAAAAACTTTAGCAAAGAGAAATCTCAAAGAATTTCAAGTTAATTATCAACCAATTGTTGATAGTGGTTTGGGTAATATAGTTGCTGCTGAAAGTTTAATCCGTTGGGAAAGTCCAGAATTAGGTTTAATTTCTCCAGCAGAATTAATTCCTTTAGCTGAATCTACAGGTTTAATTACTCCAATTGGAGAATGGTTAATTAAGAATGTTTGTAACCAAACCAAAATATGGCAAGATGCAGGTTACAAAAATTTCTACTCAACAGTTAATATTTCAATTAATCAATTAATTCAGCCAGATTTTGTTTCCAAAATACTTACAGTATTAGCAGACAATAATTTGCATCCCTCATCTTTAGAATTAGAAATTACAGAAGGGATGGTTGAGCAAGATGTGAATACAGCAATTAATCGAATGGAGGAATTACAATCTTATGGTTTGAAACTTGCTATTGATGACTTTGGTGTAGGTCGTTCCTCGCTGATTTATTTGAAGCAACTACCAATAAATACTTTGAAAATAGACCACTACTTTATCCATAATATTGATAAAGATATACAAAAAGCAGCCATAACTAAAGGCATTATTGAAATGGCTCATAATCTGAATTTAGAAGTAGTTGCTGAGGGTGTGGAAACTAAAGCAGAATTAAATATTGTCCGCGCATATAAATGTGATAAAACACAAGGTTATCTTTTAAGTCATCCTTTACCAGCAGCAGAGTTTGAGGAATTATTACTTACTGATAAACGCTTAATAACCTAGAACTTGCAAATTACTTCTTTTATCAAAAAATAATATACCATATATTGTATTCAATTAACAATATAAATGAAGAAATATAAAGTTGTTTGCCACTATAATTGACAATATTTACATCATATACATGACATCAAGTCTCAGAAAATACTCAAATTCTGGGACTTTGTTGTGTTACTATAAAAAGCTAGATTATATGTAATACTACAGTTGAATATGTTTTTATTTCTCTTAAGGAAGTAATTCTTTGGAAGCAAAAAAATCTCATAATCAAGAAAACTATAAAGCAAGTATTAAGTAATCTCTGATAAAAGTAAATTTTCTGCAAATTTTCAGTTTAGTTTAGTTGATGTCACGAAAAATATGTAATTGTTTATTTGGCTACTTTAATCATATTTTATACACCTATTTTTCAAAAATTGTTTACCTTTCCGTTATTCCTGTGCTTTACCTCTAAATAAAATTATGTATAAAAGGATTGCCTACAAAATTCGGAACGAAGTTTTGTTAAATACTCGTCAACTTCCGTTTTTCTGTACTCAAGCTGAACTTAATTTCCGAACAGCCCAGAAAAAACACTGTGAAAATTTACCAGTTATTTCGGATTACGAGCAAGATTTAATCGCTAAGTTGAGAACAGAAGGAGTAGCAATAACTTCTTTAGAAGCCTTATCAATTCCTTCTACTGAGTTTATGCTTGAAGCTGCTGAAATATTAATGCCAAAAATACCAGCAAACATTTCTGACAATAAGAACGAATTTGTAGTTCATGCTACACCACAGCAAATTTTAGAACATGAAGAAATTTTTCTCTGGGGTTTAGAGCAGCGTTTAATTAACATAGTTGAGAATTATATTGGCTTACCAGTGGCTTATCACGGAGCCTATTTTCGTAGGGATATTGCCAACGAAGTTCAACTAAAATCAAGACTATGGCATATAGATCCTGAAGATAAAAAAGTCTTGAAAATTGTAATTTATCTCAATGATGTTGATGATAATAATGGTCCCTTTGAATATATTCCTAAGTGTTTTACTCCTAAATTAGTTTCTTCTTTAAAATATAATCATGGTTACGTTCAAGATAAAACAATGGAGAAACTAATATCTCCATCAGAATTTAAATCCTGTACAGGAATTGCTGGAACGGTTATTTTAGCTGCTACTGGTGGTATATTTCATCGAGGTAAATTACCAGTATCTTCTGATCGGTATACAGTATTTTTTGATTATACTTCTAGGAAACCAATAGTACATAATCATTATGGTGCCTCTTTCCTTAGTCATGAAGATTTACAATTGTTAAGTAAAAATCTTTCACTTCAACAAAGACAATGTGTTTTTTGGAAAGAAAATTTTTGGTAAACTTTTAGTGGTAATGGGTAATTGGTAATTGGTAATTGTTGACAACCGGACATGATATCATGGGAGAATATCAGCTATTTGAGATAAAACAGTAGTGCAATTCCTGCAATTGAAATGAAAACACCTAAAATTGCTCGAATACTGACTTTTTCTCCCATGCAAATCGCAAAGGGTATAATAAAAATTGGGCTAGTTTGTAAAAGAGTAGAAGCAATTCCCACAGATGTAAATTTAATTGCCGTTTGTTGTAACCAAATTCCCAAGTAAGTTCCGCAGAAAGCCGCAAAAATAGTACCTGCGATTACTCGTAAATTGCGAAAATTACTAATTCTAAAGCTGGTTTGCTGTCTACAAGATACCCATATGAGTAGAATTAATATTCCCGCGCTCAGCCTCAACAAAGCTGCCCATAAAGGATTAATATTACTATCTGCAATCGCACTCCGTGAAAGTACGGCACCAATTGCACCAGCTATTGCTGTTAATAACCCAAAACTTATACCGCGTCGAAATTCCGCAGTTGAAATATCTTTGACATCGGTAGTACGTTCTGTTACTACCCAAGCCACACCCAATATTGTTAACAAAATACCACATCCAGCCAAAATATTTAACTTTTCTTCAAGAAAAATCAGTCCAAAAATTGCTGACATTGGGGAAGTTAAAGTTTGCATCAGCAATGTTCGCCGCGCCCCCAAACAGTTTATAGTAATAAAGAATGCTGTATCCCCCAAACTAATACCAATCACACCACTAAGTAGTAACAAAAACATTGGTAAACTCGGAATGGAGGGAAATATTTCCCCAGAAACAACAATAGTCAAAACAAAAAGTGCGATCGCAATTATTCCTTTAACCAGATTTAACTGTAATGGCGGAATACGCGCACCCAAACGAGCATAAACTATAGATGCTATAGCCCACAAACAAGCAGCAGCCAAAGCTGCTATTTCCCCTAAAAAATCTGTCATTACAAATATTAAGAAATATTAAAAAGAGTAAATGACCCTTTTCAATTAGTGAAAATCTTTAATATTTTAATATAAATAGGGTTTTAAATATTAGCACTCTATGAAGCTGTCTGCTAATTTTCTGTGGAACAAAGATTTTGTTCTTTCGATGATTAAATGCTGACTTTTCACAAAGGTTATTTTAGCACTATATACGGTCTATTACTAGTTTTTTATTGAAGAATAAATCCCATATAGATTTTATTCAAGAATTTGTCCGTAGAAAACGCCTAAAACATATCTTTAAAAATCAAAAGTTTCTTTTACAACCTGGAGGAATGCAATGAAATATACTTTCGATATTGTCGGTGTATCTCCAATTTGGCAATTTTTTAATCATCAACAACAAAGCGAAGAAAATCCTCAAAGTCAAGGTATAGAGTACTTGGGAACTCATAAATGTACTCTCGATGCATTTCTAGAAACAGTCGAACCAGTACCCTCAAAATGGGGATGGAATATGGATGAAGTCGTAGATACCGTCATTAAGTTTTGGATGAATAATTCCGAGAGTATTAATTATTGGAAATCTCGTTTAACCGATGCGGGTAAGGATAATGTAATAGTTGCAAGGATAGCGGATATTAAAGCTTTGAAGTCGGAATTTAATTCCTTGTTGGGAGAAGGTTGATATTTGGGTTGACGATAATACCCACAGATTGAAATCTGGGGCTACACAAACAAAGCCCACCTACGTGGGCTAATAATTTAATTTATTTTCAGTTTAAAATTATATTTTTTTTGCGAATTTGGGAAATATAAATACTAAGACTATCAATGATTAGTCTTGATTTTGATTGAGAAAAAATAATTATCAAATTAGGTGCAAATAATTTTTATGCTTATATTTATTGTGACTTTTATAATTTCATCATTAATTTTTGAATATTGTATAAATGAATTTAAAAGACAAATGAAACGTCAAAAATATGGAATAAACCCGATGCTTATTCCAAAAATGGATGAAGTTGATCACATGAAGGGTAAAGAATTTGACGAATTTGTATTAACTCTATTTGAAAATACTGGTTATAGAGTAGAACTAACTCCCAGAAATCAAGGTTATGGTGCTGACTTAATTCTGTACGAAGATAAATTGAAATTCGCAGTACAAGCAAAAAGGTATAAAAATCCTGTTGGTGTGAAAGCTGTTGAAGAAGTCTTAAGAGGAATGAAATATCATAAAACTAACAAAGCAATGGTTATAACTAATAGTACATTTACTATAAGTGCCTATGAACTTGCCCGTTCTAAATCAGTAGTACTATGGGATAGAAAAAAGCTAATTAAATTAATGCGTCGTGCAACAAGAAAAGTATATTATTAGCATTATAAGGTTGTTTTTATCGATTTTATTAAAAATGTAGTGCTATTTTAATAAGGGAGTTGGAATTGCGATCGCAAATTTCCTATTTACAATATTTAAGCCGTAGAAAGTAGCAAGATATACAAAATATCCAAATACAGGTTATTCTTAACACTCGTCAATGTCAAATTATGTCGGGAATATCAGCACGTAACCGTTGCGTAATTCGCCTTTTATAATAAACAATTAATCCCACAAATTAAGTTGAATTTGTTCTATTTTGTTTTCTATTAAAGGTGTCTTTTTACCATTTCCATTTAACTTTTTATCTATAGGTAGTTCTTCTCCACGCAAATTAGCAGCAAAAGCAGCTTCTTCATAAAGTAATCTTTCTTCCATCTGCTGCAAGTGGTATTCTTCAGAATATATTTTCGCTTTGCTACGTTCTGATGCTTTTTTCGCGACTTGGACATCAAAACAAAATTTTTCAATAGATTCACCAGTTTTTTCTACATAATCTCGCAATGTTTTCAAATTAGGAAAACACCCATCTTCTGAAGGTACTTTACTCAGACGACGTAGCGCGACTTGATGATATTTTGCCTCTAATTCTGCTCCTATAAAATATCGTTCATAGTCTTGAGCAACAACAGCCACTGTACCAGAACCCATATATGGGTCAAATACAATATTATTCTTATTAGTAGTAGATAAAATAATTCGGGCAATCATATCTTCTGGAAACTGACACGGATGTATCGTTTGTTCCTCATGATTGTGTTTGACATTCCGAAATAACCAGATATCACCGGGATTTTTACCATCAGGATTACAAGAAAATTCACCCTTACGATTTCCCCGATAGTGTTTTTTATTTTGATATTTTTGCGGAACTCTAATCGCGTCTAAATTAAATATATAATTATCAGATTTAGTAAACCAAAGTAGCGTTTCATGTCGGCAAGAAAACTTTTTTCGAGCATGAAGCCCGTGCTGTCTTGCCCAAATTATGCGATTTTTGGGAATCAACCCGCAAGATTCCAAAATAGGAAAAAACCTAATATCTAAAGGAATCAACATTCCCTTATTGGAAAAAGCACCAATCTGCCAGAATAACGAACCCGTACTTTTAAGAATTCGGCTACACTCGCGCAGTACAACCGTTTGTTGTAAATAAATTTCTAAACCCTGCTTCGCTTCGTATTCCTTACCTAAATTGTAAGGTGGAGAAGAAACAACTAAATCAACAGATTCATCTGGCAAGCTTTTCAGCAGTTTTAGACAATCTCCTAGGAAAATTTCATTTAAAGGGAGTTGGTTGTTATTATCGGTCACTACCACACCTAATTTTAATAATACTTTTGAACTATTAAGATAATTTAATTTATTTTGGGTTGTGGAGCAAGGGGTAGGTTAATTTTTATCAAGTACTTACATATCTTCAGTTTCTAAAGAAGCCAAATATTTGAGAGCTTCTTCTTTAGATAGTCTTTCTTCTCCTTCAACTTCCTTCATCGCCAAGATTAGCACTTTATCTTCAATGGCTTCTACAATACGTTGGTAATCGCTAAAATCTATTACTACTTTACGGATATTACCTTCAGTATCGGTAATAAATTCTTTCGCAAATGGATATTTATCGGCTTGCATGGGTTTAAACGCAATTGATTATATGTGCTTCTATTTTAATGCTTAAATAAATATTTCGGTTTGAGAGAAGGAATATTTTTAGGCATAAACTTTTCTCAATTCGTAAACATCAACATCTGATTTTTGTTCTTCTACTGTTAAAAAGTCATGTAGTTCTGGGATAGGAATAGATACTTGATAAATATTGTCTTCAGCGTTATAAACTTCTTCAAAAGACTCAATTGCTTCTTTTAATTTAGCAATTGCATTCTCTTGATTATCTCCTTGTCCTACAATGCCATTTTCCAAGCATAAAGCTACCCAATAGCCTGCACTTTGTCTTAATATTACTGTGTAAAAGTCCATTGCAATTTATCTGCTGGGGTTGTAATTCAAGTTTAGCTTGGAATATTATGTTGATTTTCGAGAGTTTTGTTCCGGAGGATGTAACCCAGCTTGAACCCAAAAACCTCGCGCACTCTGGATTGAATCATCTTCGGGGTATAGAGAATTTGCTCTTGTGCGTACCTGTTCTTTAGTAACATCATCAATAGTCATTTTTGAGCTACTAAAATTGCATTTATATAAGTAAAAATTTTATCTAGTTCTCCAATTTCTTCAAGTTCTATAATTTCTTCTAGAGTTAATAGATCGGCTTTTTTACGTTCTAATAGCTCTTCCATCCGTGCTTGCAGTTCATCATTAAATTTGAACAAGTTAAAATTATTTATCGTTTCTACTTTGATGCTGGCAAGTTTTGATGAAGGTCTAGCAATTACAGTCGTCATCGGATTAGAGGCAATTTATTATATGTGTTTCTATTTTAATGCTTAAATAAATATTTCTGGAGAACTATCGCAGTTGTTCAAATTCTTCCTCAGTAATACCTAACTGCTTCAAAATTTCATAAAATAACCAATAACCAATTTCAGATTTACCATGAATCGGAATTGTAGTTGCTCGTCCGTCAGGATGTTTCCAACGAGCATGACTACCCTTTTGCCGAACTTTCTCAAACCCAAGTTTTTGAGCAACCCTTTCAAAATCTTTCGCTTTAGCTGGCATTGGCAATTACTAATTCAACATCTTCTGGTAATAAACGTCCTTCTTCAGCATACTCCTCTTGTATCATCTCAAAAACATTAACGAGTTCAGCACGAGCTTCATAATCAGTTTGTCCCCAAGCGTGACAACCGGGAATTGCTGGGACGTAAGCGACAAAGGTATTATTGTCTTCTGGACGGATAACTATTGTGTAGTCTTGTAGAGACTTCATAAGGTTCGCGAAAGTAAGTTTTATCAATAATGTAGCGCGATTTTAGTTGAAGAAGTAGGAGTGCGATACGCGAAGCGTCAAGCCTCCGGCTTATCGCGCTTCTCAAATCACACGCTAGTGGTAATCGTAGGTTGGGTTAGGCACACGATAATACTTGATATGTAACGAATAATTAGTCATGTGCCGTAACCCAACATCGAATATTGTGATTAATCCAATTATTTTGTGTTGGGTTTTGCGATCGCTCTACCCAGCCTAATTGGTTTCAGTTTCTAAAAATAAGTAGCTTCCAACAATCAGCAATAGATAATTTTCGTATACTTGAGTCATCAAAAATATTTTCAGGCAGATACTCTATTTCGCGGTAATCATAAATTTGAAAAGTTCCGAAATGCAATCTACCAATTTTAGGCTCTGTGTCCATGACAATAAATAAATTTAAAAAGCTTTTTACATATTTGATTTTTTCTCTGAATTATTTAATATATTATCTCATATACTTTGCGTCCCTCTGCGTTAACCTCCGCGCTCCTCTGCGTTTAAAAATAAATTATAAGGTGGGCAATACCCACCCTAAATCAACTACTTCCCAGCCCCACTTGGCATTCCCAAAATATCCTCAATCTTCGGCATATCTTCCAAAGCAATCACCCTCCCCTCATCCTCAAAACCTTGAATTTGATCAAAGTTCAAATAACGATACAAATCATCAGCAAAAGGATGAATTTTCTTCGCCACAATATCCATATATTCTTGCACTGAAGGCAATCTTCCTAACAATCCACAAACCGCTGCTAATTCAGCGGAACCAAGGTAAACTTGTGCGCCTTTACCCATACGATTGTTGAAGTTTCTCGTAGATGTGGAAAACACTGTTGCATTATCTTCTACTCTTGCTTGATTACCCATACACAAGCTGCAACCGGGCATTTCTGTCCGCGCATTTGCGCCTTTAAATACTTCGTAAATACCCTCTTCTTGCAATTGCTTTTCATCCATCCGTGTAGGCGGACAAATCCACAATTGAGTAGTAACTTTTCCGGAGTTTTCTAACACTTTGGCAGCAGCACGATAGTGTCCAATATTGGTCATACAAGAACCAATAAACACTTCATCAACTTTATTCCCTACTACTTCCGATAATAATTTTACGTTATCGGGGTCGTTCGGTGCGGCAACTATGGGTTCTTTGATTTCGTTCAAATCAATTTCGATGATTTCTGCATATTCGGCATTTTCATCACCTGACATTAACACCGGATTCGCTAACCATTCTTCCATTTTAGCGACGCGACGCATAATAGTACGAGCATCTTTGTAACCCCGTGCTGCCATATTCTTTAATAAAGCAACATTAGAACGCAGATATTCGGCAACTGTGGATTCGCTTAATTTAATCGTACAACCAGCACAGGAACGTTCGGCGCTAGCATCTGTTAATTCAAACGCTTGTTCGACTTTCAAATCTGGTAAGCCTTCGATTTCCATTATCCTGCCAGCGAAGACATTTTTCTTGTTCTGCTTCTCTACCGTTAACAAACCTTTTTGAATTGCAACGTAAGGTATAGCGTTAACAACGTCTCGTAAAGTAACTCCCGGTTGCAATTCACCTTTAAATCTTACCAAAACCGATTCTGGCATATCCAAAGGCATTACACCCAAAGCTGCTGCAAATGCTACCAAACCAGAACCTGCGGGAAAAGATATTCCCAAGGGAAAACGAGTATGGGAGTCTCCACCTGTACCCACGGTATCGGGTAACAGCATCCGATTTAACCACGAGTGAATAATACCATCACCGGGACGTAAAGCCACACCACCGCGTTGAGCGAAAAAGTCGGGTAATTCTTTGTGAGTTTCTACGTCAACAGGTTTGGGATAAGCTGCGGTGTGACAGAAGCTTTGCATTACCAAGTCAGCGGAGAAACCCAAACAAGCAAGTTCTTTTAATTCATCGCGAGTCATCGGTCCTGTGGTATCCTGAGAACCAACGGTAGTCATCAACGGTTCGCAAGACATACCGGGGAGTACTCCTGGTAATCCGCAAGCTTTCCCGACCATTTTCTGTGCTAATGTAAACCCTTTACCACTATCTTGGGGTGCTTGGGGACGAATAAATAAGCTACTTGGTTCTAAGTTTAATGCTGCGCGGATTTTATCAGTTAGCGCACGTCCGATAAGTAACGGAATTCTACCACCAGCGCGTACTTCATCAAAAATTGTATCGGGTTTTAGCTTAAACCTAGAAATAACTTCGCCATTTTCGTTGGTAATTTCACCTTTGTAAGGATAAATATTAATTACCATACCCGTTTCCATCTTGGTGACATCGCACTCGATGGGTAAAGCTCCCGCATCTTCAGCAGTGTTGAAGAATATCGGCGCGATACTACTGCCTAAAATATATCCTCCCGCACGCTTATTGGGTACGTAAGGGATATCTGTTCCCAAATGCCACAATACCGAATTAATCGCCGATTTACGCGAGGAACCAGTTCCCACTACATCCCCAACATATGCTACAGGATGCCCTTTCTTCTTTAATTGTACAATAGTTGCCAACCCATCAGGCATGGCATTTTCCAACATTGACAGGGCGTGCAAAGGAATATCCGGGCGTGTAGTAGCATGAGTCGCCGGGGATAAGTCGTCTGTGTTGGTTTCGCCAGGAACTTTGAAAACGGTAACGGTAATTTCTTCGGGTACTTGTGGACGAATTGTAAACCATTCCGCTTCTGCCCAAGAATCAACTACCCGTTTAGCGTAAGGGTTGGTTTCAGATAATTCTAAAACATCGTGGAAGGCATCGTAAACCAACAAGGTTTTACTCAAAGCTGTTGCTGCGTAGGCTGCAATCGGTTCCTTACCTTCACCACCCATTACCAAAGGTGTTTCGGAAGAATCGGATAAGGATGTAGTTGGGGTTTGTAACAATTCAATCAAGGACTGAACGTTGTAACCACCCACCATTGTACCCAGTAATTGTACTGCTTCAATGGGTGAAATTAAAGGCGATTCAATCTCTTTTTTAGCAATCCCTGTAAGAAATCCAGCCTTTACATAAGCTGCCGGATCGACTCCGGGTGAAACTCTTTCTCGCAGCAAATACAGTAAATATTCCTCCTCACCTTTCGGTGGATTTTTCAGTAATTCACACAGTTCAGATGTTTCTTTCGCATCTAGCGGTAAGGGAGGAATCCCTAATGCAGTTCTTTCTTGGGCGCGATCGCGATATGATTCAAGCATTTTCATCTCCATAAATACAATTTAATAATTGATAGTTGGATTTGGATATTTATTATTTACTGTACTTTTTTAGATTAACTTTTCTTAAAATTTTTCCGATTCTCCTACGGATAGAATTATTAGTAATATGATGCCTTTTCTGTTTTATAGGATACAAACCATATTGTGACAAAAATCAAAAAATACTTTTTGAGAAACAATTGTAAGTATAGATAGTTACTTTTATCTGTGACGGCAAATTAACTTATGGCATCGTGGTAATAATCGAAACGAACAGACTCATAAAACCGTTTTAGAATTATTATTATCACTTTATAGCCAATGGTGGCAAATTTATCTAATTAGAAATAATTATTATTTATTTGATTTGATTTGATTTGAGTTTTATTGTTTGTTAGTTGAATTGTCAGATGATTGATAATATAAAATATTAATTGAGTATTAAAACTGCCACATACCGTAATCTTGATATATGTCAAAAATTTATACTGTTGAGTTCATCCATCAAGGTAAAACACATACTTTACAGGTACCTGAAGACAGAACAATTCTATCTGTTGCCGATGAAACTGGCTTAGAATTGCCCTCCTCATGTAATGCTGGTGTTTGTACCACCTGTGCTGGTAAAATCCTTAATGGTGGTAGTGTAGACCAAACCGAAGGTATGGGAGTTAGTCCAGATTTACAGAATCAAGGTTTTGTATTGCTTTGTGTTGCTTATCCTCGTTCCGATTTAAAAATTGAAACTGAGCAAGAAGACATTGTTTATCAAAATCAGTTTGGTAAGGTTTAGTTGCTAATTTTTGTGAGTGATTAACTGTTATTGAATGGCAGTTAATCATTTACTGTCAAATAAATTATTAAGTGAATTAAAATGAATGATTACTCATTTTATTAGTGCGGAAATTGATTTCTCAGAAAATATGATTGAATTACACAAGTTTATAGAAGCTGAATTACATAAACATGGAAAACCTTTACGCTGGGCTATTACTGCTGTTGATTTTAAGAAAAGAAAAGTTACTTTAGAAGGGGTTGTGACAAAGCAAAATTAATAATTACATCTTTATTTGAGTAATTTTATCTAATCATCTATCTTGGATGACACTAAAGGCAATAAATCAAGCGATTTGAGAATATATTGATTAGAATATATTAAAAAGACGAAGTAATTAAATACATTCATCAACAAATGGCTTATAGTGACTTAACATTAAGTAAGTTTAAAAATAATTTTGATATTTCTATAGAAGAAGCCGAAGATTTATTTACCAATGTTGAACCTTTAGAAGCCAGCGATAAATTGAAAAGCGACTTGAAGGAGACTGCTGAATTAGCTTTAGCAATTAATACTAAAAAAGCCCGTTCAGAAATGACGCTTAATGTGAATTAAAATTATCCTTTTTTTAAAAGGGTTCTAAAGCCTACTGAAATTCCTGTTGTGAAATTATTAAATTAATAATTAATAACAAATAACAAAGTCAAAGGTTAAAATTACCAATTACGAATTACCCATAACTAAATATAGCAAATTTCAGTTGAGTCCAACAGAGTAAAACCTCACCCCCTTCCCCTCTCCTTAAAAAGGAGAGGGGTGCCCGGAGGGCGGGGTGAGGTAAAATTTGTATTGCACCCAAGTGAAAACCGCTATAAATGCGTCCATATACCGCTATCTTAATTATTCCCACAGGAGTTGGAGCAGCCATCGGGGGTTATGCAGGAGATGCATTACCCGTCGCTAAAGCGATGGCTGAAGTTTGTGATGTTTTGATCACTCATCCCAACGTTCTCAACGGTGCAACGTTGTATTGGAATCTACCGAATGCTTTGTACGTGGAAGGTTATGGTATTGACAAATTTGCTCAAGGATGTTGGGGTTTGCGTCGAGTACATCAAAATAAAATCGGGTTAATTCTCGACAAAGGAATAGAGCCAGATTTACGTTTGAGAAATCTTCAAGCGGCAGATGCAGCTAGAGCAACCCTAGGATTAAACTTAACCGATTATGTTATTACTGATGCCCCATTAAATGTAGAATTACACTCTGCTGCATCTGGTGCAAGTTGGGGAACTATAGGTAATCCAGATAGTTTGCTAAGGGCTGCGGAATTGTTGATAAATAAAGCTGGTGCAGAGGCGATCGCAGTTGTTGCTCGTTTTCCCGATTATGTTGATGAACAAGCAGAGCAAAATTACCGTCAAGGTAAAGGAGTAGATCCAATTGCAGGTGCGGAAGCAGTAATCAGTCATTTAATCGTGAGAGAATTTCAGATTCCTTGCGCTCATTCTCCGACTTTTGATCCACCACCCTTAGATGCAAATTTATCACCACGTTCGGCGGCGGAAGAATTGGGTTATACTTTTTTACCAAGTGTACTTGTAGGTTTGAGTCGCGCACCCCAGTTTACCACCGGGGATTCTAACCAATTTCCTAACAATAGGGATATATGGATCGATCAAGTTGATGCAGTCATTGTACCGGCAAATGCTTGCGGTAGCAGTGCGTTGCTGAATTTAAGCCAAAGGAAATGTCAGATAATTACCGTAGAGGAAAACCAAACACAGATGCAGGTTACTCCTCAAAGCTTGGCAATCAAAACAATATCGGCAAGTTCTTATTTAGAAGCCATCGGAATATTAGCGGCTCACAAAGCCGGAATTAATCCATATGCTTTAAGTTCTACAATATTTTCTTTACAGCCGTTAGTTTAAATGCTAAATGTTAGTTGTTTAATGGTCTTGCCTTCATTCTTAATTAACTGTTCCCTAGCATTAAAATAACTGTGACACAACAGCAAAAAAACGAGCCAGAAATTCCATACTTGACACGTACTCAAGTCCTAATGGCAATGGGATTGACAGCTATTATTTTGTGGATTATAGCCAAATTATGCCTGGAATTTGGCAATTTTTACTTGATGTCTTGGCATTGGAATCAAAAGGAATTTTTGATCGGAGTTGTATTAGGATTAACTATTACCGGCTTAAGTAGTTTAGCTTATCGCTTTTTTCCAGTTTACCGCCGCAGCGCCAATTATTACTTGGAAATTGTACTCAAACCTTTAGCATTACCAGATTTGATTTGGCTGGGGCTATTACCTGGATTGAGTGAAGAATTATTGTTCAGAGGAGTTATGTTACCGGCTTTAGGCTTTAATCACTTAGCCGTAATTGTATCAAGTATTTGCTTTGGCGTTTTACATCTTAGCGGTTCTGGGCAATGGGCTTATGTGATTTGGGCAACTATTGTGGGAATGATTTTGGGGTACAGCGCTCTTTTAACTGGTAATTTATTAGTTCCGATAGTTGCTCATATTGTAACTAATTTAGTTTCTAGTTATTTTTGGAAAATACAGCAGTATAATTGATAATTGAAAATCATAATTCAAAATCTCCTCACATTTATTTTGGATTTTAGATTTTAAGGACAGTATGGTCTTAGGGTCTCCCCAAGTAGAGTAACTGTCCGGGATTTTAGATTGAAGCGCTTACCCTGGATTAATAACTAAAAAAAATCAACGATTAGACCATGATCCGTATTAAATTTAGGATAAATCGTTCATATTTTTAATCTGTGTATTATTAATAGGGTTTCATGAAACTTACCCGACTTCTCTCCCCACAATTAGAAGTCGGGTTTCTGTTAAAAACCCGACTTCTATTACCTATTACCTATTACCTATTACCTATTACCTATTCAAGCAGCAATGTCTGTGTGAGCAAAATTTTCGTTTGAATTGTTGCGTAAAAGTTGTTTGATTTTGGGTGATTGTTTGTTACGGAATTTATCGGGAAAAATCAGTTCGATGGCAACTTTTCCGTGTTCTTCTTCTACGACATTGATTTCAGCAACAAATCTAGTCGGTGGAGTATTTTCACTTTTTAAGTTTAATAGCAAGCCAACCAGCGGTTTCATATTCCGCATTTTTTCTAAATCTTGTTTTCCGAGTAATCTATCATCATTGGATATCGCTTTTTTACTATCTAACTCTAACCGTAATCCGGTTATTCCTAATTCTGTCGCCACTCCACTAAAGAAATGACCATCCCAATAAAGTTGAGCGTGGTTATTAACCTGTTTGCGTATTTTTTTCGTCGTAGTTGGTTTTAGTTCGCGTAAAGAACGAGTTATACTGCTGGCTAAGAAACCGAGAGAAGCAATTGGTTTATCAGCGTTTTCTCGTTTTTGAGAATACCATTCTTTGACATCAGAATACATCACTAAGGCTAAATCATCCATTTGGGTACGGGTGAGATTAATAAAATCCACTCCTAAATGAGTTTCTCTTTCATTTACAGGAGTAACTCGGATAACCCTTGCAGTTACCAAAACACGAGCGTCAAAGTCTCCCATGACCTCAATTTGGACTTCATCTGGTAAATTAGACCATGATTCCAAAGATATTAAAGCACCAGTTTCGGAGATGTTAATAGTTTCTCCCATGATGGTTTGGTCATCGCTAGAAATTACCACCGGAAGCCGTCTTTGTAAACGGTGGGCGGTACGAATTTGTGGTTGTTCAAAGCCGACGAGTAAAGCTGCTGTGAGCAAAATTAAGTTAAAGCCAGACCATAACGTGTTAACTAATACCGCTTCGGAATCTTCTGGACGCAATAACAACCAATAAGGAACCGCTAGCAAGGAACTGATTACTAACACTGTTACTATCACCAAACCGCGCATTGATGTCCAGTCGAAGGTACGTTTGGTAACATTTATCCCTTTATCGGTAACGTTGAATGTACCCATTTTGGGATTAAACAGTGCTAGCAAAGTTACCCAACCCGCTTGGAAAGACATGACAAATTCAAAAATTTCGTTCCAGAAGGAAAAACGGACGTGTTTGTAAATAATATGGTTAGTAGCCAGAGAGAGAATAATATGCGGTAAGGCATATGCTAGAGTTTCTAAACCCAAACCTTGAATGGGATTAATTCCAAATAGTAGGAATAATGTGGGAATGATGGCATATACCAGTCGAGGATAGCCATATAGAAAGTGAGAAGTAGCGCTTAAATAACAGATACGTTGAGCAAAATTGAGATTTAACTTGGAATTAAATAAAGGGTTTTCAATTCTGAGAATCTGAGCCATTCCCCTAGCCCAGCGTACTTGTTGACCTACATAGGCTGAAAAGGTATCTGGTGCTAATCCCGCTACCATAATTTTGTCATAGTAGATTGATTTATAACCTTTGGAATGCAAGCGTAATGCTGTATGACAATCTTCTGTTACAGTTTCTACTGCAATTCCTCCTACTTCTAAAGCGTGGGTTTTACGAATCACCGCAGCCGAACCACAGAAAAAGGCTGCGTTCCAAAAATCATTACCTTTTTGCAGTACTTTATAAAATAGTTCGTTGCCTACGGGAATTTTACCATCGGTAAGTAAGTTACGCTCGAAAGGGTCTGGGTTATAAAACCAGTGGGGTGTTTGCACAAAGGATACTTTAGGGTCATAAAAGAAACCGATTGTATGTAGCAGAAATTGCCGGGATGGTACGTGGTCGCAGTCTAAAATTAAGACTAAATCACCATCAGTTTTATGAAACGCAGTGTTGATATTACCAGCTTTAGCATGGTCGTTGTTATCTCGTCCCATATGAATACAGCCAAGTTCTGCACACATTTGCTGTAATTTTTCTCGTCTTGCTCGGAAAGTTTCTCGACGTGGGTCATTTTCTTGGTATTTTTCTGGACGACCATCATCGAGAACATAAACCTTTTTTTTGCCGGGAGCATAATCGCAAGCCAAAGCTGCTAATGCTGTTTTACGAACAATCTCCACATCTTCGTTGTATGTGGGAATGTAAATATCAACGTTAAACCATTCTTCTTGAGGAATACGAGAGATATCAATCGGTTTACGTTCTTTGATTTTTAAAGTTTGAAAGTATGCTAATACCAAGGAGAAAATTGCATACAATTCTGCTCCGAGTAGGGTTAAACAAGCAATACTATTTATCCATCCGTCAAAGTTAAGTGTATAGCTCAGACGGTAATATAAATACCGCATTGTTGTTACCAGACTCAACCACACCATAAACAGGTGATAATAATCGCTAACTTTTGTGGAAGATTCTTGTTCTTCTGCTCCTAATACTAATTGACCTAGTAGTACGAGAAATACGGCTATTGCTCCTTGTTGCCAAACTTCTAATGGTGTAATAATCAGTGGTATTGAAAATACTATTAGTAGTAAAATTAGCCATTTAAATTGTTTGATTCCTACTTTTTCTAAGGTGCGGTCAAAAAAGCTGGGTGTCAGGTCAATTAGCCATCTGCTTAAGTTAAAATGTTGGCGTTTTTTGGAATTGCGGACTGATGAGGACATGGTAGGTTGATTAATTTGTGATTTTTAATTAAAAGTGATGCAATTACTCTTTTTCCGTTAAAAGATTACTGAAAAAAAAACCGCAGAGACGCAGAGAACGCAAAGGCAAGAGATCAAGAGAAACAGCTAATTTTCGAGCGGGATAGGAGTAATTGGTGATGAAAAAAATATTTCCAGGAGTAGGGAATAGGATTAGAATTCTGCTCCCGTTGTCCCTACCCCTTCTGATCAAATTTACTTTCTATCAGCAGTAGAAACCCGTTTTAAATACAGTTGGACAATACCGTAGAGTATCAGAGATAAACCAACAATCCCCGCAGGTACTAACAGCCAGTTTTCTTGTAACATTCGCGACATTTTACTCAGAAGATTAGTATTTTCGATGCGACGAGTAGATGGAGCATTGTCAAAAAATGCTAGCTGATAACCGTCTGGATCATAAGCTAGGGGGTTTTTCTCTTCGCTACTAATTAATACGGTATCCTTCTGAAGTTGGAAAAACCAAGGGTCTTTATTTAATACTTGTCCGACTCTCTCTAACCCTGTTTCCGTCTGAGCAGTCAAAGCCAACACAACGCGATCGCCATTCCAAGGTGAGAGAATTTGCTTGATCATTCCTTGCTTATCTTGAGGAGCTTGGACGCTTGCTCTAGCTGAACCACGTAAGAATGATTGATTCAAGTTGAAACCTGAAGATTTAAAAACTTCGGGAAATGGAAATTTCTCTCGCATCCCAATTCCGACTAAATGCTCATTTTTACGCACTTCTTCGGGTAAGCTGTCTGAAGTATAAACATCTAGTTTGACTGAATCTGCACTACTCAATCTTCCTAAACGTTCGCTAAAAGCCAACATTGTCAAAATATCTGTACTATTAGGCTCTTGGGGAAGGACAATTGCTGTTTTCGATAAATCTTGGGGTGCAGCAAAGGGGAACCCATATTGCATTAATTTTAAGTCGGGTAGCTGTACGGAATTTTCCCGTTTTAAGTCGAAATTGGTATCAGCATGAACTGTACCTGTAAGTTGTTGGTCTGGGGGACTGATACAATTTGCTTTATCAAAGGGTTCTTTCGGATTCATCCGGAAAAATACCTGAAGTTTAGAATCAGGCTTAACCAATTTAGCTGGTAAATCTACTTTGAGATTTTTACGTATTTCTCCCTGATCTGAATCGAGACGCGCTCCACCGATGAAAACCCCATCTAATAAGACTTCTACAGCGGAAGTTCTCGGATTCATCTGTGGACTGTAGCTATAGACCAAGTTCATCGAACTACCACGTACAAATCTGTCATCCGGTAATGCACGGAAATCGATTTCAATCGGTGGAGCCGCAGAACCACGGACGCTAGAATCTCTAAAGGCATCACCGTTAAATTGAGTTTTAATCTCGCTTAGTTGAAAATTATTAGATTCGGGTAAAAAACGAGACCATTCTCTCTCTCCTGGTGTGGGAGCCTCTTCAAGCTTATTGATTAAAATTACTTGACCTGTACCCATTTTACGTGCAGAAGGTTGTGCTAAAAACTGTGCGGCTTTTGCAACTCCTTTTGCACCATTTCCAGTAGCAATTAGAACGGGAACTTTACCTTTTTGAGTAGTAGTTAAGATTAAGACTCCCGTATCTTCTGATATTGGGTTCTGATTAGAGTCTAAAATTTGAGATGCGACAATTTTACGAGGTAAATTCAAATCCGCTAAGGCTGGTTGTTCGCTGGGAGTACCGATGATTACCAATCTTTCATTAGTTGATGCATCTGCAATATCAGAGATCAGGTTTGTCTCGATAGGTCGAAAATCTGCCTGTCTTCCTAAAGAAGCTTGCAAACGTGCTGCTCCTTCTAGCCAAGATTGACTAGCCTTTTGAGGCTTTAAATATACTATCCGATTGGTTTCTAAATTCAGATTGTCAAAGAAAGGATAAGGATAGTTACTAAAGTTGAGCGGAATTGCTTTACGCTCGAATTTAAAAGCTAAATTTGAGTCTGGTAGAATTTCCGTCCATAAAGTTGGGTCTCCAGGGTCGCTACATCCGGAGGTATTATTTTGCTGGGCGACAATTTTAAGTTCGTTATATTCTTGTAGTAGTTTGGGGGGAATATTTAACAATACTTGACCTACCTGAGATTGTTTGCGATTCAGAGGGATACTACCGACAGCAGTGTCATTGACTAGTACTGTTAAGTTAGACCGATTAGCATACAGTGCTGGGGAATGTTGGAAGCGAATCAAGGCTTTTACTGTACCGATATTCCAACCACGAGGACGAGTAAAACCTAAACGACCTTCAGAATAGACCCCTCGTAAACGCATCCTGTTACCCACTACTGGACTACGATTGAATTCTAAAATATATTCTTCGTCGTATTTCGTGGAGGAAGTTGTTGATTTTGCGGTGTTATTGTTTCTATTTATAACTGCTTGAGCTAACAAAATATTTCCAGAGTTTTCTGAATCATATTTAGTAGCAGCTTGAGCATTTGGTAAAGCTGATAGCATACAAAAAGATACAATAAATGCTTTATTAACGGCTTTAGAGTTAAATAGATGCTTCATAACACAACTTTTTAATTATTAGGTGAATAAAATATGAAAAGGTTTTAAAATGCTTTATTTTTTGATGTGTAAAATACTTGAGTTAAGTATTTTGACTACTTAAGTATGACTGACTTATTTTATTCGCTTTTCAGAGAAAGATGCCATAACTTTTTAATTATTTTGTAAAAGTTCTTGAGAAATTGCTTCTGGAGATAGCAATCCTAACCAAGCTAAATTTTGAGTGTAATAAGCTCGATTATCATCCCAAACTTCTTGCTGATATTGAGGTAGCAATTTTTTCTCTAGCAATTCTTGAGCCAATTCTGGTTCTATCAGCCTAGCCGCAGCATAAAGCATGGCATATTGGGATGTCGCTTCGTAGTTTACTAAAGCTTTACCTTCAAGGTCGATCTGGGCTGGAATACTCGATTGTTCCCGCCACAGTTTGATCAGATGCCCAGTAGATGTTTCAAGATAGCTGCGTGCTTGAGATGAATTGAACCAACTGGCATCTAATGCGATTCGCCACCAAACTCGAAATGCATCAAAACTGTATATACTGCTTAACTGGCTCTCAGATGGTACAGGTTGATATTTCCCTGTCTTCGCATCAAGAGCAACCCAGTCACTAGGTAGATTTACTGCACTAATTTTGCGAGAATCTTCCAATACCTGATAGCTAGAATCTACCAAGCTCAACCAATCTCGTTCCGGGTCAACTTGAGCAAACAAGCGGAAAGCGTAGGGAGCAAAGTAGGAAGGGTTGAGATAAAATATGGATGAATTTTTCACAAACGCAGCCGCAGGACCTGGTAACAGATAGCGCTTTTTACCTGATGGTTCGACTACAGTGGAAAATTTCCACAAATCTTGCAGTTTCGTTTTAGCTAGTTTGAGGTATTCTGGACGATTCCACCGTCTGGATGCCAATATTAAAGCAGTAATCGCATCTATATCCCCATCACTAGCAAAGTTATCATCAACAGAACCCCAGCTACCGTCAGTTTTACGACCCCATTTCCAAGCCCATAAACTATCTACAGGTTTGCCGTTTTCCAACCTTTTTAAATTGTTTTCTCCCCAGTTTAACGTCAAAGCAAAGGTTGCAGGGTCATCGATCATTACCGCTCGTAACATCCCATAAGCTTGACCTTCACTAGTAGAACGATCGCTAGCTTCATAATCAATGACTCGTCCATCTCTTTGGATAAATCGCCGACGATAGCTTTCCCAACTTTCTACTAATAACTCTCTATTAGGAGTTGATGGAGGCAGGGCTGCCAAAAATTGAACGCGATTGTCCTCGATCGCTGATGATGTAGGTGGTGATTCCCAAGAATTACTGGGCGGTTTTTCGATGTTGGTGATTGAATATCCCCCTTTACAAGCATTTAAAGCAATCAAGCCGCATATAGCGATTATTTTGGGAATGTAATTCATTTTCAGAACCGTTTGCATTAATTTTGACGATTTATTCACAGGAAAATTATTGCAAGGAGAATTGGGTGTGAGAGCGAACAAAGTAAATATAGTTGAATGGTATTACTATTCCCTCAATAATACGTATAATTACCACAAAATTTCTTCTTCATCAAAAATTTGCCTGAAGATGATTTTTTACCGATTTTTACCACGACGTTCGTAGCTTTCCCAAGGTGGTTGAAAACCCCGTCGTTGGAGAAAGTCTTCTTGTATTTGCTGCATTTGGTTGGCAATTTCTGGGTTTCGTTCACCGTTGGTAATTTGTTCAATTTGCAGTTGTTCCAGAGCTTTCATCGCTGTTAAAGGTTTGTCAAAAATCGCATTGAGTCCAGCAAGAGCGCGACGTGCTTGTGTATCTTGGGGTTTTTGTGCCAATACTGCTGAATAAATTTGTTCTGCTGATGCAAATTGCCTCTGCTCAAAGCGAATTCCCCCCAAAGCGGCTAAAGCATCGACATCATCTGGTTGCTCTTTGATAATATTTTCATAAGCTTTACCAGCCATGCTTAAATCACCAACAGCTTGAGCCAACAGTGCTATTCTACGACTGGAATTAGCATTATTAGGAGTATTGCTAATCAACTGCTTCATTCGTAACCGTGCTTCATTTGGGTCACGTTGGGCGATCGCCTTTAACAGGTGTTGTTGCAATTGAATATTACTAGAATCTACTTCTACTAAGTAATTATACAGAGATTCGCGAGCTGGGTCAGTGGGTAGCTGTACGACTAAACTATACAATTCTGGTGGAGTATTGGTGACTTTTTGAGTTGCCAACCAATTATTTAAAACAGCTTCTGCTTCTGATTTAGAAATGCGTTTGGCTTGATAAGCAACACTAGTACGTCCCAACTGAGCAGTTATATCTTGGGGGTTGCGTTCTAATACTTGCTCGTATACTACTAAAGCTTCTTCAAAACGCTTTTGCTGCACTTTGACACCGACTAATCCCCGCAAAGCACCATCAATGATATCTGCTGGGGGATTATTGGTAAGTATGGCAAAATAGCGTTGAGCGCTGGCTTCTAAATTACCTTCCCGTCGTTCGATTTCTGCTGCGAGCAACTGTGTTGCCATGTCTGAGGCACCTGGGGATGTTGCCGTATAATTGGCTAAAGCCAGTCTAGCTTCAATGGTATTATCGAGTTGCAGATACATCTGAGCTACCCGAAAATTTAAAAACGGTACATTCACCCCTGTTTGCAAAAGATTTTGATACAAAGGTAAAAGTTGGGAATCGGGAGCATCCAAATCGGCTAATGCTACAGCTAATTGTTGCAGTTCTACTGAGTCTGCGGGTAAATTTTGCAATGTAGCCGTTAAGCGCTGCTTGACATCACTTTTGGTAATCATTGCCAATTTATATTCCAAAGCTAGCTGACGCACTATCAAACTTTTATCGTTGGGTAAGGTAGCAGCTAAACGTTTGTAAAGTTGTAATGCCGTTTCTTCTCCTTGAGGTAAACCACTAAATACATCAGCAATTTCCCGCAGCAGGGTAGGGGAAGGATTAGGGTTGTTTGCCAGAGCTTGACGGTATAAATTAGTGATTCTCTCGGTCAGGGTAGCATTGTTTGTATATTTACGGATTTCATTTAGCGATCGCGCTAAAGGTAAAATCGCATCTTCTCTATCCTGTAAAGGATCTAATACAGCTAAAGCTTGGGCTTCTTGTTTATTAGCAATATATGCTTGAGACAATTCCCCACGAGTAAGTATAGCTAACTGATCGAGGGTTTGAGAACGCTGTAGCTGTTTTTGTAAAATGTCTATGGCTGCTTGAGGATTGCCAGTTTTACGCAAGGTTAGAGCGTAAGCAACCGCAGCATAATCGGTGATTGGTTTTCCAGTGGTTTGATAGCGGTTGAATAATTCCTTGGCTTTTTGATAATCACCACTGTAACTATAAGTTTGAGCAGCACCGATGATTGCTTCCTCAGTCGGATTGTTGGCTAAGACAATTTGAAAATCGGCGATCGATTCGCTAAACTGTCCTTGATAAGAATACAACAAAGCTCTGTAGTAACGAGCTTGCACGTCCGAGGGGTTCAATTCAAGTAAGGTATTAAGAGCTTTAATACCGGGTTTGTTCCATTCGGGACGATAAGTACCCATCATCCCCACAATTTTCAAAGCCCCTTGATTGCTAGGGTCTTGCATCAATACTTGTTGATAAGCTTGAAAAGCGTCCTCAATGCGTCCCGCACGGTTGTAAGCAATGGCTAAACCGAGTTTGGCTTGCAAAGATTGCGGGTTGCTTTTTAGAGCTTGTTGAAAAGCACGAATCGCATCATCAACCCATCCTTTTTTGAGTAGATTATAACCTTGTTGGGTGGCTCCCGATGACTGAGCTTGTACAGGGGCTATATTGTGCAAAGCTGCCAGTGCAATTGGCAAAGTAAAAACGAAAAGATGAAAAGGTAACAAAGTAATGCCCAGAATTGCTTTACTATGTGTTTTTACTTGAAAAATCGCTAAATTCGCTTTGTAGAGCAAGTTTAGTTTATACCTCATCGCGCAAATCTCCCCCTTGGAGTTACATCAAAATCAGATTTAACTCTTACACCCAGCACTGTTTCGTTAAAGTCGTCTCTTCCCTGAACGGAAAAACCTAATCTGAGATTAGGAAGAAACTGAAAGTCGTAATAAAGCTCCAATACATCAAGCTGCTTTCCTTGACGCTTTTCATCGTTAGATAAACCGCGTCCATAGGCTAATCCCAATCGGTCATCAGGTGTAAATAAATCTAACAGACTAGCTCCAATTACATATGTATCTGCACCTTCTCCTAAATCTCGATTTTCATAACGACCATAGCGTCCAAAAAGCCCTAGTTTCATGCTGGGAATAAAAACTTCAGCATTTAAACCATATGCTTCTTCACGGTCATCTTCCAAAACCCCAAACCTGTCATTTCCGCGAGCAATTTGAAAGCTTTCTGGAAAAGAATCGCGATTTCCAGCATCTCTAGCAGTACTATAAGTACCGCGAATAATCGCATTACCGTAGCGAACCCCGACTTCACCAGCGAATCCATC
The DNA here is from genome assembly GCF_015207665.1 of Plectonema cf. radiosum LEGE 06105. Taxonomy (GTDB): domain Bacteria; phylum Cyanobacteriota; class Cyanobacteriia; order Cyanobacteriales; family Nostocaceae; genus Rivularia; species Rivularia radiosa_A. The sequence goes on from NZ_JADEWL010000043.1 coordinate 43,482, forward strand.
CAAAGCAAATTCGCTCAAACTATCAGAAGATGAAAAAACAGCAGCTTTAGCATCAATATTGTCCGTAACGCTCCAATTAACCAGCAATCCAGGCTTCGATGATATCCCCGTCGCTGCTAAAGCCGGATTAGTTTGAAACACCGGATTAAAAAACTGACTCGCTCCATCTTTAGCAAAACTATTGCGGTCAAAATAAGATGTCAAATCCAACTGACCAACTGCAAATCTAAGATTAGGTAATCCTGATAAAGATGTTGCCAGATAAAGTTCATTGATATTCAAACCTTCCCGTCGAGAATCATCAAAAGAGCTACCTTCGCTTGTCAAATCCAAAGTTGCCCCAAACAACACTTGCGGAGTCAACGGATAAACTCCCGTAAGTCTAGCTCTTGCTGAAGTATCATCCCCTTGAGTTACAAAAACACCTTGCACCTGTAATGATGATTCCCTTAAAGCCGCACTAGTCCTCAAAGGGTTCAATTGATTATTACCTTGAGAAATCTGTGAAGCTGTCGGAATAATTGGAGTTGTTCCCAACTGTTGACTTGTAGTCAACGGAGCTGATGGAAGCATTCCCCCTTGAGAATTAAGCAATTGATTAAAAGTTGGTAAAGGTGCAGAAGTGGCAGAAACCTGTGGTTGTGACCTACGATAAGCATCAAGCATTTGCTCAAAAGTCGGTACCGGATTTAAACCTAATCTCTCTTTACCTCTTTCCTCAGCGTTCTCAGCGCCTCTGCGGTTTTTATTTCCGTAATCTTCTAACGGAAAACCAATTGTAGAATTCAACAATTGATTAAATGTTGGTACATAACCTGCATCCGACTGCTGCGGAACATTAACACCAGGAAGAGGTGGTAAAGGAGCAACTTGAGTAAATTCCTGACTGTTACTACCCGGAGGTGCTGGAAATGGAACAGCTTGAGCAATCTCAGTTTGAGAACCACCAATTGCAATAGATTGTTCGATGAGACGCTTAGTTTTACCAGTTATCTCTTCCTGGATAAAACTATTTTCTAATTGCTTGATATTGTCGAGCGGTGCATAAGTCGCTGGTTTTTCCGTGGGTAAAGTAGCACCAATAGGAGAAACATTCGGTGGTGGTGGGACTTCTTTTGATCGAAGTTTTGTTCTTCCACTGGGTATCGATGACTGTGGTACTCGCAGCAAATCACCAGAATAGGAAGTTTTATTTTCTTGTTTTTGAGAAGATATCAATTGGGCTTGAGAGCGATCGCCTAAACCCAAAGTCCCTAACACCGACATTGAAGCAGCGCAAAACAGCACATAAGATTTGTGTTTATGGAACTCTTTGATGAAAATCAATTTTTGGCTCTCTAGTATTTTAAGCTTCATTACCCCAGTTAATGTATAAATAAATATTTTGTTGCATAATGTCGCCACTTTAACAAAAAAAACTTATATCATCGAGGGGATAATACGTACTTTTGCAAACCTCGTAAATTTACAAAAAGAGTTGGTAAAGGTAGTAATTTTACGCTTAAATTTGGGCAAAATAAATAAAAATGTGGAAATTACACAGTTACTGAATCTGATTTTATTAACATTGATTTTATGAAACAGCAACATCTGGGATTTTTCAGCCAAAAAATAATTAAAATTTCTTTAGGGACCAATGTATTTATTGCTTCTAGTATGGCTTTGCTAGTAACTTCCGGTTGTATAAATAAATCACCAAATGAAGTCCAGTTAGAAATACAGGGCATACAAAGAGAGGATAGCAACGGTTTATACAAACTTATTGGCAGTACTAATTTACCAGAATCTAGCCGTATTGCCGTTACAGCAGTCCGTTATTTGCGATCGACTCCAGCAAATACAGAAGAAATAATCGATGATGATAAAAATATCAACCGTTCAATTTTGGCTCGCCAAATTGTAGAAGTCAAACAAGGAAAATGGCAAGCAGACTTGAATCTTTGGCAAGTCGCACCCAACGGAAATTTTCAGGAAGTATGGCAATTAGATCGAAATGACAAAAAATTAGCTCCGGAAAATGAAGTTAGTTTTATTGCAACTTTCGATCCCGCAGCTCAATTATCATCTTCAGATAAACAAAATTCTCAACAATCTACTCCGCAATATCAAAATCTGGAAGGTAAATCTTTACGATTTACTAATGAAGGAGAAAAATACGTACAAGCAAGTCAGTACCGCTCAATACCTTTACCTGTAGGTAAAACAGTAGCACCTCGTTTAGAGCCAGAAGATTTTAATGATGGCTGGGGAAATCGATATCAAATTCAACCTCAACCGCAAGATTCCACACCTATTTTACCTCCACTAACTAAATCCCAGCAGACTAATTTTCCTCTGATAACTTCGGAGTTTTTACGTTAATTAATATTCGGTTTATTTGTACAATAATCTGAGGCAGAGCCTCAAATATTAGTTCCCAAGCTGAGCCTGGGAACTAGTATTCTGACGGGTTCGTTTATTGCCGAAACCATGTAGAGACACTATATTATCAGCATCTCTACAACCCATCATATTTAATGGGACAGACTACTAGTACTCCGCCACATTAATTTTGATGGGTAATGGGTTCGTAGTGTCCGGGTTTCGCTCCCTGGTAGTAGCTAGTGACCTTTTCGAGTCGCACTACCTCAACCCCTCAAAACTTGTGTGGTCAAGTACTAGAATAGATAATATAAAAATAGCAGTAATTAATAAATTACTGCTAATAAAAAGAGATTTTTTATTTTTAAAATTACTTATTGTTTACGATTTTATCGAAGTGTAAACCTTTTAGATTTGAGCCATTAATACTTAAATAAATTTTATTTGTTGAGGCTCGTGAGTATCGTAGTAAATATTAATTGTTTCGGAATTTTTTGTGGGAATGTTATTTGTAGATTGAGTCATTAATGGTAGATTATTTTGCATTGCCTGCATTTGCAACATCATATCTCTAAGTTGTCTTTGTAGTTGTTCAAATTCTGCTGGTGTTATGCTAGTTTGACTTGTTTGGGATATATTAACAAGTTCTTTTTTAATATTGTTGCTTGATTGAGTATAGCCGAGGAAGTTTTGAGCAGAAGCAAATCCAGATGCAGCATTAGCTGGAGTTGTATCTCGCTTTTTATTTTCAAGTACACTATGTGAAGCTTTATCTGCTTGCGGTGGAATTTGCTCTACATCAAGTTGAGATGCATTTGGAGGATTCAAAGTCGGATAACTTTTGCTTGCTTTCAATGAGACTTGTTCATCCAAAAAATTATTCAGTCCAGAAACTTGCAATCGAGATTCTGAAAGTTTAAATTCCTTGAGTAATTCTTCTTTTTGCTGTAATTGCTGCTCTAATTGCGATAGTTGTTCTTCGATTTCTGCTGATTTACGAGAAGAATTCCGCCATCCACAAATCGCTACAGCAGCAATTCCAGCTCCTAAACTAAGTCCGGTAGAGACTACTACATAAGGTAAAGCAACATCTCTGAGCTTACCAAAGAAAAGAGTTTCTTCTTGAAACTTGATATTAATTTGTTTATCACCGATTGCCGCAAGTGGTATTGTCATCGCCGAAAAAACAGCCGCAGAAGCTAAAACTGGAGGTAAAATAAATTTTGTTAATGCAGATAGAGACATATTAAAAAGTTTAGTTATTTAAACAAAAAACGACAGATGCTGACCTTACTACTTTTATACTCTTTGTTTGAGAAGAATAAAAATAGTCATATATACAATTTGTTTGCTCTATTCGTTTCTAATCTATTCGTTAAACACTTAATTAACAAGAGTTTAAAGATAAAGAAATAGGCAAAGTAAATAAATTTTTTATAAACTATTTTTTGTGGTTAGCTGTACCGACATCGATTAAGTCTTGCTAAACGGGGATTTGATACTGTTCGGAACAATTTATCTTAATAGTTTCTCATACTTAAGTAATAAGTGATGTGTGGCAATAATCTATCTCTAGTGTTAGTTTGTTGATTTAACTTTATTCATCTGATTAAATCTGATTAAATAATTATTTTTTGATGCTATTTGCCGACAAAACAATCTGCAAATAAACGTATCAGGTATCAAGACTAAACTGCGATTAAATGAAAATAGGACTCAGTAATTATGCGTATTTTATTGATGTTTTTATCTTTAATTCATCTATTTATCAAAATTTTTCTGCTGCAAGCAGATACTCTTAGAGAATATCTAAGCAAAAATAAAGCACCAAAAAACAACTTCTACAAGAAAATACTGGTATTTACCATCACCTTAGTTTTGTGTTTGAATGGTAATTTTACAAACAAGTTAGGCAAACAAACGAGTTTTGCTAGAGCTACAACAGCCATGCAGCTACCACTTTCAACTCATGGTGCGAAAATTGTAGACGACAGAGGAAATCCTGTATTACTTCGGGGTGTCAACTGGTTTGGAATGGAAACAGAAACCCATGCTCCCCACGGTTTATGGTTACGGGATTATCAAGAAATGATGGCGCAAATCAAGAAACTCGGCTATAACTTGATTCGTTTACCATACTCCGTGGAAGCATTACGCTCATCTCAAGTTAGCGGGATTGATTTTACTATCGGTAGCAATCAACAACTTGAAGGTAAAACTCCCATAGAAATAATGGACGCGATCGTAGAGGAAGCCCAACGTCAAGGCTTATTGATTTTGCTGGATTCCCACCGTCTTAACGATCAACGAATTCCCGAACTATGGTACGGAGATGGATATACTGAAGCTGATTGGATTAATACCTGGTTGCAGTTGGCTCAAAGATATCAGAATCAAACTAACGTTATTGGTGCTGATTTAAAAAACGAACCCCATGGTAAAGCTAGCTGGGGTACTGGTGATTTAGCAACCGATTGGCGATTAGCAGCAGAACGTGCTGGTAATGCTATTGGAAATATAAATCCTAATTGGTTAATTGTAGTTGAAGGTGTGGAAAAAAATGTTCCCGGACAATATTTAGCTCAACATTGGCAAGGGGGTAATTTGGAAGGTGTACTGAAATACCCGGTACGTTTATCAGTCCGCAACAAGTTAGTTTATTCTCCCCATGAGTACGGACCTGGGGTATATAATATGCCTTATTTCTCCGATGATAAGTTTCCGCAAAATCTCGTCCATCGCTGGCAAATCGGTTTTAATTATATTTCTAGTCAGCAGAAGGCTCCCATTTTTGTGGGAGAATTTGGCGGACGTTTGAATGATAGTGAGAAAGAAGCCATTTGGCTGAATAAGTTTGTTAAATATATCGATGAACAAAACTTGAGTTTTGCTTTTTGGAGTTGGAATCCAAACAGCGCCGATACAGGAGGTATTCTTTTAGATGATTGGAAAAGTGTAGATTTACCGAAACAAAAATTAATTTCTCAATTACTCTCGGTTAAATTTACTGAGATATTCAGAAGGGAGTAGAGGATGGGGA
>NZ_JADEWL010000222.1 GCF_015207665.1 Plectonema cf. radiosum LEGE 06105
GATGGGGGGATGGGGAGAAATAAGTCAGAACTGTCAACTGTCAACTGTCAACTGTCAACTAACTCCTAACTTTTAAATTGCGTTACCATAAATTTTGTATCTTAACAAGTGGGAAAGAGGGATTGTGACTGTAAAACCAGACTGGTTAAGGGTTAAGGCTCCTCAATGGGAACGTGTTGGCAATGTCAAGGAAACTTTACGGGATTTATCCCTAAATACTGTTTGTGAAGAAGCATCTTGTCCGAATATTGGTGAGTGTTTCAAGGCAGGTACTGCGACGTTTTTGATTATGGGGCCAGCTTGTACTCGCGCTTGTCCTTACTGCGATATTGATTTTGAGAAGAAACCCCAAGCTTTAGATCCTAGCGAACCCGCACGTCTCGCGGAAGCTGTACGTCGAATGAAGCTCAATCATGTGGTAATCACTTCTGTAAACCGCGATGATTTACCCGATGGTGGTGCTTCACAATTTGTTCGCTGTATTGAAGCGGTTCGGACTATTTCCCCCAAGACAACTATTGAAGTTTTAATCCCCGATTTGTGCGGAAATTGGGAAGCTTTGCAAATTATCCTCAAAGCACAACCGGAAGTTCTCAACCACAATACAGAAACGGTTCCCCGGTTGTATCGTCGTACTCGTCCCCAAGGTGATTATCAAAGAACGTTGGAATTGTTGAAACTATCGCGTCAAATGGCACCTTGGATTTACACTAAATCGGGTATTATGGTGGGTCTTGGGGAAACTGATGCAGAAATTCGCCAAGTTATGCAAGATTTACGCGGTGTTGATTGCGATATTTTAACGATTGGACAATATTTACAACCCAGTCAAAAGCATTTAAAAGTAGACGATTTTATTCATCCCGAACAATTTGCAGCATGGAGAAAATACGGTGAAGAAATCGGTTTTTTACAAGTTGTTTCTTCTCCATTGACAAGAAGTTCTTATCATGCTGAGCAAGTCAGAAAATTGATGGAAAGATATCCACGGGTGAAAAGTTAGGCATTCCGCAACACCGCACCACTTTTGTATGATAAGAGAATCTTAGCTTGAGGTATTATGAGGTATTAGATGAATAACTTATTAACTCGGATTACCCAAATACCTGATCAGTGCGGTGGTCGCCCTTGCATTCGAGGTATGAGAATTAGGGTAAGCGGTATTTTAGAAATGTTGGCAGAAAATGTTAGTACCGCTGAAATTTTGGAAGACTTTCCCGATTTGGAACCTGAAGATATCCAAGCTTGTCTGCTGTTTGCTGCACGACGCACTGATTTCTCTCGTTTGACTGCATGAAAATTTGGATTGATGCTCAGTTACCTCCAACCTTAGCAAATTGGCTCACTAATACCTTCAACTTAGAGGCTTCAGCACTGCGAGATATTGGATTAAGAGACTCAAAAGATACCGATATTTTTGAAGCAGCACGGACTGTTAACGCAGTCATCATGATAAAAGATAGTGACTTCGTTGACTTAGTATGTCGGCTAGGCACACCACCCCAAATTATTTGGCTAACTTGTGGCAATGTTACCAACCGTTATCTACGTGAACTTCTTATTGTCACACTACCCGATGCATTGGAAAGATTACGACAAGGGGAAATGATTGTAGAAATTAGTAGTACGAGTTAAACAAAACTTGGTCAGAGGTTGGTTATGTAAAGGCATTACAAAGCCCGTCTGTACCGGCGAACTTCTATATTGCGTAAGTCCTATTTTTATAAATCATTCCCCAAAACTCCGCGTTTCTTTGCGCTTACCTTTGCGTGCCTCTGCGTTAAAAATATGATTCCTAATACAATTCATACTTCATCAACTGACAGGGCAAAGTGCCGTTATATACCGCAATTCGTTCAGATGATTTCAGCCCAATTGATTGAGATAATTCCTTATTACCACTCAGTACAAATGCAGTCCAACCCTTGAAGCGCTCTTTAAGTACGTTGCCTAAAAGTTTGTAAAACGCCCCTAAATCCCTATCTCCCCCCAATCGTTCTCCATAAGGTGGATTGCAAAATAATACCCCGCTGTCTGCGGGTGCAACAACATCAGTAAGCTCCATCTGAGATAACCAAATATGATTATCAACACCGCAATTTGCTGCATTTGATTTTGCTTGCTCGATGACATCTGGATTATTATCGCTCCCCCAAATCGATGCAGGAAGTTTCTCTATTTGACTCGCTTGAGCTTCCGCAATCAATTTTTCCAATAAAGGTAAGTCAAAATTACTCCAGGTTTCAAATCCAAAGGATTCCCGAAACAAACCCGGTGCAATATTCAGCGCTTTTAAACAAGCTTCTATCGGTAAAGTTCCAGAGCCACAGAGTGGATCGTAGAACATTTGTTCTGGATGCCAACCAGAAAGTTGAATCAAAGCAGCCGCTAGAGATTCCTTGAGAGGTGCCGTTCCCACCGCAGGACGATAACCCCGACGGTGTAAACTACTACCAGAACTATCGAGGCTTAAAGTACAAAAGTAACCACGGATATGTACATTTATCCGTAAATCTGGGGAGAAAAGCTCAACATCAGAACGTTCGCCGAAATCTTGTTGTTGCTGGTCAACGATCGCGTTTTTGACTTGAAGGGCTGTAAAATGGGTGTGGTTGAGTTCTTCGTTTTTGCCTGTAGCGTTGACTGCTAGAGTCTGGTCTGGTGTGAGATAATTTTGCCAATCAATGCTTTGAATTCCGTTATAAAGCTCTTGTGGAGTTTTGCAAGGAAATTCCGAGAGCTTAACCAAAATTCGGAACGGTAATCTTGCCCAGAGATTAACCCGATAAAGCAAAGTGCGATCGCCCTCAAAACTCACACCGCAAAATCCAGGTTCTACCGAACTCGCGCCCAATTGCTCTAACTCTTGAGCCGCTAATTCTTCCAATCCACGAGCAACCGTTGCAAAATACTGATTCATATATTGAATAAGGAACAGGGAATAGGGAATAGGGAATAGGGAATAGGGAGTAGGGAATATAGCAAATTTCAGTTGAGTCCAATACACTAAAACCTCACCCCCTTCCCCTCTCCTGTCAGGAGGAGAGGGGTGCCCGGAGGGCGGGGTGAGGTAAAATTTGTATTCCACTCAAGTGAAAACCGCTATATTTACAGCCATAATTACTGTGTATCTTTACTGACTAATTCTAATCTATCCCAATCTTTGACTATAATTGTTCCACCTCTTTGATAAGTTACTATTTGCTTGAGTTTTTTGAACAAACGCACGCATTCTTCATAGGTAATACCAATACTGCGGGCAATTTGATAGTAAGTTAGTTTAACATTTAAGCAATCTCCTTGGATTTGTGGATGAGTGCCATCGCGATCGCGATAATATTGAATTAATCTGACTAAACGCACCATTGCTCGTTCGGAAATCAGTCCGTGTACTGTATTGTGGAGTTGTTGCAGTCTTTGATTAAATACGAATAGTATTTTTAAACTAATTTCTGGCGATTCAGAGATTACTTTTAATAAAACTTCGCGTTCAATGGTTAATACTTCTGATTTTAATTGACAGATTACCGTTGCAGGGGAAATCCCATTACCAAAAATAGCTGGTGCAGCAAAAAGTTCTCCTGCTGGAATAAGACGTACTACTGTTTCTTTTCCATTAACAGCAGTCTTTTTAATTTCTAATTTTCCTGCGATTAAAGCATGAAGTTGTTGAGGAAGATCATCACCTTCGTGCATAATTATTTCATCCTGTTGATATTCCCGAACATAACTATAGGGAACAAGACTTTCTAGTTGTGTTGTTGCTAAATCTTGAAAGATAGAAATTTGTTTTAATTGAGCAATTGACGAGCAACCTTTAACAATCATTGTCTGGGAAATAATTTTAGTTTAATTATTGAAAAATAATATTTTAGCGATTGATAAAAAAGATTAAATCCAAAATAAATCAGGCTTCGAGGCTAAAAACTCAATTACTCCTATCCCTTTATAATACCGTTTTTGTATGAATATGCACTTAATTAGGGGTTGCTGAAAAAGACGTTGCACTGCAACGTCTCATGATGTTTTGATTTGTATGGAATAAATATTTTGTAATTAAGAAGAAATAGTTTGCTGTAAATCCTTAAGTCGTGCCATTACCTCTTGAGAATGAACGATTGGATTAACTTTTACAAAAGTTTCTCGCAAAATACCATCAGGATCAATAATAAAACTGTGACGCATGGAAATAAAGCTCATCCAAGAACCGTAAGCTTTACTTACTGCACCAGTTGTATCTGCTAATAACGGAAATTTTAAACCTTCAGAATCGCAAAATTCGGCGTGAGAATCTATATCATCAGCACTGACACCGATAATTTCGGTATTTTGTTCTAAATATTTGGGCAAATCTTCTTGAAAACGACGCGCTTCGATAGTGCAACCGGGTGTAAAATCCTTGGGATAAAAATAAAGTACTACCCATTTACCGCGATAATCGGAAAGGGCAATTTCTCCATCCCCAGTGTTAGTGGGTAAAGTAAATTCTGGTGCAGGTTGATTGACTGAGGGAAGCGTACCACCCATTGCATTGGCAACAGGAGTAAAATTCAACCATCCCAAAAATACAAAGCAACTGGCAAATAATATATTTAAAAAATTGCGAAAAAAATTGCGGCGGTTCATTTTTGTGCAGAGTACGAATAACTACTTTAAATAAGTTTACAATTACTCGTACAGCAGTTGCACTTATATTTGGTCATTTAGCTTTAAGAAGTCGGGTTTTAGAGCTTAAATATTCGTAAAACAAGATAAGAATTATAAAAACCCAACTTCTCACCTTCAGGATTCTGGCTGAGCATGAGTTTCAATGGATTCTATATACTGACTATCCAAGAGAAACGAGCCATTAGCAAAGCGGACACCCCAGTATCCTCCGGGACGGCGGTCAATAACTATACCTTCTTCTCCTATATGAATTATATCGGGAGGGCGCAGCATCGGCATGGGTTCAGCAGTTTTGATATAAGGTGGTAGCGCTACAACACGGACTTTACTACCAATAGCGAATTCTTGAGACATAGTAGGGAATAGGGAATAGTGAATAGGGAATTTATTACTTAACGTGAGTACTCAGACAACCTTTATAAAAACCCGACTTCTATGATTGTCATCGAACTCACGTTTACTTAACAGTAATAGTTTAAATCTAATACTTTAGCTTGAAAATAGGGAGTAATAATTCTGCTCCCTTTGTTGAGTTTATTCTCAAAAATATTTTGACCTATAACCCTTGTCAAACGAGCTTTTGAGTCCGAGTATGCTTTCAAAATTCACCTTGGGGTTTTATAGTACGGAGAAAGCAGTAAAACAATAATATTATTTTGTTTATGATTTTTGATAGCTTACATCTTGTTTACGGATTGCTGGTTATTATTTTAATTTTCGGTGGAATAATTGCCTTTTTACGTTTTCTGTTTGCGACAATTTATGCTACTGGAAATTCCCAAGATACAGTGCTTTTAAATTTAATGGAACAAGCAGGTATTCCTAACTGGCAAATTTTACAGCAAAAATCTGGTGTCAGTAGTACTGTGATTTGGCTGTTGCGCGACGGACAAGGTGATTCAGTTAAACTATGTGAATTAGCGGATGTTGCGAAGGCTCTTTTATTACCTTTACCAGTTTTTTTAGAAAAGCTGGATTTGGTTAAGTGAAAAGAATCAGCTATCGCCAGATGAAGAGAGCGGGGTAGAAGCTGTAGTTAATTTTGGCATTGGTGATTTCAGATTGTTTGAGACGTAGCAGTGCTACGTCTCTACAATTCTGGTCTTAAATCACTTCCTACGGTGCTTGCCAGATTTTTTGATGGTATTTATCGATATCTGCGTAGGGGTCTACGGGTGGGTGTGAATGGTCGTGGTGGTGATGATGGTGGTCGTGAGAATGTCCGTGTCCGTGATTATCCGATACAGCGGCAGTGCGGAATTTACACATTTCACAATTCATCTTCACTTCTCCGAGTTGGGTTTCGATTTCTCGCTCTCGCAGTATCGTCAATAATTCTGGTTGCAAACCGATTTCTGGTAAAGCAGTAATGGAAATATCTGGGTATTGCTCTTGCTGTTGGGCTGTAATGTTGAAGATTTTTTTCACCAATGTACCCATAAACAAAAAGTATGGTAATACAATGATGCGTTTCGGTTGATATAAGCGAGCGCGTTGAAAGCCTTCTTCTAATCTGGGGTGGGTAATGCCGATAAAACAAGTTTCAACGGTAGAATAACCGCTACCTTCCCAAAGAATTCGAGCTAATTTAAATATATCGCCATTTGCGTCGGGGTCACTTGAACCTCTACCGACAAACAAAAGCACTGTATCTTGACGAGAAATTTGTTGGGGATTGTGTTCGGGTTTATCAAGTTCGGCAAGGCGATCGCGCCACAGTTCGATTAGTAGGGGTGTAATTCCGAAGTGTCTTCCGTAGTGAAATTTTAATTGAGGATATCTAACTCTAGCGCGGTCTAATTCGTTGGTAACGTCAAATTTATTATGTCGTGCAGCAAACAGTAAAATTGGTAATGCGGAAAGTTCCGTGTAACCGTTTTTTACACATTCATCCACACCTTCTTGAATTGTGGGACCAGTTAATTCCAAAAAACAAGGTAATACTGGACGAGAATTATCTAAAGCTTGGTAAGCGCTAGCAAAATCTAACAAAGCCTGCTTTCCTTGTTCGTCTCTGGTACCATGTCCAATCATCAACAAAGGACGCTTCATTGGTAAAGGAGGTAATTGCAGTTTTTGCAGATTCGGATATTGCAGTTGCTTCAAATTTGAGTTATCGATAATTTGCATTGTTTTATTTGCCCCTTCCCTGTGCGACGCAGGAAATAAAGTGAGCGAATAACAGATAGGTCTTCTGGCTTAGATAATTAAGAGTGAGGAGTTAGGAGTGAGGAGTTAGGAATGAGGAGTTAAAAGTGTTGCCGCAGCCTACCACTTATCACCCACATTTACAACTCATAACTCATAATTCATAACTCATAACTTCTTTACAGTTGCGGCACAGCCCCGGAATTGCACCGGAGTTTCCCTAATCTGTTACAGTTCACGTTTGCTCAGTTATCTTAGCGGAATTTGTGGCATTTGCGAAATGCAGGGGAAGGGGATAAAGGGAAAGGGAGATGGGG
>NZ_JADEWL010000223.1 GCF_015207665.1 Plectonema cf. radiosum LEGE 06105
CCTTGTCCTCTTCTTACTTTCTACTCCAGGGAATCATCGGATCTTTGGCGAGTTTTTTAGATACTTCGTATGCACCGTAACGGTTGAGGTGACTGGGATCGGAAAAATAATCGTTAGCTTCAAGCCATATTTGACTTAAGTTGCGGTAAACGAAGTTGGAGCGATTTGCAAAACTCAGCATATATTCCTCAAACTTTTGTTCGTATTTTGTACGCACAGGATCTAAATAATCTGCCGTCAAGGGCATATTTATAAATACTACATTTATACTTTGAGATTCTGTGTAGTTGAGTAATGCTTGTAAAGCTGCGTTTTGCTCGCCAAGTAAATCAAAATTTTGATAGTCTTGATCGTAATTACCCCCAACTCTTGGGTGTTTTTGATAATAAGTATTGGGTTCAAAGCGAATGGATAAAGGTAAAAATCCATCAAAGTCTACTGCATAATTTTCAGTATCTTCTGAAAGATTTGTTGCATCCCTTGCATAATCTGCCTTCAAAGCGCTAATTATGGGTAGAGATTTATATATCTTGTTAATTTGACTTTTTAATTGGTCGCGTTTGTTGTAGGAATTTGAAATAGTAGCGAATCCTTCATTTAGTTTGTCGTTAATAATTTCATAGCCATTGCTTTTTTGTTTAGCAATTTCTGTTTCTCTAAGAGTTTTTGGCTGATTTGTGGAGCCAACCCTTGCTAAAGATGTTTTGAGAGCATATTGATAACCAGGTGATGCGGCGATCGCCTCAAAGGTATTATCTCCTCTACCGCTATTAAAGGCACGAGAACCATCTGCCCAGATAATTGTATGAGGTAATTCCGATGGCTGAAGTACGCGACGAATCACAAAATCTACAACTTGGGCTGTGGCACCGTTAATACCAAAATTAAAAACATCAACATCTGGATAACCTTCTGTTGCTAAACCTTTCTTCAACGCATCTGGATCTATACCTCGTAAAGCGCGGGAGGAACCGATAATTAATACATCGGGTGGCGCACCATTTTTTACCAGACGCTGTTTATATAAAGCCAATTGTTCATCTAACTGACGAGCATTAAAACTCGGAAGTGGCGATCGCGCTGCTAAAAGTATAGCGGTTGCTGTTGCTTTACCTCGGTTGGAGTTGTTTTGGGTGGTGAAGTTAGAACCATTAAATACCTCGTTTGAGTTAGGGTTAGGTTTTTCTTCGCTGGTGTTGGAAAGAAATGCGGTTTTTGTTTCTTCGGTACTTGTATTTGGCAGGGATTGAGTAACTGTTGCAGTTGGGAGTGCAAAGGTAGTCAAAATTGAACCTAATAGCCAATCAGTTTGTAAACTGAGCAATAATCCGAGACTACCCCAAATTAAAGCAACGCGACGGACTTTTGTTTGCGAATTTGATTCAGATGGCTGTTTTTCAATAAATAACTGGGTTCTTAAAAACCAGTTTTTGACAGTTTCACCCCAATCTTTGGCTACATCAGTAACAAATGCATGGATTTCTTCGGTGGTTAAATCGGGACGCAATACAGATTCGTCGTCGTTGGGTAACAGTTCCTGTACGTAGGCGGAAGTTGCAGCAAATTCTGGAGTCGCTTCGGGTACTACTCGTTGACGCGGCTTGAAGTCTGTACCTGATTGCCAAAATGGTTTTTTATTACCGGCACGTCGTCCGTAAACGCGGACTCCTCCAAGGTCGGATAACTGCAAATGGTTAATAAAATTAATCACTTTGGCAGCTACTTGTTTACGTGCTGGACATACTGGAGCATCGCACATGATGTGTAATAAATCTTGTTTACGCCGCAAAATTACGCGAATACCGCCAGTTTTTAAACGGTTGTCTAAATTGGGATTGAGTAAACGTTGGAGTAAAAAAGTAATTGCTTCAATATCGCCGGAATTAGCTAATTCAATCGGTGGTGTTGCTAAAGCTGGATGCTCCTTAGCTGGTAAAGACAGCCAATCGATCCAAGCGGGTTCGGAAGATGAAACTGTTTGTTGTCCGTAAATAGCTGCCGATAATATACCTTGGGGAGCTAGTGCTTCTAAAGTCGGAACAATTTTATCCAAACACAATGTTTTAGGTGGAATCACTGAAGCTTCTGAAGATTCAGATCCTGGGGTACAAAATATATGTAGCGTTGAATCTTGTAAAGAAGCTTGCACCTTCACCTTAGAATTAGCAAATTCCAGGTTTAAAAGCCTGATAATCGCTTGTACATCTCCCCACCTAGCCCATTCCTTGAGCATCACCTCTGGGGGTGTTAAATCAATCAACAGCAGCCAATCGGGTTGAGTTTCGCCAACAACTTGTGTAGAAATAACTGCATCTTGATAGCCCAATAACTTCAGATGTCGTAATTTCGCTGCTACAGGTTCAGCAATTAATGATGGATCTGGTGTGTAATTTGATTGACAAAAAACCCATAAACGGCTTTTATTTTGAGCAGTGCTGTCTGATGGCTGTTGTTTTCTGACCTTGACTTGGACTGCTACACCAAAAGTACTCAGGGTTTCGCTAAGATAGCGAGCAATTGCCGAAGGATCTCCTTGACGGGCTAAACTTTCGTTCGATAAAATTAGCGCTCCGCTTGGCTTATGGGCTGTTAAAAGCGCCTGATTTACCTCTTCTAAGTGCTTGTCAAGTTGATTTAAGTAAACCTTGTGACACCATTGGGGGCGTTTTTCGCTTTTTTTCTTTCCATAAACGAAAACTTGGTATATTGAAGATTGTTCGCTTTTTGCTAAAGCATCTAAATCAGTTTGCTGTAGTGCTTTAAGCAAATCGGATAAAGTTTGCCAGCGAGCAGGTCCAGACTGTGATTCACAGAGAATGTGCAGGTCGTTTCCTCGCAACCGGACTTTTACCCCCAAAGAGTTTATTCCTGTTGCTTGGCTTACCCACTGTGCTAATGATTGTTGGGTTTGTATAAAGGCTGTTTTCATCTGTTGTGGACGAAAAGGAATTGAGCAGACGCACAAAGGGCTGGCGAGTACTAGTAAACTAGAATCATCGAACTATTTAGCTAGGAAGTTTTTTTTTAACACTTTTGCGATCTTATTGGTTTACTTGTTGACTAATTTAATTTGCCCATATTAACGGAGTAAAAAACGATTAAGCTCTCCACTTGTGAATTTTTGTGTTTTATTTAACTTATCTTACTGCATCGTCAAAAATATCTATGTCACTTGAGTCTGTTAATTCTAAGTCATCTAAAGCCGAATTAAATTTGGGCTTATTCTCAATTCCCCAGTCCGTCATACTGCAAGCTGGTACCGTTTCTGTCCTAACATTAGTATTAGCAGAAAAAGCTACGCGAGAAGCACTCATAGCCGTAGGACAAGCCAGTGAAGAATTATTTCGAGGCGAACGCCTACCCCTACTTGATTTTCCAACTTCAAATTCGGCAGATTAAAACAGTGAACAGTGAACAGTGAACAGTAAACAGTAAACAGTAAACATTCTTAGTATGGTGAGGGATTTAAACTAATACTCCAACGCCGACCACCAACGATCGGTGAGGGACTAGCCCTTTTATTGTATAAACGTTACTGATAACTGATAACTGATAACTGTTAAAGCAGCATACGCAGTATAAAAAGTCTTAACCCGTCTTTGGATGTAAAATTTATCAGATGTGGGTGTCGCAACCACGAAAAAATAATAAACAGTAATCAGTTCTATATATTATTGAGGATATGAGTACCGTTTTATACCCTTCGGCTCAGGCTGTAAGTATCTACCCCGCATCAGATTTGTTTTTGCGCCATCGCTTGCAAATCGTTGAGGAAATGTGGGAATTGGTTCTCCGTGAAGAATGCGGACAACAAATGGTAGACCTCCTCAAACAGTTACGCGATTTATGTTCCCCAGAAGGACAAGCAACGGATAACCAAGCTGCTTCAGTATCGAGCTTAATTGAACAATTAAATATTAATGAAGCAATTAGGGCAGCTCGTGGATTTGCCTTGTATTTCCAATTGATCAACATCGTAGAACAAGACTACGAACAGCAGCAGCAATTGAGTCGCTATGAAGAAGATGGGGAAACAGAAACTTTACCCCATATTATTTATTCGAGCAATCATCAACAAGAGGATGTTCATTTAAACAACGGAGTTAATGCAGATTTACTAGTCAAAAATTGGCAAGCCAAACCTAGTGTAAAAGACAAAGGAACGTTTGCCGAATTATTCCCCAAGTTATTTAAATTAAACGTACCACCAGGACAAATTCAACGCTTAATTGCACAATTGGACGTGCGTTTAGTGTTTACAGCCCACCCAACTGAAATAGTCCGTCCAACGATTCGAGATAAACAGCGGCGAGTAGTAGATTTGCTGCAAAAACTTGATACATCAGAAAAACGCTCTGGCAATATCACCGCAGGCGGATATTCTTGGGAAACAGCCCAACTTCGCTCTCAATTATTAGAAGATATTCGTTTATGGTGGCGTACTGACGAACTGCATCAGTTTAAACCCAGCGTACTGGATGAAGTAGATTATGCACTGCACTATTTTCAGTCGGTGCTGTTTGATGCTATCCCGCAATTGTACGAGCGTTTAAAATACGCTTTGAATTCAACGTTTCCCAGACTTGAGCCACCAATTAAAAGCTTTTGTCAATTTGGTTCTTGGGTTGGTTCCGATCGAGACGGGAATCCATCAGTAACACCAGAAATAACTTGGCAGACGGCTTGTTATCAACGCCATATGGTGTTGGAAAAATACATCGAATCCGCGAAAGGATTGATTGAATTATTGAGCGTGTCGCTGCACTGGAGCGATGTTCTACCGGACTTATTAGAATCCCTGGAAATCGAACAGTCCCAGATGAGCGGAGTATACGATGCATTGGCTTTACGCTATCGTCAGGAACCTTATCGCTTGAAACTCGCTTATGTAGTCAAGCGACTGGAAAATACACGGGAACGTAATTCAGCATTGTGGAAGCGCGAAATTATCAAAGATGACAAAGCTCCAATTTACCGTTCCGAAGATGAGTTTTTAACGGATTTAAGGTTAATTCAACGCAACTTGTCACAAACGGGTTTAAAGTGTCAGCAGTTAGAAAATCTTCTCACTCAAGTTGAAATTTTTGGCTTTAATTTGACACAACTAGATATTCGTCAAGAATCAACCCGTCACAGCAGTGCAATCGGCGAAATTTTAGAATATCTAGGAATTTTACAGACAAATTACGAAGAACTACCAGAACAGCAGAAAATTGCTTGGTTAATAGAAGAACTGCAAACTAGAAGACCATTAATCCCCGCACAGTTAGCGTTTGGAGATAAAACCAACGAAGTTGTAGAAACGATGCGTGTATTGCGATCGCTACAACAAGAATTTGGTTGCAACATCTGTCAGACTTATATTATTAGTATGTGTCGCTCGGTGAGCGACGTACTTGAAGTATTACTCTTAGCCAAAGAAGCAGGACTTTACGATCCCGGAACCGCCATCGGTACAATCCGAGTAGTCCCCTTATTTGAAACAGTAGAAGACTTAGTGCGTTCGAGACAAGTCATGCGAGACTTGTTTTCCCTTCCTCTGTATCGCGCACTACTCGCGGGAGGGTATGCAGCCTATGAAGAAGAGAAGAGGACAAAGGAACAAAAGGATAAAGAAGCATTTTCTTGCCCAGTTTCTCCCTTAAATCCCAATTTACAAGAAATAATGTTGGGGTATTCGGATAGTAATAAAGACTCCGGTTTTCTGAGTAGTAATTGGGAGATTCATAAAGCCCAAAAATCATTGCAGCAAATAGCCGAAGAACATGGCTTAAGCGTGCGAATCTTTCATGGACGGGGTGGTTCAGTGGGACGCGGTGGCGGTCCGGCTTACGAAGCAATTTTGGCGCAACCAGGTAAAAGTATTAACGGGCGGATCAAAATTACCGAACAAGGAGAAGTTTTAGCTTCCAAATACTCCTTACCCAACTTAGCGCTGTACAATCTCGAAACAATCACCACTGCGGTAATTCAAGCCAGTCTGCTCAGTGCTGGGTTTGACAATATCGAACCCTGGAACCAAATTATGGAAGAATTATCAGCGCGATCGCGATCGCACTATCGGGATTTAATTTACGAACAACCCGATTTTATTGACTTTTTTCATCAAGTTACACCCATAGAAGAGATTAGTCAGCTACAAATAAGTTCCCGTCCGGCCCGTCGTCCATCGGGTAACAAGGGCTTAAGTGGTTTACGGGCAATTCCTTGGGTATTTAGCTGGACGCAAACCAGATTTTTACTACCTGCATGGTACGGAGTCGGTACAGCTTTACAAGAATTTTTAAACGAAGCTCCCGACGACCACATACAATTACTACAATGCTTCTACAGAAAGTGGCCATTTTTCAAAATGGTGATTTCCAAAGTAGAAATGACCTTGGCAAAAGTCGATTTACAAATGGCTCGACACTATGTAGAGGAACTATCCAAACCCGAAGATAAGCAGCGCTTTGATGGGGTATTTAACCAAATTTCCAGCGAATACTACCTGACAAAAAATTTAGTCTTACAAATCACCGGACACGAAAGACTTTTAGATGGAGATCCAGTTTTACAGCGTTCGGTACAGTTAAGAAATGGAACTATTGTACCTTTAGGATTTATTCAGGTATCTTTACTTAAACGTTTGCGGCACAGTAAAACCAGCGCAAGTTCTGGAGTAATCCACTCCCGTTATAGCAAAGGAGAATTGCTTAGAGGTGCGCTGTTAACTATTAACGGAATTGCGGCTGGGATGAGAAATACTGGTTGATGAGAATTGGTAATTGGTAATTGGTAATTGGTAATTGGTAATTGGTAATTGGTAACTTTAACTCCCGTCCTCCGGTGGTACTAACTCCTAACAATGAGCAAACAATCATCACAAAAAAGATTACTTATTTGTACCTTTTTAGCCCTTGCATCTGGCTTTTTCGGCGGTTATGTTGGGGGACAAATGAGTGTACAAGGTCACAGTCAAAATTGTCAAAACCAGCGTTGGGAATTATTTAAAACAGGTTGTAAATT
Source organism: Plectonema cf. radiosum LEGE 06105 (assembly GCF_015207665.1). Lineage (GTDB taxonomy): Bacteria > Cyanobacteriota > Cyanobacteriia > Cyanobacteriales > Nostocaceae > Rivularia > Rivularia radiosa_A. The sequence continues at coordinate 7,009 of NZ_JADEWL010000223.1, forward strand.
CGTAGTGGCACCGGGTGCAATGTGGCAAGGTAGCACTACAGGAATTTGGACTGGAAGTGTTTTGGGTGGATTCTTTGCTGGGTTAGTAACTCGGAAGGAATAAGGGATAGGG
>NZ_JADEWL010000224.1 GCF_015207665.1 Plectonema cf. radiosum LEGE 06105
TCTCAAAATTTGTCACCTTAACACTGGCTTTTTCTCCGGGGATTCGCTAAACTCACGCTTATTAAATTTGAAACTTATATCTTTAAATTAGGGTACCTTTGTGGGAAAAGTTCAACTTATAGATAAATTCCGGCTTGGTTTGGCTGTGTGTGTGGCAAAAAGTGTGACTTTTGGAGTCCGTAGTTTGCGCTTGGGTGCGGCTTCGGTGTTACCTGGTTCGATCGCAAGACGTATTGAACCCAATTTATTGCGATCGCTAAGTCAGCAAGTTAAACAGGGGATTATTTTAATTGCCGGTACTAATGGTAAAACTACCACATCTTTGCTGTTACGCACGATGTTGGAGGAACAAGGTTATCGTGTAGCACTTAATTCTACTGGTGCTAATCTGGAAAATGGGTTGGTAACGGCGTTGATGGAAAGTAGCAATTTAATTGGTACTCTAAATGTAGATTACGCCATTTTAGAAGTTGATGAGAATATTGTTGCTAAAGTATTGCAGCCGATTCAACCCAAAATTATTCTTTGTTTAAATTTATTTCGCGATCAACTCGATCGATACGGGGAAGTAGATTCTATCAGCAAACGGTGGACGAAAGCAATTTCTACCCTCGCACCAGATACAGTGGTTATTCCCAATGCTGATGACCCGACTTTATCTTATTTGGGTCAACAGCTATCTCAAAAAGTGGTATTTTTTGGTTTAACCGAACCGGAAAAGTATTTAGAAGCGATTCCCCATGCAGTTGATTCGATTTATTGTCCTAATTGCGGGCATTCTCTCGATTACGAAGGGGTTTACCTATCACATTTGGGAGATTACACCTGTCCGAGTTGTGGTTTTGCCAAAAGCGAACCCGCGTTAAAGAGTCGTGAATGGGAACAAGTTCTCGTAGGACTTTATAACAAATACAATACTCTAGCTGCTGTCACTGCTGCTAAAGAATTGGGAATTGATGAAGCCAACATCCGTAAAGCAATTCCGAAATTTCAACCAGCTTTTGGACGTGCGGAAGAATTAAATATTAATGGCAAAAAAGTCCGGATTCTGCTATCTAAAAACCCAGTCGGTACCAACGAAACCATTCGGGTAGTTACCGAAAGCAATAATCAAACAACTTTGTTGGTATTAAATGACCGAGTACAGGACGGTGAAGATGTATCCTGGATTTGGGATGTTGATACCGAAAAATTGGTACAACGGGGAGGTACTTTAATTGTGAGTGGCGATCGCGTTTATGATATGGCTTTACGTCTGCGCTACAGCCAAGATTCCCTTGACAACAATTTAAATTTGATTGTCGAAGAAGATTTACGACAAGCAATTACAACCGCCTTAGAACATACCCCCGTAAATGAAACTTTACATATTTTACCTACTTACACGGCTATGTTAGACGTGCGAGAAGCATTAACTGGTAAGAAAATTCGATGATGGGAATAGGTAATTGGTAATTGGTAATTGGTAATTGGTAATTGGTAATTGGTAATTGGGAAGTCAGTAATTAATCATTTTCTCCTAACTCTTAACTCCTAACTCCTAACTCCTAACTCTTAACTCCGGTGGTACTAACTTTTATTATGAATAACCAACAATTTGAATTAAGTATAGGCTGGCTGTATCCAACTTTGATGAGTACTTATGGAGACAGAGGTAATGTCATCGTTATCGAACGTCGTACTCAATGGCGGGGATATGGTGTTAAAGTAGTGCCTTTAGACCAAAATTCTACTGCTGATGATATTAAATCTGTAGATATCATAGTAGGTGGTGGCGCACAGGATAGACAGCAAGAAATCGTCATGCGCGATTTACAAGGTGCGAAAGCTGATGCCATGCGTGAAAAGCTTGACAATGGTACTCCCGGTGTGTTTACCTGCGGTTCTCCACAACTGTTGGGACATTATTACGAACCTGGTGCGGGACAAAGAATTGAAGGTTTAGGTATCTTAGATTTAGTTTCTGTGCATCCCGGTGAAAATACCCGTCGTTGCATCGGTAATTTAGTCATAGAAGTTACCGCTGCTAAATTAGCCCAAGATTTAAAAGAAATGTTGGATGGTGCGACACCTTATTTAGTGGGGTTTGAAAATCACGGTGGACGTACTAAATTAGGAAAAGTCGAAGCCTTGGGAAAAGTCGTTTACGGCTTAGGTAATAACGGCGAAGATGGAACTGAAGGTGCATTTTACCAAAACGCGATCGCCACTTATTCCCATGGACCATTATTACCGAAAAACCCTGTTGTCGCTGATTGGTTAATTCAAACAGCATTGCGAAATAAATATGATGTTCCCGTTTCTTTAACACCTTTGGATGATACCTTAGCGATGCAAGGACGCTCAGCAATGTTAAAGCGTTTGGATGTAGATGTTTCTAAAGTACAAATGGCGAAAGTTTAAGTTTAACATTTTTTATTAGACCTCTTTTAGAGGTCTTTTAATCCCCCATACTAATCACGGATTAAGAAAGATTACACGGATTACACGGATTTTAATTACCGATTACCGATTACCAATTACCAATTACCAATTACCAATTACCAATTACCAATTACCAATTACCAATTACCAATTACCGATTACCAATCTTCTGATTCAATCTAAGATGCAATAAGGTGAAATAAAATACAAATCCCACAAATAACATCCACCTCGTCTTCCAGAGAATTCGACTTGCCAAATACCCATATCGGTTTTAAAATTGATTGTACTTTGACCAGCTTTTTTTTGTTTACGTAAATAATCTCCAATCATATATTTTGTTTTTGATTCATCTAAAAACGGAGTTAATCTTTCAGAAATTTCCCTTGTCAAGCATCCCGAATCTATTTGCACGCGACATCGAAAAACAAAGGGTTTACTTTGCTGATGGGATGTGTTATTTTTCATCGATATACATTGAAGAGTTATTAATAATAAGTACTATTCACCCGGATATTACAGTTGATCAGTTTTGAATACAAAAGATAACTGTCAATCAATTACGAATAGATAATTTTGATGCCAGCATACTTTTACAATGCTGCTTCAATAGTGATTTAATCTATTATCAATGGAATTTATTCATAGTATCCAGTACAAAAGAAGACATTTCCGATAATATTTTTGATGTAATTTATAATTTGATTATTGAAGCTACAGTTTGATAGTTTTTTTTGTAATTTAGGTTGCTATTACGCCTATTACACATTTATTATTTAATTATTTATTATGTATAAATTATTTATAAACCCGATAACTAAAAGAAACCGGGTTGCTAATAAATATAAATTTTGATTATCTAGTATCGCAATCAAGTAGATGTCAAGGAGCTTCTCATCCCAATTTATTTATTGAAATAAATGAGTTGTATCATATCTGGTTAAACAGTTGTAATGTTGGTTCGGAAACAGTCAACAATTACCCATTAGCAATTACCCATTACCAATTATTTGAACTTCCCTACTCAAGTTTAAGTAAAGATTGCCAATCTTCAATAGCTTTTTCTGTCCACAACCAATTTTGAGCTAAGTGATTTCTTTCAAAACTTCCTTTTGCATCCTTCATTACCATACGACGAAGTTTGATTGCTTCATTCAAATATTTTTCTTTTTTATCAGAAGTTTGCTCCATTGAAGATTGATATAAACTTAAAGCTAGTCCAGCATAAGCTGATAAAGCTTCTTGATCGATGACTTGAGGAGCGGAGGTTAAAGATACGTTTTGGGCGGGATTCTTTTTAAAAGTTAAATCTAAAGCTTTTAACCAAGAATCGTTAGCTCGGTTTAAATCACCTTCTGCATAATAAGCAAACCCCAAAGCATTTTTATACAAAAATGAATTTTCGTTGATTCCATCGGCAACTTTCCAGAAACGTCGGGCATCATCGATACTGTATTTATTGTTTCCTTTTTGCACAAATTGCCATGCCAAACGCCCTTTAATAAAATTTACATCTGGATTTTTAACTAATTGTTCCCGATTAACATTTTCCAGTGCGATTTCGGCATTATTTAAAGCACCGCGATTGAGTAATTCTTCTACAGCTTCTAAACCAGCGTCAATATTACCTTGACTTAATTTTTCGCTAGCGTAGGTAGTCACAGCTTCGGTTTGAGCAATCTTTAGATCAAATTGCTTTTCTTGAACAATAGCTGGTTGAAGAATATCGGGTTTTTGCTGACCTCTAAAATAATTTATACTTACGAATAGCGCGATTACACTGATTCCGAAAACACCGAAAACCGCTAAACGCTGCTGTTGTTTTTGCTTTTTAGCTGCGGCTTTTGCTGACTCAGTAGTAACTTGACTATCTTGTTGCCAATTACGAGTCAAGCTATCTTGCAACGACGTTTCATTAGTTAATGTACTTGTTTGAGAACTAACTTGTGAAAGATATTCGCTTTCGTTCCATATCAAAGTATCCTCAGATTGATAATCTAAGTCCGGGGATAGTTGTTTTTGTTGGTAATCATCGTCAAACTGCTGTACTAACTCCGCATTCATGGGAGGTTCACTTAGGGATTTTTCGTCATCCAACTGACGGAATAAATCCGTAACTATTGCAGAATCTTCCGAATAGCTCGAATCGTCGTATTCAATTTCATCAACCAAGTCTCCCCAAGTATTTTCACCCAACCAATCTAATTCCAAAGAATCTTCTGGTTCATAGGATATCTCTCCCTCCATTGGAATTGCATCGGAGTTATGAGTGGGAATAGAAGCGTAAAGTGCTGACGCTGCGCTGGCTGTAGGATCGTATTCGCTAAATAATTCTCCCTGGGGGGATAAGTAAACTTCTGGGTCTAAATAACCATCAAATTCTGGCTGAAGATATAAAATTGGTAGCGCCCAATACAGTTGATGGGAACTGTAAGCAGAAATCAATCCTTGACGCATCCGACTCACGCACAAATCTATGGCATATCCCTGAGATAGATTCCGATAAAATAACTGCGTTAGCGTTAATGCTACTTCATCGGGAATGCGTTCTGACATTGCCAAAATGCTTTTAATGCCTCGCTTCACCAGTGTTTCGGTGAGGTTGCGCTGTCCGGTATCGGGATTACTCTCTAAAGTGGCGGCATAAGTTCCCAAACACGAGTTAAATACTGCCATTTGGATATTGTTGTTAATCAACAAACCAGCTAAATCATCACCGTACAGAGTTTCGGTTAGACCTGTTCTACCACTAACTAAGTAAATTTCCCCCCCGTTTGCACCAAAGTTACTATGACCTGAATAGTGCAAGACGTGATAATTTCCTTGTTCTAAGGCTTGAGTTAATTCTTCTCTTCCGGGTTGTTCGAGTACGGATAATTGAATTTCTGGCAGATGAGCGCCGCCATTTTGGGTTTTGCGTTCCAGTTCCGCTTGCAGTCTGATGGCTTCTTGTTTTAAAAGGTTAAGACGCACTTGGTCGGCAGGAGAAGCAATCACCATTAATACTTTGATCCCGCCTTCATTTGATAACTGCGGTATATTTCTTGATGGTAAACGAGATGCTCCGCTCATTCCGCTTTGATAGCGAGAAAAAGCAATATAAGGTCCTGTAGCGATGGGGCGATCGCCCTGGTGCATTACTTCCCAAGGAAGACGGGCTAGTTTGGTATCTTTTAAACCCAAACGCAGACGCAGTACTTGTTGGTGATTTTGGGCAATACCTTGGGCGGTAATCCAACTATCCCTGAGAGTGCCTTGAAAAAGCGCATTATAAAGTTGCTGACCCAGTGCTACCAAGTTGACTGAGTTTCTTGCATTTGTCTCTTCAAGACAGGCGCTTAATGCCATCGCATCACCCTGCAATACTGACTGCAATGGGTCGTTCATCAAACTCCCAGCAGCCGCTAACCAGTCAGCCACCGGCCACCTTACCAGTTCTTCTGCTAAGGGTACCCCAGGTGCGACTTGTTCCGTCCGTACCAAGTAGTCATTTTGTCCTACTGGGGTTACGGAAATATGAAATTCCTGGGTCACAACTTCTCCTGTTTACCTAACTTATCTGGTTGGAAACGCTTTTGTTTTAAGTCTATGTTTTGCTCTTCCTGATACATTAGATGCATCTAAGTGCTTTGATGTTTCTGGTTTTAATGTGGTTTTTTGGCTTCTCCACTCTTACAACTTTATCCGGATTGAACTAAATGTGCCTAGAACTAACTTAGTTATATATGCACCTCAATCTTTAATTCCTCAGTAAGACTCATATTTACTGGAGTTTTTTGAGATTTTTTGATTATTAACCCGTCGCGATCGCACCAAAATGCATTTTAATCCACCGAGAAATTAAATCTGGGTGATCACAAAGCGAGATAAATACAAAACCTCGCTTCATTATCATTCAAAAATTACTGGATAGCGTGCGAACAGATACGAACGCATTAATACAAGTTGTTTGCTATACAACTTTTAACAGCGTTTTAATAATTTTATCCGGAAGATACTGGTTAACTTTAGAACACTTTATTGGTAGATGCACCCTGATAACTCACTCCCCTAGTAGACTGCCTTCCACTAGGGGCTTTTTTTTACCTCTTACTCCACATAAATCCTAATTTTTATATTTTATCCGGAATTTAACAGTTATAAATAGAACATTTAATTGGTAGATGCACCCTGATAACTGTCTCCCCCGGTAAGCTTACAAGCACGCTGGGGGATTTTTATTTTTAAATGCAGCATTTAGCAATATTTAGCAATATTGAGCATTCCAAAGCACCCAAACATATTTATACAGTTTTATCCGGAAAGCTGCTGTCAGATACGGTACATATAATTGGTAGATGCACCCTGATAACTGTCTCCCCCGGTAAGCCTACAAGCACGCTGGGGGATTTTTATTTTTAGATGCAGCATTTAGCAATATTTAGCAATATTGAGCATTCCAAAGCACCCAAACATATTTATACAGTTTTATCCGGAAAGCTGCTGTCAGATACGGTACATAGAATTGGTAGATGCACCCTGATAACTGTCTCCCCCGGTAAGCCTACAAGCACGCTGGGGGATTTTTATTTTTAGATGCAGCATTTAGCAATATTTAGCAATATTGAGCATTCCAAAGCACCCAAACATATTTATACAGTTTTATCCGGAAA
>NZ_JADEWL010000225.1 GCF_015207665.1 Plectonema cf. radiosum LEGE 06105
CTTTCAACCTAGAGAAATAAGATTGATTATGGTTGGCAATCACAATTAAATAGTCATTATATTTTAGTTTGTAATCAGATGGAGGATTAGAAATAACTTTTCCTTCTTTACCTTGTTGAACAGCGATAACAATACTTTGATTATTTTGCTTCATCCGGATAAAAACATCCATAAAACAGCGATTAATTTCATCTTTAGGTACAGGTATTTTATAAAGTTGACTACCATCACCATAATTTAAGATATCGGAAACTACATTACTAATACCATGATTGATAGCAGCACTAACAATAAGATTGCAATTTAAATTACTACTAACAATTATTTCATCAGCATAAGCTCGTTTACAAGTAGCAGTATGTATTTCATTTAAAAGTTCTACAATTGTATAAGCCTTTTTGTTAATACTTTCTACAGTTAAAGTAGATAATATAACTTTAGCATCACGATTTATATAATCTAATTTTTCGTCGCCTAAAATAATTACAGTTTTTGCTTTTTCTAACCTAGCTTTATGCAAAGTTTCGTCATCTACAGAACCTTTAATAAAATATAAATTATCATCATCAAGTGGTTTTCTTTCAATATCGGCAATTAAAACTATTGGTACTTTTTTAGTTTGAGAATGCTTGCGTAATTCTTGAATAATTTGCTTGGAACGATAATTCCATTCGCAGATAATAATATGTTTTTCTAACTTATAAGAACACATCCCCAAATCCTCTTTCAATTTTTTTTGTACTAAAATACTGGCAACAGAAGCGTTTATAATAGTTAAAACACTAATACCCACAAGCATAACAATAGTCGCAATTAAACGACCAAGAGGGGTTTTAGGATAAAAATCACCATAACCAACTGTAGTAATAGTAGTAATAGTCCACCAGACACCATCTTCTAGGCTTTTAATTGTTTCTTTTTCAGGATTATATTTAGATTCAACTAATAATATAATCGGAGAAATAATAATAATTAAAATGATAATAATCAAGAGTGGACGAATCAAGTTTTCGCGTTCTAAAAATTTCCAAGTTTTCTTAATCCAACGTTTTGGCTTTAATAAAATACTTCGCATAATAAGTCATTTAGTGATGCTAATTTTAGGAAATAATCACATCTTAATTGTTAAGGATATATAGTTTATAAAATCAACTTTTACTTAATATTCTACTTAGAAGAATTAATTTCGGTAGCAATCACTATTAAATAGTCATCAGCCTTAAGCTTATAGTTGGGTGATGGATTAGTTATTATTTCTCGTCTTTCAACTTTTTCAGCATCAATAACTGTTGTTTCAATAGCAATAACTGTTTTTTGCTCATTTCGCTTTATATCCATAAAAACTTCTATAAAACGAGAGTCAACTTGGTCTTTTGAAACACGGATTTTTTGTATTTCAGAACCGTATTCGTAAGTTAATATATCAAAAATAACTTCACTAATATTATGATTAATTACAGCGTTAGAAATTAAAAGACTAGATAATTTGCCGCTGACAATCATTTCATTCGCAACTCCCTTATAAGTTTCGAGATGTGTTTCATCAGCAATTTCTAGAATTATATAAACTTCACTATTAATTTTTTTGACATTGAAACAAGCTAATATAGCTTTATAATCGCGGTTTTCAGGACTTAATTGATGGTCTCCTAAAATAATGACAGTTTTTGCTTGTGTTAAATTTGCTTTTTTTAAATTCCCAGGATTTATTGGACCTTTAATAAAATGAAAATTATCATCATTAATTGGATTTCTTTCAATATCAGCAATTAAAACTACTGGTGTTTTTCGAGTCTCAGGATTCTTGCGTAATTCTTTAACAATTTGATTGATACGATGATTATATTCACATATAATAATATGATTCTCATCATCATAAGAACCAATTCCTAAAGCTTCTTGAATTTTTCCTTGAATTTTTTTGTCTATTAGAATACTGAAAATTAAAAGTCTTGAGAATTCTAAGGCGACAGTTCCAACTAACATAACTACTACTGCAATTAACTTCCCAGTCGGAGTTGTAGGATATTTATCACCATATCCAACAGTAGTAATTGTGGTTATAGTCCACCAAAGACCATCCCAAAAATCCTCAATTTTTTTATTATCATTGTTGATAGGCTCCTGCAATTCAATTGGATATATTATTGAAGGAATCAACCAAAAAAATATGATCAAGATAATGAAAATAATGATAAATTGAAAAATAATTTGTTTTTTTTCAAAAAATTTTAAGCACTTTTTTATCCAACGATTTAGATTTTGTTTTGGTGGTTTTTGCATAATGTTGATTTTTGGTGGAGAAAGTTATAGAATTCAAACAGAATCAAAACATTAAATATAACTAGAACATTCAAACTTTTGAAAATTACATATTCAGCTTGATATGTGTAGGATAGTACGACGTATTACTACACACCAAAAAATCCACTTTTACCAAACATCAGTTTTATCTCACGATTAACTAATCTTTGTAAAGTAAAGTTTTTACATTGATATTGATGAAAGAAGAAAAGCCAAAATTATTCGATAAAGAAGTCGGGTTTTTATGATGATTATTTTTGATGACAGATAAGATAAAAACCCGACTTCTCAACCCCTATCAATCATTCCCGCAACATTCCCCGATAAATTCCCGGTGATGAATCTTCAATAATCGTTGCACCGACAGTTTTTTGATAAAATTCCGCGACGCTTTCACCCGCTCCACCGATAATTGCATAACCATATCCTTGCACTCGCATATCGTGCAGACAAGCTAATGATAATGCTTTGCCAACTTTACGTCCTCTTGCTGATTCACTAACACCCACAGGACCAAAAAAGTTCTTACAAGTGCATTCATAACAAGCAAAGCCGATAATCTGCTGATTTTCCACAGCAATCCAACAACTAGGAGGTGAATTTTTAAAAGCAACGTCACATTCACTCATCCAACGTGTATTAAATTGCTCCTCTACCCAAGCGAGAATAACTTTTTTTTCTGGCGCGATCGCACGTCTAATAACTATACCCTGCTTATCTTGTGCGGTTATTTCCGTTTCTAAGGAAGGTAGAGTATATAGTTTAACCAACATATCAGCCATAATCAATTTTGGATTTTAGATTTTGGAATGGGGCAAGAAGTCGGGTTTTTATGACTCTCTTGTGGTAATACAGATATTTATTGTAAAAACCCGACTTCTATGATTATCGTTGAACATACGGGTAAGAAGTCGGGTTTTTATGACTCTCTTGTGAGATTAAAGATATTTATCGCAAAAACCCAACTTCTGTGATTAAGTTAGGGCTAATTAGCATTAATAAAATTGTTGCATTACATAGGAAACTGTTGCCCAAAAAGGTACATAACTTTGTGTTTCATCTCTCTCTAAATAAGCTTCGGCTAGCTTTTTAATTTCTTTCTCTGACAGCCCTTGAGTGGCTTCTATAACACCATCAACCACTTTGCGACGCATTTTTTTCAATTTATTAATATCTAGCGCTAACATTTTAATTGTAGTTTCGGCTGCTTCTTGATGTTTCGGATCTTCTGTCGGTAAAATTTCCCCCGCACCAGTGTATCTAAAGTATTTGCTGCAATTAGGATCTAATGGTGAAATCATCAATTTTTCATCAAACCAACCACCTTTTTTGTGTCCACAATGCACGGGTTTGGTTGGTCTTTGTTCGTCTTCTCCCTGACAAGAAGAAATTAAATTGGTGTAAGCAAATGTCAAATGTGTGTATTTACTTTTGGGACGATAATGTTCGATATGACATTTTTTTCTACTAATACGAATACCGCAATAACAACAGATGTAACCTTGTTCGTGAAGTATCGATTCGTAGACATCGTTTTTGACGTTCCGATTGAAAGCTTTCCACTTTGTAGTGCTGGAAACTTTCTTGTTATATGCAGTCAAGCTACTAGGTTCTGAACCTTTTTCAATATGTTTCATTTGTTAAGAATTTCCTTACGTCGAATTAATACATCCGCTCGTGCAAATTCCGGTTCATCGGCACCGATTTTTTCAGCTAATTCTTGACGTAATTCTTTGGCATTCTCTAAATTTCCTTCGTCAATAAATCTGAAAAGTTGTTGCAAACAATCCTTGATTTTTTGAGGTCTTTCAGGAACTTCCATTAAGTCTTCTAAAATACTATTACTATCTCTTCCATAAGAACCTTCCGCACTCATGACAACTAGTCCTTCTTCCTGATTTCTTTCAAGAATGAAAACACCTTCGGGACGAACATGACTGACTACTTGCGGTGAGTGAGTACTGATAATAAACTGACAATTAGGAAATGTTTTTTTCAACGCTGGAATAATATCTCTTTGCCATCTAGGATGTAAATGTAGTTCAATCTCATCGATTAAAACGATACCTTCACCTAATAATGGATCATCAAGACTGGGGTTGGCGATCGCGAGTCTTCTGGCTAAGTCTCCCACCATTGCCAATAAGCATTTTTCTCCATCAGATAACTGATTAATATTCAGTTCTCTACCTTGTTTTTTTACGGTCATTCTTAAGGGAGAACGACGTATTCTCAAGTTAGATAATCCCGTAATTAAAGAATAAATTGCTTGTCTAACTGCTTCTAATTGATGGTTAACAAAATTCGAGTCATCAAGTTTTTGTTCGTTTTCTAAATCTTCCAATTTCCTAAACCATTGGAAGAAGCTATTAAAATTAATTTGTACCCCGTCTAAAGCTTGGTCATAAGCTGTTACACGCTCAAGGGAATGCTTTTTTCTAACTCGTAAAGGAATATCAATTACAGCACGGTTCACACCATAATGAACGATTACAGGTAAGTTAAATCCCGGATTATTTTTTAACTGCTCGTGAGTTGTTTCAACTAATTCGCGTAATTCACCTAAATCATTACCAGTCGTTTTACTACGCTTCTTTTGCATCTTGGCTAAACACCAAGTTTTCTCACCTTCAAAAGTTGAAACTGTAATCTTATTACAAGTCTCTTCACTTCCGTTAGAAATATCCTCTTCTTGAAATAATCTTCCCGAAGTTGTAGGAAACTGAACTGGTTTTGTATAACGGGATAAAAGAATAGCCAAACATTCTAGAATACTCGATTTACCAACCCCATTAATACCAATAAATACATTCGGTTCCTTTTCCTGGAATTCCAGCGTCATATTGCCGATTCCACGAAATGACTGCATCTCAATACGCTTGATTTTCATGCTTTAAGCTAAGTTAAAATACTTGGTCTTGTGTACTAAAAATAATAAGTAGTTATTAATAACGATAGCTTGATTTTATTTTCATAGGCATGAAAACCGTGTTCTATAAAACTAATCAAAAATTAAATAAATCAGCAAAGATGAATCTAGTTAAGAACAAATAATTTAATTAATAATAAAAGGTTAAATCTTGTAGTCTAGAAGACAAAATATTGCAAGATAAATCAATGGTGTATTTAAGTAACAAATAACCGAGAAAAAACTTGACCAAATAACATCAAATGATAAATTAAAACTGCGATTAACAATCCATATCCGAATTTATACCCCATTTCACTTAGATAAGCTGTGTTTTAGGATTTTATGTCACAAGAAAACCAAGATATTCAACCATCTTCACCTCCAAAAAATCCCCCATTTTGGAAAGCGTCATTGATTAAAGTTTTACGAGCAACGATTGGTGTATTAGAAACTACAGCAGTCAAATTAGAAACCCAAACTCCACCCAGTAGTGAAGACAAACCAGGTTTTTTGCAGAAACTTCAACAGGGATGGAGCGGAATTTTAGCAAAAATTCGACTGTTCTTACCAGCACAATTTTCTGCAAAATTGTCAGATACAGCTTTGACAGGAATTATCAGTGGAATCACAATAATGGTATTTTTGATAACTTCAAACCTTTCCGCTAGCAAACCTCCACAAATCGCGATCGTTCCTCCAAATACGGAAACAAATCCAGTAGTATCTATTACTAATCCCCAATCGGAAGAAACAGCTTCCTTACCACCCGAACAAGAAATTCCATCAACAGTAGAACAACAAGAGCAACCACAACAAACACCTGACTTACCACCCGAACAAGAAATTACAGCAACAGTAGAACAACAAGAGCAACCACAACAAACACCTGACTTACCACCCGAACAAGAAATTACAGCAACAGTAGAACAACAAGAGCAACCACAACAAACCCCATTAATAGAACCGCAACAACAAGAATTAGAAACAACCCCTACACCACTAACACCCGAAGAAACCTTAATTGCAGCCATTCAAAATCAAATTGCCGAAATTAGCGTTACCCCAAAGGGGTTTAGCTCTGCTAATCGCACTTTTTCAGGAATCATCCAATCAATTCAAGTCAATTTTTTAGACAGTAATCTTATGATTAAAATTAGTAACGATTGGTACTCTTTAGATAAAAAACAACAAGACAAACTTGCTGCTGAAATCTGGCAACGTTCGCAAGAATTAGATTTTACTCACCTAGAAATTACTGATGTAAAAAGTAAAATATTAGCGCGGAATCCAGTAGTCGGTACCGAGATGATAATTTTGAAAAGAAAATAGGGAATCGAGGATAACTAGTCAAGCAAAATTATTTATATAATTACCACTAAGCTATAGAATTATTCCCTATTCCCGATCTAAATTCCCCCCATCTGCTTCTAACCCTTGTTAAACTAATGATTGACCTTTTGAACTAGTAATTATGCTAAAGCGTTCTAAATTCGAGACAACTCAATCTCAAATTATGCACCGTGCTGAGGATTTAATTAACGCGGCTTCTAACCGTTACCGGATTACAGTTCAAGTGGCGAATCGAGCTAAACGTCGTCGTTACGAAGATTTTGATAATACCGAAGATGTATTAATGAAGCCTGTATTACGCTCAATTATTGAAATGTCCGACGAATTAACTCAACCAGAAATCATCGGCGAATTGTAACATCAAAGCATCAATAGATGGGGTATAAGGTTAGGAG
>NZ_JADEWL010000044.1 GCF_015207665.1 Plectonema cf. radiosum LEGE 06105
CCCCATCTCCCCATCCCCCCATCTTAATTGTTAGTCAATCAAACAATAATCTTGAATCAGCTTCACATCCAGATTAGTATTTTGTAAGGAACGAATAGCAGCCAGGGTTGCTTTTGCACCGGCAATTGTGGTTAGTATGGGAATTTTGTAAGATAATGCAGTGCGTCGAATTAATCTACCATCGCTTTGAGCTTCTTGCCCCGAAGGAGTGTTGATAATCAACTGAATTTGACGATTTTTGATAGCATCAAGAACATGGGGACGACCTTCATGAAGTTTGAGTACTAAGTCTACATCTAATCCATTTTCTTGAAGTACTCTTCGGGTACCGCTAGTTGCCATTACCGAAAATCCTAATTCGATAAATTCTTTAATTACCGGCACCGCAGCAGCTTTATCACGGTCGTTCATCGATATAAATACTGTACCACTTAATGGTAAATGTTCTCCTGCACCCATTTCTGCCTTAGCATAGGCTCTACCAAAGTCGCTATCTATACCCATTACTTCCCCTGTAGAACGCATTTCTGGTCCTAAAATGGTATCGGTACCGGGGAATTTATTAAATGGTAATACTGCTTCTTTAACGGCAATGTGGGATGGTATAACTTCTTTGGTAAATCCTAGTTCCTCTAAAGTTTTACCCGACATAATCAAAGATGCTAATTTGGCGAGGGGTACACCTGTTGCTTTGGAAACAAAGGGTATGGTACGAGAAGCGCGGGGATTTGCTTCTAAAATGTAAACTTGAGGAGAATAAGTTTGAACGCCTACAATCGCAAATTGGACATTCATTAATCCTACAACTTTTAAAGCTTGTGCCAACTTGATTGTAGAAGTACGAATTTGGTTGAGAATCCCTTGGGGTAGAGAAATTGTCGGTAGCGCACAAGCTGAGTCTCCTGAGTGAATTCCCGCTTGTTCGATGTGTTCCATGATGCCACCAATTACCACTTTACCCGTGCTATCAGCAATCGCATCCACATCTACTTCCGTCGCATTTTCCAAAAACTTATCGATTAAAATCGGATGTTCTGGTTCTACCAGCACCGCAAAAGTCATATAACGCTCTAGTTCTGCATCCGAGTAAACGATTTCCATCGCTCTTCCACCTAAGACATAGCTCGGACGTACTACTACCGGATAACCAATACGCTTCGCAACAATCAAAGCATCTTCGTAGGTTCTAGCAATACCGTTCTGGGGTTGAGTAATATCCAATTCCTGAAGAATTTTTTCAAATTTTTCTCTATCTTCAGCAGCGTCAATGGAAGCAGGAGAAGTTCCCCAGATTTTGGTTGTTGGAGATTCTGGAGTATCTAAATATTTCTGCAAGGGTAAAGCTAACTTTAAAGGTGTTTGTCCTCCAAATTGCACGATTATCCCCACGGGATTCTCTGCCTCAATAATGTTGAGAACATCTTCTAAGGTTAACGGTTCAAAATAAAGGCGATCGCTAGTGTCGTAATCGGTAGAAACTGTCTCTGGATTTGAGTTAACCATAATTGTCTCATAACCCGCATCCTTGAGAGCATAAGCAGCGTGACAACAGCAATAGTCAAATTCTATTCCTTGTCCGATACGGTTGGGACCTCCACCCAAAATCATGACTTTGGGTTTATCGCTGGGAATGATTTCGTTTTCTTCTTCGTAAGTCGAGTAATGGTAAGGAGTAAATGCAACGAACTCCGCCGCACAGGTATCGACAGTTTTATAGACTGGGATAACTCCTAATTGTTTGCGTTTTTCTCGAACTGCATCTTCGGTGGTTTTGGTTGCATAAGCAATTTGTTTGTCGCTAAAACCATACTGCTTCACTTCATACAATTGCTCTTTTGTCAATTGTTCCAAAGGAGTTCGCTTGATAAATTTTTCCACCTCCAGTAATTGCTGCATTTTATTTAAGAACCAGGGATCAATTCCCGTAAGTTCATAGATTTCCTCCATGCTAATTTTCAACTGCATCGCATGGCGCACCGCGAAAATCCGCTCTGGATTGGGTGTTCGCAATTGAGCGCGGATTTGCTCCCCAGAAGGCAATTTTTCATCGCGATCGCAACCCCAACCGGCTCTTCCGGTTTCCAGGGAACGCAAAGCCTTTTGGAAGGATTCGTTAAAAGTCCGGCCAATAGCCATTGCTTCCCCTACCGACTTCATTTGAGTTGTTAATACAGAGGAAGAACCGGGAAATTTTTCAAAAGCGAAGCGGGGAATCTTGGTGACGACATAATCAATGGTTGGTTCAAAAGATGCGGGAGTTTCTTTGGTAATGTCGTTTTTGATTTCGTCTAAGGTATAACCTACAGCCAATTTAGCGGCAATTTTAGCGATGGGAAAACCCGTAGCTTTACTAGCTAAAGCCGAACTACGAGAAACACGGGGATTCATTTCAATTACAACCACTTCCCCGGTAAGAGGATTGACGGCAAACTGAATATTAGAACCGCCAGTTTCCACACCAATCTCGCGGATAATTTTAATTGCCATATCCCGCAAGCGTTGATATTCTTTATCAGTGAGTGTTTGTGCGGGAGCTACCGTAATCGAATCTCCCGTATGAATACCCATTGGGTCAATATTTTCAATCGAGCAGATAATCACCACATTATCCGCCAAATCCCGCATTACTTCTAATTCATATTCCTTCCAACCCAACAAAGATTGGTCGATGAGAATTTGTGATACAGGAGAAGCCTCAATACCCCCTTGAGCCATTTCTTCAAATTCTTCTTGATTGTAGGCAATACCACCACCCGTACCACCCATAGTAAAAGCTGGACGAATAATCAACGGATAGCTGCCAATATCTTTAGCTACAATTTTAGCATCCTCCAAAGTTGAAGCCGTACCGCTCGGACAGATTGCGACACCAATTCGCGTCATTGCATCGCTAAATAGTTGTCTGTCTTCGGCTTTTTCAATGGCTGGTAACTTAGCCCCAATCAATTCCACACCATACTGATCTAAAACGCCATTTTTCGCCAAAGTTACAGCTATGTTGAGAGCAGTTTGTCCTCCCATTGTTGGTAACAAAGCATCAGGACGTTCCTTTGCAATAACTTTTTCTACCATTTCCGGGGTTAGCGGCTCAATATAAGTCTTATCGGCCGTTTCTGGATCAGTCATAATTGTCGCTGGATTAGAATTTACCAGCACAACTTCGTAGCCTTCTTCCTGTAACGATTTACAAGCTTGGGTTCCGGAATAATCAAACTCACAAGCTTGCCCAATGATAATGGGACCAGAACCTAATAATAAAATTTTTTGCAAGTCTTCGCGACGGGGCATAGTTGTTGCCTTTAAATACGAGAATATGAATCCTGATTATTTTAAGGGTCTTTGATAGCACTTATGCAGTTTATTATCAAGGTTTATTGGTTTCATGACGAATTTTTTTGAGCAGATTCGCAAACACAGAAGTCGGGTTTCTTTAAGAAACCCGACTTCTAACCCCACATTAACCTATGTCGGCATGACAAATTTTTCTTTGCCACCAAGTTCAAATGCTGTATGAATAGCTTGCAAGGCTTTGACTCCTTGATCTTCTGCTACTACACAACTGATTTTAATTTCTGAGGTGGTAATCATTTGAATGTTGATTTGCTCCTGGGATAAAGCTGTAAACATTTTGGCTGCAACTCCTGGTTGTCCTACCATTCCCGCACCAACGACGCTGACTTTGGCGATTTCCATGTCAAGGACTACTTCACCCCAACCGCATTCGATTGCTGCTTTTTGCAATAATTCTTGAGCTTGTTTTGCTTCTACTCGCGCTACTGTAAAGGCAATATCCCGCGTCGGAATTCCTTTGATTACATGACAGCGCTGGGATTGAATTATCATATCAACGCTGATTTTATTATCAGCTAAAGTTCCGAAAATTTTCCCTGCCATCCCTGGTAAATCTGGAACTCGACGAATCCCCAAACGCGCTTGTTTCATGTCAAGAGCTACTCCCCTTACTGGAGGCTGAGAAGAGGAGGGGGAGAATGGGGGATAGGGCGATGAGGGAATAGATTCTTCTATATTAAATGTTTCTCGCAGTGCAGTTACAGCTTTGTCACAATCTGCACTGTCAATTACACAACTAACTTTTACTTCGCTCGTGGAAATCATTTTGATGTTAACTCCCTTACGCGCTAAGGTAGCAAACATTTCTGCTGCAACACCCGGACGACCAATCATTCCCGCACCGGCTATACTTACTTTGGCAATCTGCTCCTGTACCATGACTTCGGCTTCTTCTAATTCTCCATGATTAGAACTGCGAAGTGCAGGTGCAATGGCTGAAGCAACTGCTTCGGCTTTTTTCAAAATACGTTTCATTACGGTAAAAGCAATGTCGTTTGTATTACCTTCATGAATTGATTGAATAATTAAATCTACGTCAACTTTTTGACGGGCTATTTCACCAAATAACTGCGCTGCAATTCCTGGTTTATCGGGTACTCGCAACAAGGATATTTTGGCTTGATTAGTATCAAATTGAACATCGTCAACAGGTCGTGCTATTTCTAAATTAATTAGCGATCGCGGTTTTGGTTGGGGAGAGTCAACTATAGTACCGGGGTGATCCGTCCAACTGGAGCGTACCACCAAACGCACGCCGTAATTACGAGCTATTTCTACAGCACGGGGATGCAGAACTTTTGCTCCTAAAGAAGCTAATTCCAGCATTTCATCACTGGTAATTTGTTCCATCAATTGTGCTTCTGGAACCAAACGGGGGTCTGTAGTTAATATCCCCGGTACATCTGTATAAATTTCACATTTATCTGCATTCAATGCAGCGGCGATCGCCACTGCTGAAGTATCCGAACCACCGCGTCCTAAAGTTGTGATTTCTAATTCTTCAGTGCTACTAATTCCTTGAAAACCAGCAATGACAACAACTCTACCTTCTTCCAGACATTTCTCGATGCGTTGTGTAGCAATATGTAAAATGCGAGCGCGGGTATGTTCAGCTTCAGTAACAATTCCGACTTGCGCCCCCGTCAGAGAAATAGCTGGTTGTCCGATTTGCTGCAATGCCATACTAACCAAAGCAATAGATACTTGTTCCCCAGTGGAAAGCAACATATCCATTTCTCGTTTTGAAGGGTGGGGAGAAATTTCAGAGGCTAATTTCACAAGTCCATCAGTAGTTTTCCCCATTGCAGAAACCACCACTACCAGGGAATTTCCAGCTTTAACCGTTTCACAGACGCGCTTTGCTACCGCTTGAATGCGTTCAACTGAACCAACAGAAGAACCACCATATTTTTGAACTATCAGCGCCATAATAATTGTATGGGGAAGTGGATGGACAAGTAAGTTACTGTTTAAATACCAGCGCAATTGGGTAAAGCTACCGCAAGATATTGCCAAGTATATATTTAACTAACTTATCAGACTCCATACCCCATTAGTAAAGGACGTTTTTACTATTTTGGAAATAGTTGACAGTGGACAGTTGACAGTGGACAGTTGACAGTTGACAGTTATTATTTATTTTGCCCATCTCCTTGTCCCCCCATCTCCTTGTCCCCCCATCTCCCGAACCCCATCTTAAATTACTGGACAATACCTGAACGTAAAGCGCGAACTGCTGCTTGAGTGCGATCGTCAACGCAAAGTTTGCTGAGAATTCCTCGTACATGGGTTTTTACAGTACCGATTGTCAAGTAAAGTCTTTTGGCAATTTCTGCATTGTCGCATCCAGAAACTATTAATTCTAATACTTCTAATTCTCGTTTTGTGAGAGGATAAGTTTCTATAACTTTTTCAACTTCTGGGTCTACTGCTTGAATTGCCACGGTTTTTGCATCCGCAGATGTTTTTCCTTGGGATACTTCTTCACGCACTTGTCGGAGTACAATATCTGCAATAGTTGGATCAATCCAAGAACTGCTTGAAGCTGTGGCTTCTACTGCTTCTACTAATTTATCGCTTTCAATATCTTTCATACAGTAAGAGTCCGCACCAGCACCAAAAGCTGCTAATACTGCTTCATCGCTGTTTTGCATGGTTAGAACTAACAGCTTTGTATCTTCGTTTTGAATTTCTGCTTGATATTGTCGAAATCTTCGCGTTAATTCAATACCATCGATATCGGGTAAACCAAGATCAATGGTAGCAACATCTGGTTTTAAACTCTTGAGAAGGTTTAAACCATCATTTCCATTGGAAGCTTCACCAATAATCTTGATTGTTTCGCGAGTTTCCAAAGCCGCTCGTAAACCGATTCTGGTTAAGTTATGGTCTTCAATTATAACTACCCTAATTTCATTCATATCAAGCAACCTCTAGCCAAATTATTTAAAACCCTATTTAAGATAGCAGAGCTATTGTGCAATAAACTTTATGTTTATTCTATTAGATAGATTTACAACCATTGTCGCATTACCATAAGTATTTTGTTTACAAATAGTTATAAACAAAATTTCTACAGTTCATCCTGACGATAGATACTCGTAGATAAAATAACTAAACTACAGAAGCTAGGAAAAACAAGGGTTAAACAAGTATATATAGGTTAAAGGTTAAAGGTCAAAGGTTAAAGGTCGAAGGTCGAAGGTCGAAGGTTAAAAGTATTAATTACCCATTACCCATTACCAATTACCAATTACCCATTACCCATTACCAATTACCAATTACCAATTACCAATTACCCATTACCAATTACCCATTACCCATTACCAATTACCCATTACCAATTACCCATTACCAATTACCCATTACCCATTACCAATTTCTAATGCTCCATGCCCTAAATTATGAATCCAAGTCGCTATACTGCTTCCAGTAATAATACTCCTCAAATTGATGCTCCGTTTGAGCGAATTGTGCAGTCTATGGCGCAAATTATTTGGTGTGCGAATCGGGATGGACAAGCTACTTATTTCAATCAACAATGGTACCAATTAACTGGATTAGATGAAAATCAATCTTTGGGTTTAAATTTTCTCCAAGCTGTTGATTCTCAACAACGCAATGGAGTTTCTCAATCTTGGTTTTCGGCGATAAACAGACAGCAATTATGGAAATATGAGTTCATAATTATACATCAAGATAATCAAGCTCATTGGTATGCAGCTACTGGTCAGCCTTGTTTTGATGAATCTGGAGAAATAATTGAATGGGTAGTAGTTTGTCAGAATATTGACGAATATAAGAATATAGAAACTGAATTAAAACAGCAACAAGTAAGTCAAAAAGTAAATTTAGAAATTCAAAAATACTTTGAAAGACTAACCTTAGCGTTAGATGCTGCTAAGATGGGTTCTTGGCATTGGGATTCATTTACTAATAAAAATTTATGGACTCCTTACCATGATGTGATTTTTGGTTATGAACCGGGTAATGGAGAACATACTTATGAAGATTGGGTTTCTCGCGTTCATCCGGATGATTTAGCGTTAGCTGAGTCTGCTTGGAAAACTGCTTTACGAGAGCATAAAGATTATGCTTGTGAGTATCGCATAGTTTTACCCGATGGTAGCGTCCGCTGGGTTGAATCTTATGGTCGTTACTATTATGATGACGATGGTAAAGCTTTGCGGATGGCTGGGACTGTCATTGACATTAGTGAGCGTAAAAAACAGCAGCAGGCTTTACAGGAAAGCGAACGTCGTTACAGTACTTTAGCTCAAATTTCCCCGGTTGGTATTTTTCGTTGCGATACTTCAGTAAATTTACTTTACGTAAATCAACGGTGGTGTGAAATTACTGGGTATAGTTTTGAGGAAGTAATTAACCAAGAATGGCGACAAATAATTCATCCAGAAGACATAGCACGAGTCGAAGCAGAAGTAAAACGTACTATACAGGATAAAATACCCCTTGAATGCGAGTTTCGCTTTCAGCGTCCCGATAAATCTCTAGTTTGGGTATTCACTCAATCGGTTGCGGAAATGAATGCGGATGAAGTTGTTATCGGTTATGTAGGTACTGTTACTGATATTACTCAGCGGAAACAATGGGAAGAAGCATTACAAGAAAGTGAAAAACGTTTTCGTTCAACTTTTGAACAAGCAGCAGTGGGTATTGCTCATGCAGATTTAAGCGGTAAATTTATCCGAGTTAATCAGAAATTGTGCGATATTTTGGGTTATAGCCGCGAGGAGCTTTTACAATTCAGATTTCACCAAATTACTCATCCAGATGATTTACGAAGCGATTTAAAAAAAGTCCGCGATTTGCTTGCAGGTAGAACTGAAAATTTCTCGATGGAGAAGCGCTACATTTGTAAAGATGGTTCTGTAATTTGGGTAGAAATAACGGTTTCCTTCGTCTGTCAACCAAATGGTTCACCCAAATATTTTCTCAGTGTGATTCAAGATATTAGTGGGCGCAAACAGGTGGAAACTCAATTACAACTGCGAGCGCAAGAGCTAGAGGAATTAAATATATTATTAACCGATACTACAACAAAATTAAGAAAACGTAACTCGGAATTAGACCAATTTGCTTATATTGCATCCCACGATTTAAAAGCACCTTTAAGAGCGATCGCGAATCTTTCACAATGGTTGGAGGATGATTTATCGACAGTACTCGAAGCAGAAAATCGTCGTTACTTAGAGTTATTGCGTCAACGAGTATACCGGATGGAAGCTTTGATTAATGGTTTGCTACAATATTCTCGTGTCGGACGTATTGATACTGCTAAAGAAATAGTCAATGTTGGTCAGCTTTTAGAAGAAATAATTGAGGATATTGCACCACCAGAAAATTTTACAATTGAAGTAAAACATCCTATGCCGATTTTGAATACTAAGGGTATGATGTTGAGACGAGTATTAAGAAATTTAATTGATAATGCAATTACTCATCATCATGGTGGCGAAGGTCATATTAAAATATCTGTAGAAGATAAGGGTGAATTTTATGAATTTGCAGTATCAGATGATGGGCCGGGCATTTCTCCGCAATATCACGATAAAATATTTGTAATTTTCCAGACTTTGCAAGCTCGCGATCAAAAGGAAGGTACGGGAGTCGGTTTATCGATTGTCAAAAAAATTTTGGAAAGTCAAGGAGCTACAATTACTGTAGAATCTGATGTGGGAAAAGGTTCAACTTTCCGTTTTAACTGGCATAAGTCATCATAAATAATGCCCCAACTCAATTTTTTGAGAAAAATAACTACTATTTGGCACTCTTTACCCATACGCTATCGTGGTGCAATTATTATTGCTTTACCCTTTTCTTGTTTAATATTTACTTTATTTGCTTCAGTTTGGTCAAAAGAAAATTCTCTGGCAATTTATCAGCGAATTGACCATACAAAAACAATCATTTTAGATAGTAACAGACTACTGGGAATATTATTAGATGCCGAAACGGGTAGTCGTGGATATGCAATCTCTCAAAATAAAAATTTTTTAGAACCATATAATCAAGCGATTCAAAAATTACCGGAAATCCTTAATCATTTAGAACAAAACTTGTCCAATCAAGCTCAAATAAACAGATTTAAAATTATTGAAAATTTAGCGCAGCAAAACATCACTATTCTAGAGCAAAGAATAGCAGAAGTTGACCGAAAAAAGCAAAATAATATCCCCCCATCAGCAGATATTTTGCTTTATCAAGGCAAAGATGTCATGGATAATATTCGCAGGGAAATTAATGCTTTTCAGGAAGAAGAATTACGTCAATTAGATATCTATCGTCAAGAATTAGATGATATTAGCGATAAAAATAATCTAGTTTTATGGATTACCCTGGCAATTAGTATAGCGAGCTATATAGGAACAATTTATTTATTCAGCAAGCTGGATTGGCAAATCGCAGGACAACAATTACAACTCCAAGGAAAGAAAAGCTTGCTTAAAGGAATCATGGAGAATGTTGTAGATGGAATTATTACTTTAGATAAACAAGATAAGATTGATAGTTTTAATCAAGCAGCAGTAACCATGTTTGGTTATCCATCAGAAGAAGTAATCGGGGAAAAAATTAATTTATTAATTCCAGAAATTAATCAAACTGAAAAAGACCAATTTACTAATACTATTTCTGCAACTCACCAAAGTTTACCAATGTATATGGAGGGGAATCGTCAAGTAGGAGCAAATTTTCCTGTAGAAATATCTATTAGCAACTTAGAAAATGGTCAAGGTAAAATGGTAATTGTTCGGGATATTACTGAACAAATGCAAATTCGAGAAAAATTAGAAGCCAACGTTCAAGAATTATCTCGATTGAGTTTATTATTAGCAAATACTAATCAAGCTTTAACTGAACGCAATCAAGAATTAGATAACTTTGCTTACATCGCTTCTCACGATTTAAAAGCACCGTTGAGGGGAATTAGAAATCTTTCTCAATGGTTAGAAGAGGATATCAAAGATGATTTAGCACCGGAAAATCAGCAGCAGCTAGAACTTTTAAGAAAACGAGTTTACCGTATGGAAGCTTTGATTGATGGTTTACTCGAATATTCGCGGGTAGGAAGAATTGAAATTGCTCGCGAAAAAGTTGATGTTAACGAACTTTTAGCCGAAATTATCGATTCTCTTAATCCCCCAGCCACATTCAACATCCAAATTTCTGGGGAAATGCCGGTATTTATAACCAAAAAATTACTTCTGAGTCAGGTATTTGCCAATTTGATTAGTAATGCTATCAAACATCATCCCCGCAATAATGGTAATATCAGTATTTCTGTAGAAGACAATGGCGATTTTTATAAATTTGCCGTTGCTGATGACGGTTGTGGTATTGACATCCAACATCAAGATCGGATTTTCGGTATTTTTCAAACCCTTGAATCTCGCGATAAAAAGGAAAATACCGGCGTTGGTTTATCT
The DNA here is from genome assembly GCF_015207665.1 of Plectonema cf. radiosum LEGE 06105. Classification (GTDB taxonomy): domain Bacteria; phylum Cyanobacteriota; class Cyanobacteriia; order Cyanobacteriales; family Nostocaceae; genus Rivularia; species Rivularia radiosa_A. The sequence goes on from NZ_JADEWL010000044.1 coordinate 10,797, forward strand.
ATTGTCAAAAAAATTATTGAGTCAGAAGGCTGTAAAATCATCTTGGATTCTGAGTTGGGTAAAGGAGCAACTTTTCGTTTCACTTGGTTGAAATAGTCGATAGAACATTTGTACATCATCCGATAGGTATAGATGATTTGAGAGCAAATCCTCACTATTGGTCAAACACCGCCGTTCAACTATCAGCTTACAATTCATAAAGGCACGACTTTTAGAATGCTCTATATTATTTTTAAATAAGCATTTAAAGGATTTATCAAAAACTACAATGCAGGAAAATGACAGGATTGTAAATGTCTTACTTGTGGAAGATGACGAAGTAGATATTATGAACGTGGAACGAGCCTTCAGAAAGGCTAATGTTAAGAATCCACTTTACATAGCTAGAAACGGTATAGAAGCACTAATAATGTTACGTGGAGGTAGTGAAGAGCTTTTAGAGATTCCTCACGAACGTCGTTTAATTTTATTAGATATTAATATGCCTAAAATGAGTGGCTTAGAATTTTTACAGACATTACGTGCTGATAAAAATTTAAAATTAACCCCAGTTGTAATGCTGACAACATCAAATCAAGATAGAGACATGATAGAAGCATTTGATTTGAATGTCGCTGGCTATCTTTTAAAACCAGTAACTTTTTCGGAATTCGTTGATCTAATCAAAACTCTTAATAAATATTGGTCTTCGTCAGAAATGCCGAATTAATTCAATTCAATTCAATTATTTTAATTTAACTATTTTAAATTGATGTTTTAACTTAATCATCTTAAACAAATAAAAAATTTTATTAGAGAAAATTAAAAAATATTATATTTATTTTTTACTTACTTAATCAGTAGATTATCATATATAAGTTAAATTTGTAAATATATAACAAGTAGTAGATAGTCGGAAATTTATTATACAAGAGATGAAGCGATGAAGCTAAAAGTCCATAACTATAGTAAGAACTCGACTAATAAAATATATAGATACAGTAAAAAAAACTTGTCCTTTTAAGCTTGTTGCTTTTTTCAAGTCTATGGAAGAAAACCTCAAAATTTTAATTATTGATGATGATGAAGTAGACCGTATGGCTGTGAGTCGTGCTTTAAAAGCAGCAGGAATAAAAATGAACCTGTTTGAAGCAAGCGATTATTCAGGAGCCTTTGAAATATTAGCAGAAAATGAGTTTGACTGTATCTTTGTAGATTACCTTTTACCAGGGAAAGATGGGTTAGCCTTAGTCCAAGAAATACGGACTTCAGGTTCTAAAGTACCGTTAATAGTTTTAACCGGACAAGGAGACGAACAAACTGCGGTTCAATTAATGAAAGCAGGTGCTTCCGATTATATTACCAAGTCGAGAATTACTCCCGATTTACTAAGTGCGACTTTAAGAAATGTAATTCGTCTTTATCAAGTTGAATTACAGATTTGTCAAAGTAAATTAGAGATAGAGTCTTATAATCAGCGATTAAGAGAAAGTAATGAACAATTGAAGAAAAAAAATAAAGAATTAGAGGAAAAGAAAGAACAAATTCATTTACAAAATCTCAAGTTATTAGAAGCTTCGGAAACAAAATCTAAATTTTTAGCAACAATGTCTCATGAATTGAGAACTCCGTTGAATGCGATTATGGCATTTTCGCAAATGTTGCAGCGCAAAAACAAAGATAACTTTTCTACTTCTCAGTTAGAGATGATACAAAGAATTCACAATAATGGGAAAAATTTACTTGCTTTAATCAACGATATTCTTGATTTATCCAAAATTGAAGCAGTAGGATTACAATTAAATCCTGAAGAATTAGATTTATCTTTGTTAATTGCTAACACTGTCGATGAATTACGCTCTTTAAAAGCACAAAAGAATTTAGAATTAGATGTTAAAATAAATTTGCAAAATACCAAGATAATTAATGATAAAACCCGTGTTCGCCAAATTTTAGTAAACTTGATTTCTAATGCAATTAAATTTACCGATGAAGGAATGGTTTCCATCGAAGTAAAAGAAATATCAGATACTCATGTTGCTATTTTTATAAAAGATACTGGTATTGGAATTTCTGCAAATGATATGAAGCATATTTTTGAACCGTTCCGGCAAATTAATCAATCAATTTCGCGTAAATATGGTGGTACAGGATTGGGTTTAGCAATCACTCAATCTTTAATCAAAATGATGAATGGTCATATTTTAGTTGATAGCGAATTAGATAAAGGTTCGACGTTTCGAGTTGAACTACCACGTTGTATTCAAGTGGAATCGTTAATTGGGAATGGGTAATTGGTAATTGGTAATAGGTAATGGGTAATTGATAATTGGTAATTGGTAATGGGTAATTGATAATTGGTAATGGGTAGTTAATCCGTGAAATCAGCGCAATCTCTTTTAATCCCTAGTCGGGAATTTATTTTACAGATAATTTATAAATAAAAACATGATGTCTTATAACAAATTACAAAAAAAAGACCGTATCTTAGTAGTTGATGATATTTTTGATAACTTACTAGTCATTCAAACTATTTTAGAAGATGAAGGATATGAAATTGAAATTCAAGAAGATAGTAAAATAGCCTTAGCTATGGTCGAAGAATCTCCACCAGATTTGATTCTTTTAGATGTAATGATGCCGGAAATGGATGGTTATGAATTTACCCGTCGTATCCGCCAAAATCAAAATTTGCCATTTATTCCCATCCTCTTAATTACCGCTCATGATAGCACCAGCGCAGTGGAAGGATTGGATGCAGGTGCGGATGATTTTATTCACAAACCAGTGGATGCTGATGAACTTCAAGCGCGAGTACGTAGCCTTTTACGTCTTAAACATAGTATAGATGAACGCGACCATATGGCGAGTTTGCGTCAAGATTTTGTTTCCCGCTTTACCCACGACCTCAGAACACCATTAGCAGCTTCTAATCGCGTTTTAAAATTATTGCGTGAAGGTAAATTTTTTGAAGTACCTCCAGCAGTTGAACAGATATTTAGCACCATGATTACTAGTAATGATGACTTGCTACACATGGTAAATAGTTTGCTGGAAGTTTATCGTTATGAAGCTGATTGTAAACAAATTAATTTCGATAAAATTAATATTACCGATTTAATTCATGATGTAGTTCAAGAATTAACTCCTTTGGCAGAAGAAAAAGAATTAACATTGAAGGTAAATTTATGCGATGAAAATTTAGCAGATAATGAATTCACCATTATTGCAGACCGGATCGAAATTAAAAGAGTTTTGACTAATATAATTGGAAATGCAATTAAATTTACAAATCAGGGATTTATCGAAGTAAGTTTACAGATGAATTCCGAAACAGCAGAAATCAAAATTAAAGATACAGGAAGCGGAATTTCATCAGAACAACAAGCAATCTTATTCGAGAGATTTCGACCCGGTAAAAACAAAAATTCCGGTAGTGGTTTAGGACTATATCTATCGCGTTGTATTATTGAAGCACACCAAGGCTCGATTAATGTAGAATCCGAACCAGGTAATGGAAGTTTATTTATCATTAATTTGCCGTTAGAAGTTAGTTGACAGTTGACAGTTGACAGTTGACAGTTGACAGTTGACAGTTTTTATTTATTTCTTCCCATCTCCCCATAGAGATTTTTTACGGTGAGTATGATAATTAGATTTTCCATAACTTTGCGGAGCATGGTATTAAAGTAGAAATTACAAAGCGCGATGGAGGCTGATATCTGTGGATGCAATTTTAACAACGGCTAAAGAGTTACATTCAGAATTATTAGATTTTGTGTTAGATGCTGAGGACGATTTAGCAGTATCTCTAGAAGCTTTTAGTGCGGAACAGTTAGCTAATTTTTCCGATTCTCAATATCAAGGTGCGGTTCAAAATGAAATGGTGCTGAATATGTTTCTTACTGAAGGTAAAGTAGGAGATAAGCAGCCAATCGATTTATTTTTGGAATCTCATCCCAATTTATCTTCCCAACAGCAAAATCTTGTTGATAATTTTCAGCGCAGTTTTGCAGGTTTGTTTGTAGTTAAACAGATTTTTGATGATGGTTTTGCATTGAGAAATTGGTTAACAGAAAAAGAATATATCGTAAAAATTAGCGAGCAAGAACAACAACAGTTAAAACGTGCAAAAGCAGCAGAAATATTATTAGCACGAATTGCACCTGTAAATGAGCAATACTGGATGTTTTCTTCTCCAGTTACTGTAATGGGACGTTTGGGTAAACCAAAATTAGCCGTAGCAATTGGCAATTTTAAGAAGAATTACCAAAACTCTCTATACGGTGATGCACCGGAATTACTTGAAGAAGCATGGTTATCTGTAGAAAAATATCACCAAGGGTTTATTGACTTTTTCAACAGTGATGAAATTACTTTACCGGGATATCAATTAGAACAAAAGCTCAGCGAACTCCAAGAACAAGTTACTCAAAGTAAATTAGCAGCAGCAGGGATTGATAGTTCCAAATCTCTCAAGGAAATAGTGCAACAAGCGGATATTTCTGATGAGGAAATGTCTGAAATAGTAGAAGAAATGGGTGTTGAAGGGAAAGCCGTTTCTCAGGTGTTAGATAGCAAAAAAAGTGTCAAAATGGTAATGCCGAAAGTAGAATTACCTCCACATCTGAAAAAAGCCGAACAAGTTACCGTATTGAGCTTCCCGCGTTGGGGACAAATCTTTTTGACAAACTATACTCAATTTAAGAATTTGTTGATAGGTGACAATACCGACGAGCAAATTGAGCCAAACAAATTAGTACGGGAATATCTGGAATCTCCCGATATTAAAGCTTGTGTTTGGCAGCGTTTATCATCACAATACCCCGAAAAATTAGAGAAATTATTGCAACAAGTATTAAATAGACCGAAATTTGATATTAAACAAGATTTGGTGAGTTTGTTAACTGAATTTCACAAAAGTTTAAACCCCGTATTACCAGAAATTGCCAGCGTTCCCTTACATCTACATAACCTTTTCCAAGAAGCATTATCGGAAGTCAAAGGGAAGAGTAATAAGAAGGGTAAAACTAAGTCTAAAGGAGGATTCGGTGGATGAAGAATAGAAAAGAACCATAAAATATTAAGCTAGGGAATAGGGAGCAGGGAACAGGGAAGTATTTATAATTTATAATTATTGTAGTGCGAGCATCTTGCTCGCTAGGAATATCAAATACTCTTGCTAGTTTTTTGCGAAAATTTCCTATTGGGGAGCCAGTAGTCAATTAGTACACCAAAAAAATATTCTTCCCCCTGCTCCCAATCCCTACTCCCTTACTTTTGAAATTAGTTAGAAAGTAATTATATTTAAGTGCCTACCTTGTGATTTAATAGCTGCTCAACCAAGGTGAAATTTCTATTCCTCTCGAATATCAATATTACTTCTCACTATAGATTTGCAAAATATTGGGAATTGATAAATTAGGGATAACAAAACAAATATAACTCTTGTTGAGGAGAATTAAGTTATGAATATTATTGCATGGGTTATTTTAGGTCTGATTGCTGGTGCTATTGCGAAAGCTATTTACCCTGGTCATCAAGGTGGTGGAATACTAGCAACAATGATTTTAGGTATCGTTGGTGCATTTGTTGGTGGAAGCTTATTCACATTTTTAAATACGGGGACATTAGCCCTAACCGCTACTAGTTTTAGCATTGGTGGATTTATAGTTGCTATTATCGGTGCAATGATTGCTATTTTCATCTGGGGTTTAGTTACTAGAAGTGCTGCGTAATAAATACTCCGTAAAGATTCTCTTGGACTGCTGGAAAGTCGTTTAAAGGGATGGGGACGCTATACAGATATAGCTGAGAAAATAATTAATCGTTTCTTAATTATTAATCCCCTTGCCAAGAGAATCTATTTTTTTGAATAAATTCCCGTAATATCAGGGAAGTAAATTGTAACTTGGAATTGTAATATGACTAATCAAGATAAAAAACAACCTTTAACACCTGAGCAAGTTGATCTTCAAGAAAAAGATCGACAAAAGCAAGAATTAAAAAATGCAGATAATTCCCATGTGTTAAATCCTGGAGACAGAGTTGACGAAAGTAAGTCCTTAGATGAGAAAGCGCAGCAAGTTGCTGTAGATGCACCCGATATTACTGGAGATCACATTACTGTTCCCACTTATTTTGTAGTTGAAGACAAAGAAACTGGTGAGGAAGAAGCATTACATCACGTTAAAGATGCTGAAGAAATTTCTGATGTAATTCGTCAAGCAAGAATGGATGAAGACGGTAATCGAAAATGGAATTAAAGTTTAGTTTTAATTAGTGGTATCCCAACAGCAAGACTTGTTCTGGTTGTGGACACGTTCTAAAAAAACTAGATTTGTCAGTGAGAGAATGGCGTTGTCCATCATGCCAATCGGTTAATGGAAGAGACGAAAACCCTCCACGTAACATTCAAATGGTTGGGGCATCATCCCGAAAGCTTAGGTGATATAAGTCGGGCTACGCCTGCAATTGCTGGAAGGAGCCTAGAATCCCCACGCCTTTAGGCTGGGGAGTATGTCAAATTACTCAGATTTTATCTCAGGTTGCTTTTAATTGTGGAGTAATTGTAAACAGCTACTAGGTATTTAAAATGACTCAATCTCAAACACCACCAGCACAAACTCAAAATCGTCAACCTGGTATAGAGTCCGAAATGACACCTAAACCCCAGGCAGATGACTCTCAGTATAAAGGCAGTGATAAATTAACTGGTAAAGTAGCTTTGATTACTGGTGGTGATAGTGGAATCGGTCGTGCTGCGGCTATTTTCTACGCTAAAGAAGGTGCAGATGTTGCGATCGTTTATCTAGATGAGCATTCCGATGCGGAAGAAACCAAGCAAATGATAGAAGCAGAAGGTCGTCGCTGTATTCTGATCTCAGGTGATATTGGTGACGAACAATTTTGTAAACAAGCAGTTGAAGAAACTGTTAACAAGCTCGGTCATTTAGAAATTTTAGTTAATAATGCAGCGGAACAACATCCTCAAAAAAGTATTGAAGATATTACAGCAGAACAATTAGAACGTACCTTCCGTACTAATATTTTTGGGATGTTCTTTATCACAAAAGCAGCATTGCCTCATCTTAAAGAGGGTGATGCTATTATCAATACTACTTCCATTACTGCATATAGAGGTAGTTCTTCATTACTTGATTATTCTGCTACTAAAGGTGCAATTGTCGCCTTTACACGTTCTTTATCGCAACAATTAATAGACAAAGGTATTCGTGTTAATGGAGTTGCACCAGGTCCGATTTGGACTCCTTTAATCCCCGCAACTTTCCCCGAAGAAAAAGTAGATAGCTTCGGGAAACAAGTACCGATGAAGCGTCCTGGACAACCCGAAGAAGTTGCTCCCAGTTATGTTTTTCTGGCATCAGACGATTCCTCTTACTTTACGGGTCAAATTCTGCATCCCAACGGTGGTGCAGTGATTAATGGATAATTGGTAATTAGCAATCAAATCAAGAATTACCCTGTGGGTGAATAGGAACTAACTCCTAGGGTAATTAATCATTATTGCTCATCTTTAATAACATAGAAGTCTAACAGGATTCCTATATTTGATCGGTAGTTTTTCAAATCATAATATTACAAATAAAAGGAGAAGACAATTAGTATTTTTTTTAATGATATCAAGCACACAATTGCTGTGCTTTCCAATCAAAACAATATCGATAAATTGACGTTGCACTTGAAGCGTGACGGCTTTCCGGTACAGCAAATTTATCGGATTTTACCCAATAAAAATCAGTGCTTTGATTACGTTTTAGAAGATTTAGAAATTCCCCAAAATAGAATTGATTTTTATACAAATTCTCTTCAACAAGGAGAATACCTATTGGTAATTAATAGCACTGAATCACAGATTAAGCAGATTCAAGCTATTTTAGAATTTTTAAATATGGTCGATTGGGAAATATATTATACACCGAGAGCTTATCAGGTGAATTCGTCAAAATTTGATGATTTTACACTGTTTGATGATTCAATTTATAGTATGATATTGAACTAGACTTGATTAATTATTATCAAGGAGTTTTTTCACAAAAAAACCTTTTGTTTACAGCTTTAGCGATTGATTTTTTACTTAAAATACCGCTGCTTTATTCATGCAATAATTATTTAATGTTAATTTAAATTTGATTTAAAGCAGTTTGCAACTTAATTTGGAGAAACAAACAATGAACTTTCGACAATTCAAACTTGCTTGTTACGTTGCTAGTCTTAGTGCAGCTATCTTAACCGTTAGTGGAGTAAAAGCTCAAGCACAAACTCAAAATAATAACGTATACGTTGAAAAATCACCTGAAAAAGTCGCGCAATTTATACCTGGTAGAACTACTCGTTCTGGTCCTAGCTATCTTGGAGTAGGTGGATTTGTCAGCTTTGATGATAATAGTGCATTAGGTGATGGTGCTTTTTCAGTAATTAGTAAAATCGGTTTGAGCAGAAACTTTTCTATACGTCCATCTGCTTTAATTAATGATGATCCCGTATTCCTAATTCCCCTAACAATTGATTTTCCCGTTGATGACGTTGCAAATACCGGAATTCAAAGACTTAGTGTTGCACCTTATCTCGGTGCGGGAGTTTCAATTAATACTAATAGCGATGCAGATGTTGGCTTCCTACTTACTGGAGGAGTTGACGTTCCCGTTTCTCAGAGAATTACAGCAACCGGAGGTGTTAACATTGGTTTTTCTGATGATAATACTGATGTTGGATTACTTTTGGGTGTAGGGTACAACTTCTAGTATTAATACAAAGTGAATTTAGAAGTCGGGTTTTTATGAGGTTGTCAGTTTGTGACAGATATTTATACTAAAAAACCCGACTTCTGTATTTCACAACCTTGGATTTAGAAGTTGGGTTTTATTAAGGTTTTTAAAAATCGATAATCACAAAAACAAACCCCGACTTATATATTTTAAATATATATTTTAGATAATATATTTTAAATACAGGTCGGGGTTTATTTTATATAAAAAAATATTACAAAAATATTACAAACCAGGATTTTCTGATTTTTCAACCTTGGGAACAATATCGGGACGTTCTTTATCTTCCCAACCCACCGGACGTTTGGAATTGTACCAAGCAATGGAACCTATGGTAGTAGCTGCAACAAAACCGAGAACAACTATTCCGGTTAGGGACATATAGTAATCAGAACGACCGTAGGAATTATCGATTAGCTCTGCTAAAAGGTAGTTAAAAGAAATGTTCATTGTGAAAGCCTAAATTTGAACAACTAATTAGTCAATAATTCGGATATATTTCAATCAGAAATTAATCAAAATTCTCACATTTTTTGTTGTCACTTGTCAATCAACAACTCAAAATTAAATAGAATAATTCAGAAGTTAAAAATTATTGTAAGAGGATGTTTTAAAAGTATCCGGCGGTTTAAACCGCTACTACAAAAACAAAGTCCACCGTAAGGTGGACTAATTAGTTTAGAACCCGCCTTACTGCCGGTGCCGGTTTGTGTAGCCAAGCCACTGCCTTGCGGGGGTTCCCCCCGTTGTAGCAAGTGGCGTGCAACTTATAGTCGCCAGGTGAAGTATTAAATTAGACTTTCAAAACATCCTCTAACTTCTGTATTTTCAAAAAACTCCATTTTCCCACATTAGTAACACTAATTAACTTATTTCAGAGTGACTATAAATCTCTGAAATTAAGCTTATTGATGACTAAAAATTAGTCAATTGCTTTTTTAACTTTGTCTTTTGCATTCTCGACTGTGTGACGCGCTTCTGCTTCAGTTTGTTTAGCTTTTCCTTCAGCTTGATCTTCGGTATCTCCGGTCATATTACCCATTGCTTCTTGAGCTTTACCTTCGATATTTTTAGCAGTTGCTTTTGCTTTATCTTCTGTACTCATAATTGACCCCTTAAATTTTTATGATTAACCAAAAATTGGTTGTTTGTTTGTTTCTTTCTTTCTTACCTACTATATTAATTGTTTAGTTTTGGTTCTTGCTCTACCATGAGAAACGTTTTTCAATGATTTATCTCTATCTATCTATATAGATAATTCCGATAAATTTAGGAGCTTATATAATGATTCGGAAATTTCTAATTGCGGTAATTTGAATAGAATCTAGACAAAATCTCCCTATCTCTTCATACAGCATATTTGATCTTTATGAGGCACATTCTGACGGGTAGGGATGCTCCGTTCACCCCTTGGCTTGTTCTCTCCATCTCACGCATTGCTTTATAATATAAAGCCGTACCTCATTTATCTGCAAAATGCTGTATTTCAACTCGGATTGCTATAATAATCATTCAATCTTGATTGAACTTTTGTACTGGAGTCTTGTTTGATATATATAAAAATAAATAGAAATAAATAAATAGAAATAAATTTAAATAATTAATTGCTTGTAATTACTTGCGATAAACCGAACGAAACAAAGAATCGAAAACGTCGGCTTGATTAACTTGCTCTAATGCCCTAAAACTGATGATATCTCCCACATTAAGGATAATATTACCTTGTTTGTCGCGAACAGTTCGTTTAACTGGATAGCCTAATATGGCTTTGATCTCTTTATCTTCCCGAATTTGATCGATATTTCTAGAATTAACCATAGTTCACATTCTTGCAGTTTTAATAATTTAATCCATAATCAAATTTTGGTCTTCTTCTACATCTAATTAACTTAAACATGAATCATAGAAAAACCTACTTTATATATAATTAAAAATTGCCTGATTTTTCATCGTTCTACAGTAGCACTCATACTCTATTAAAAGATAAATCCTGCATCCTCCTTAAGACGGATATATGTTTTTTTGATATTTTTCTTGATGTTTTGTTACAAGGCTTTACGATTTGTCATATGAAGCTAAGTAATTGCTTGGTATTGAGTTATTGAATAGGGTTTGCTGAAAAAAACTTTGAGGGTAGGGAACAGGCAAAAGATAACAGCTTTAGCTGTGTTTTTGACCGTTTTTGTACACCGACGTTCCCCAGTCAATTGTGTTACATAACTTTGGCACAAACTAAAAAATAGTTAAAAATAGTTAAAAATATAAATACTATCTGGTAATTTTTTGGTAAAAAATGCTCCCAATTACAGCGAATCTTTTAGCAATTGCTTCCTTTATGCCTCATGGTACCTGCTATCTTTGGAAACCTGGATTAGTGGGACTACATTTGGTGAGCGACGCTGTTACTGCTTTATCTTATTTTTCTATTCCTGTAACCCTTATATATATTCTTCGCAAACGAGCGGATATCCCCTTTAACGGGATTTTCTGGCTATTTGCTAGTTTTATTATTTTTTGCGGTAGCGGACATTTGATGGATATCTGGACGTTATGGCATCCAGATTATTGGATTTCGGGTTATATTAGAGCAATTACTGCCATCGTCTCATTGATAACGGCAATTGCTTTAACTCATTTAATTCCGCAAATTTTAGCTTTACCAACACCTGAGAAATTGCAAGCGGAAATTCAAGCTAGAAAGCAGAACGAGCAATTTTTACGTAGTATTTACGAAGGGGTAACAGAGGCAATTTTTGTAGTTGATACTACACAACAAGGCGAATTTCTCTATACAAGTATTAATCCAGTGACTGAAAGGGTAATGGGGATGAGTTCCAAGGAAGTTCAAGGAAAAACTCCCGAACAAGTTCTACCCAATAACTCTGCAACAACGGTTCGAGAACGTTACAATCGCTGCTTGTCAACTGGGGAAAGTATTACTTATGAAGAATGTTTAAAATTTAATGGCTCAGAAGAAGATTCTTGGTGGTTAACGAGCTTAAAACCATTGTATGACGAAGCAAATCAAATTTATCGGATTATCGGTACCAGCGTTAGTATTACCCAACGCAAACAAGCGGAAGCGCAATTACAAGAAAGTGAACGTCGTTTCCGAGCAATTTTTAATTCGATGTTTCAGTTTATCGGCTTACTGAAACCGGATGGTACTTTAGTCGAAGTCAATCAAACTGCTTTGGATTTCGGGGGAATAAGTAAAGAAGACGTAGTGAATCGACCATTTTGGGAAAATTATTGGTGGACGATTTCTCCGGAAACGCAGCACTCATTACAACAAGCCATCGAAAAAGCTGCAAATGGTGAGTTTGTTCGCTATGAAGTAGATTTATTAGGTGCTGGGGATAAAGTGACGGCAATTGATTTTTCTCTCAAACCTGTATTTAACGAACAGGGAGAAGTAGAATTATTGATTCCCGAAGGCCGTGATATTACGGATAAAAAAGTGATGATTCAAGCGCTGCAAAAAAGCGAAGAACGTTGGCAGCTTGCTTTGCAAGGTACTGGAGATGGCATATTTGACTGGAATATTGCTACTAACGAAGCTTTTTTCTCAACTCGATACAAAGAAATGTTGGGGTATGAAGATGGGGAAGTGGAAAACAGCTACGAAGGATGGGAAAATTTGATTCATCCAGAAGATGTTGAGTTAACCCAAGCAACTTGGAATGCTTACTTAAATCATCAAATTCCTCAGTATCAGGTTGAGTTTCGTTTACGCTGTAAAGATGGTAGCTACAAATGGATTTTAGCTCGCGGTATGGCTTTGTGGAATCAAATTGGAGTTGCAGTTAGGATGATTGGTTCCCACCAAGATATTAGCGATCGCAAAGCAGCGGAAGCGGAAATTATTCGTTTAAATCAAGAGTTGGAAGCACGAGTTAGACAACGAACAGCGCAGTTAGAAGAATCAAATCGACGTAAAGACGAGTTAATTGAAAGCGAGCAATCGGCAAGAGCAGAAGTCAAAATTTATGAGGATATTGTCAAAAGCATCCAAATTGGTTTGTGTATTTGGCAAATGGATGATTTAAACGATATTACCAGTTTTCGGTTGGTAACTACTAATCCTGCGGCATCGCGAATGTTAGGTTTAAATATCCAAAATTATCTTGGTAAGCCAATAGAGGAATGTTTTCCTAATATGTTAAATGAAGAACATCTCATACAGTTACAGACTTATGCTCAAGTAGTTAAAACCAAGCAAGTGAAAGATTTAGGAGAATTTACCTACGGTGACGAGCGGATTAATAGTTCATTTTTTAAAGTAACAGCTTTTCCTTTACCAGGTAATTTAGTTGGTGTGGCTTTTGATAATGTTACCCAACGTAAACGTATGGAAACAGCTTTAGCAGAAAGTGAACGGTTGTATCGTAATGTAGTTAACAGTGTTAAAGAAGTCGTTTTTCAAATAGATAAAACGGGTTGTTGGACATTCTTAAGTGCAGCTTGGATTGATATTACTGGTTATAGTATCAAAGAGAGTTTATGCAAATACTTTGCAAATTTGATGTATGGGGAAGAAGAACAAATTAAGGGTAGAGAATTATTTGCATCAGTAATTTCAGGAAATGAAGAAAATTTTCAATATGAATTTCGCATTCTGACTAAAAATGGTGATTTCCGTTGGTTAGAAATGTACGCACAATTAGAAACTAATTCCGATGATGAACAAATTGGCGTTTATGGTACCCTTAATGATGTTACCGAACGCAAGCAAACGGAAGCTGTTTTACAATCGAGAGCTGATGAATTAGCTCAAATTAATTTGATATTGTTGCAAACTACCAGAGAGTTAGAAAAACGCAATAAAGAATTAGACCAATTTGCTTATGTCACATCCCACGATTTGAAAGCACCCCTCAGAGCGATCGCAAATTTATCAGAGTGGATTGAGGAAGATTTACAAGAAGTATTAACTGAGGATACGCAAAAGCAAATGAACTTGTTACGGGGAAGAGTTCATCGTATGGAAGCTTTAATTAACGGACTTTTAAAATATTCCCGTATCGGAAGAATCAAAACTGAACCGGAAACAGTTAATGTTGGTCAACTTTTAACAGAAATAATTGACTCAATTGCTCCTCCCCAAGAGTTTACCATTGAGATTGTCGGACAAATGCCCACCTTGGTGACAGAAAAAATTCCTTTACAACAGGTTTTTAGTAACTTAATTAGTAATGCTGTCAAACATCACCATCGCACGGATGGTAAAGTTACCATTGAAGTCAAAGAACAAGATATTTTTTACGAATTTGCAGTTTCAGATAACGGTACTGGCATTGCAGAACAATATCATCAGAAAATATTTGTCATATTTCAAACTTTGGAAGCACGAGATAAGCAAGAAAATACTGGTATTGGTTTGGCTATAGTCAAGAGAATAGTTAACGAACTCGGAGGAACTATCAGCTTAGAATCGGAAGTTGGTAAAGGAACAACTTTCCGGTTTACCTGGCTGAAAAAAAGAATGTAAAAAATATAATATACAATGAGGGGTATTAGTAATTGCTCACTGTATTTATTTTTTAATTTCTTTATTTATTCCTCAAGAGTAAGAAGTAATATTGTGTAATTATTACTATTAGATGAGGCAACAATAATGGAAATTTAGTATCCTGCAAATAAAGTTAAAAACGACTTAACAAAAATTCAATTAGGAAAGAAAAATGGAGGAAAAAATTTTAAATCTACTCCTGGTAGAAGATGATGAAGTAGATGTAATGAACGTCAAAAGAGCGCTAAAAAAGAATAATTTGAGAAATCCTCTTTATGTTGCTTGTAATGGAATTGAAGCATTAAAAATGTTGCGAGGTGAAAATGAAACTTCTTTAAATATTCCTAAGCAGCGAAGAATCATTTTGCTCGATCTAAATATGCCTAGAATGGGTGGATTAGAGTTTCTTGAAGAGTTAAGAGCAGATGCCGATCTCAAATCAATACCAGTAATTGTATTGACAACTTCTGACGAAGATCGAGATAGAATCGAGGCTTATAATTTAAATGTAGCCGGGTATCTGTTAAAACCAGTAAATTTTTCCCAATTCATTGAAACAATGGCAACTTTAAATAAATATTGGATGTTATGTGAAATACCTTAATCAGCCTGTGCTTTTTAAGGCTAAAGTACGCTAAAGTACACACAAAGGAACGCAAAATTTTTACTGGTATATTCTTAAATATTTTTAGAATCTTTTAGTATAATTTAATATAATAAAGTTGTGCATACCATCTTTTAAACTAAAAATATCTATCTATTTGTTGTCTAATCACACAAAATTTAGTTTATAATCGGAATGTGATTTCCGTTGTATTAGCTTAAATAATTCCTTTCCCTGTAATTAAAAGGCAAAGCATTAGTAAACTGATAGAAGGCAAGTTACGAGTCAATTCATCCACTTAAAGCTTGGTTTCGGCTGCTGGAGAAAAGCCTCGTCTGTGCTTAAGTATATAATCGATAGACTTTTAGGAGCAGACGATGAAAATGGAACTTGATGACAATGACAAACAGCAGCGTACTTCTCAGACTCCTCTGATTCTGGCAATTGAGGACAACGAAGATAACTTACTGATAGTAAATTATATCGTCGATTCTTTAAACTATAGATTTATTGGTGAACCAGACGGAAACAAGACGTTGCTAATTGCACGAGAATTTCAACCAAATTTAATATTATTAGATATCATGTTGCCAGAAGCAAATGGTATCGACCTTTTTCATGTTCTGCGGCAAGATAGTTCAACAAAGCATATACCGATAATTGCGGTGACAGCTTTAGCAAGTGCTGAAGAAAAACACAAAATTCTAGAAGCTGGTTTCGACGCTTATGTTAGCAAACCTTATATGCTTGAAGACATCGAAGAAGTGATTTGCCGTTACCTCAACTACAAAAGTTAATTTTTATTTAATAAGTTTTTGTTTTTGCTCCGCAGTAACATTGCATTTATCGGCAAATAAAGCAATGATGCTAACATAATTGGTATCAAGATGAGTTGCAAAAAGTATATCTTTAACTTGAGAATTAGTAACTTCCTCAATTATTTTTTGTAGCTGAGGTTGTAAAATCTCTTCAATACGACCTCTTGCTTTTATAACTACATCTTGATGACCTGCTGCCATTAATAATTGTTCGGGTTTAGTAACAGCATTTTCAATAATAACTGTTAGTTTATCATCCAAAAAACGACAATATACATCTTTAGGTTGATGTCCAAGCTGACTTATAAACAAAGACTGTATGCGTTCAGCGATGATTTTTTCGAGATTTTGAGAATGGGAAATTTGAGAATGCATAGGGAATACCCCTTAAGGACAGCCGTAATTTATTAGTTTTATTCAATCAAGGAAAATTATCTTCTATATTGCCTAGATGGTAAAGGGTAAAATCTTCCTTTTTATACCAATTTAGAAAATGATTGCGACAAATGAAATCTTAAAAAGCCGAACTAGCAACTTTTTTAAAATCCAAAATCTCAAATGGTATTACCCTT
Organism: Plectonema cf. radiosum LEGE 06105; assembly: GCF_015207665.1. Taxonomy (GTDB): domain Bacteria; phylum Cyanobacteriota; class Cyanobacteriia; order Cyanobacteriales; family Nostocaceae; genus Rivularia; species Rivularia radiosa_A. Next base: position 27,071 of record NZ_JADEWL010000044.1, read on the forward strand.
TTACCAGTAGGATTTATTCATTTATAGAATTGCTTCCATTTCTACTATTTAATGCCTTAGACTTTGCTTTAGGAATTGCATCTGGGTTACGGACTTCCGGTGTATTTGATAGTACGACAACTATACCGCTCCTACCAGTTTGTAAAGTCGCATCACCCATTAAATCTAATACTTTAACTTCCAAAATTTCTTCAATCAGTACTTTGAGTTTGGGTTCTATTGCATCATCCAAGCCAGAACGTACTTGTTCTGCTAACTCTTCTTGTCCTTGATCAACTAATAATTGCTCCGCTGGAGTAATTGAATCTTCCATGACAATTGCTAAAGAGTTATCAAACAGTTGACAGGTGACTTTTGTTGGTCTGTGTCCTAACTGATTGGAATATAAAGCTTGAATCCGCTGTGAAAGCTCTCTTTCTCTTTGTCCTCGAGTTGGAATTGATGTTTTCATTACTATCTATTTATTTAGTTTCAAATATGATTAGACCGCTATCGATAAGCCATTAATTAGGAATTAATGCATTAAAATACTGCTTACCTTGTTTTTGATTTGCTTCTGATATACAAAAAAATGCTAGCAAAAGCCAAACATATCAAAACAACTTGAGTTATCAAAAGCAGTAATATTCAATTTGTTTGCAACCCGTATCCAATTATTATCTATCTAATAGAATATAGCTTAAAAAATTTGAAAACAGCATTCGAGTGGTAGATATTTTCAGGTTAGTGAGTAATTCTAGAGATGTAGATTTTTTTGAAATTAATGAACATTTCCTCTGCTTATTGAATAACTAAGATGGCACAAGGAGCGTGATGAAGTACATGGTTACTGACGCTTCCTAACAAAGCTTCTGCAATTCCGTTATGTCCTTTACGACCTAAAATTATCAAATCTGCTTTCAAATCTTCAGCAATTTGACAAATTTGATAACCAATACTTGTGGTGGATTCATAACATTTATATTCAGCGGAAACACCCCCTAAAGCTGCTTTTTGTTGGTAATAACTTAAATGTTTTTCAGCTTGTTGCTGTTTTGTCAGGCTTGCTTGTTGGATCAACTCCATATTTACCATTGCTGGGGACATGGTAGTTGTAAAAGATGTTTCCGTAAACCCATATCCTCTACCCAAAGCGGTTTGAGACATCATTGCCATTTCCGTAAATTCAGACAAACAATGAATTAGCGTTATTTGCGCTCCGATATTTTGGGCTAAACTTACTGCTTCCGAAAATACAGCTTCATCTCTAGGTGAAAGTTCCAAAGCTACCAAGATTTTTTTAAAGGTCATAATGATTTTTTGTCTTATGTACTTATATTAATTATTAAAATCAACTAACAAGATATCAGACTAATTATAATATTTAATAAGTATAATCAAGCGAAATAATAGAAGTGTCTTCATAAAGACTTACAAGCTGATAATTTCATTCTAAAGATATAGCAATCCGAATTGAGATGTGAGAAAATACGTAGATTAAAAGTTAGGAATAGAGGTTACATTTAAATCACTCCTGGCGACTATAAGTCGCACGGCAGTCGCTCATGGGGGAGACCCCCCCTTCTGCGCGCGGCCTTGGCTACACAGGCAAAACCCGGATGGTGAGCGGGTTGTTTTATAGAGTCCACGCAGGTGGACTTAGGAAGGTGTCGTAGCGGTTTTAACCGCCAGATTATACATAAATTTCTCACAAGTCATTTAGGATTGCTATATATTTTAATCTCTATCTGTAGCATGAGATTTTGTAAAATAAATATATCCTTAGATACTAGCAATTAAATCAGTAAACAATTCACCAAAGATTTGGGTCTGAAGCCTCGTCCTTCTAGGACGGCTTTATATTGATTAATTCATCAATATAATTTCTATGTCAATTGATAACTGATAAGTATTTAAGCAAAATTATTTGTATAATTACTAATCAGCTATATTACTATTCCCTATTCCCTTTTCCCTGTTTCCTTTATTAAAAGTATTTAATCGGACATAATATGATAATTGCTTCCACTGCACGACGAACATATGCTGACCATGATTCAGATGCCGGTGGAAATGCTAAGCCGTAAAGCATCATTCCACTCATCACATCAAATACAAGATTAGCATCTAAATCTGCTCCAACTTCATTTCTCGCTTTCGCTCTTTCAATTACTACAGCAAAAGCTTCCCTTCGCGATCGCAAATATTTTTCTGAATAAATTTGAGCAAATCCAGAGCTACTTAATGCGCTGCTAATAATTGTCGCTACAGTTTGTCTTCCCAAAGAATTAAAAGTAATACGTTCAGCATTCTCAATCAAAGCATCAATATCATCCCAAATATTTCCTGTATCAGGAATGACCACTTCTTCCCTCACACTTTCAATTGACTTTTTGAAACGCGATACGTGAAGCGTCGCTATAAAGGGCTATCGCGCTTTACGTTTGTTTCGAGAGGTCTATATTATGGATGAAACAGTTATAAACTTGCTTGAGTCCATCCCAACCGATATCAAGAAGTTGATAATCGTCATGCTCTGTGTCAAAAAATTATCCAAATTTAAACTTAGTATTCCATACATTAAAAAGACGTTGCAATGCAACGTCTCTACATGATTATTTATTACCTATTTTTTAGTTACAAAATTAGCAAAACTCAATTCATTCACGCGATTCCAGTTATAAAGCTTCTCTCTAAAACCTTGCCATTGTTCGTAAACTTTCTTAAAGGTTGCATCTTTACTTGCACTTTCTTCTAATTCTTCAAGGCTGGCTTTTTGTGCTGCTTGTAAGATATCGTCGCTGTAGGCAACTAATTTTGTACCGCTCTTAGTTAACTCACTTAATGCTTGCCCATTCAAAGCTTCATATCTTGCTAACATATCCATATTCGCTTCATAAGCCGCAGTTTGGAAGATTTGCTTGTATTCCTCTGGTAATTTTTGCCAAGCATTACGGTTAACTAATACGTCTAAACTGGAACCGGGTTCCCACCAACCGGGATAATAATAAAATTGCGCGGCTTTATTTAAACCTAGTTTTTCATCATCGTAAGGGCCAATCCATTCTGCTGCATCAATTGCACCCCTTTCTAAGGCTAAATAAATTTCTCCTCCGGGTAATACTTGGACGTTAACCCCCAAACGAGACATGACTTTCCCACCCAATCCGGGAATCCGCATTTTTAATCCTTTCAAGTCACCAAGGGATTTAATTTCTCGTTTGAACCATCCTCCCATCTGGGTTCCACTATTACCAGCCGGAAAATAAATAATATTAAAATTATCATAAATTTCCTGTATTGCTTTTTGTCCCTCGCCGTGGTATAGCCAAGCATTTTGTTGCTGTGCAGTTAAACCAAAAGGTACGGAGGTTGCAAAGGCTAAAGCGGGGTTTTTACCGATGTAAAAATAACTTGCTGTATGTCCGCATTGTACGGAACCTGTTTGTACAGCATCAAGCACTTCCGTTGCACCTGCTAATTCTCCAGCGGTAGAAGGAGTAATGATAAAACGTCCGTCAGTCATTTCCTTGACGCGCTTGGCAATTGTCTCCGGACCGCTGTAAATTATTAAAGACTCAGGCCAGCTAGTTGCCATTCTCCAGCGGACATTTGGTAAACTCTTGCCTACCGCAGGTCCCTGATTACTACTACAGGAAACAATAGTCGCAGCAGTTGCGGTTGCGATCGCGGTTTTTTTGATGATTTCTCGACGTTTCATGTGATTTGTTGTAAAAAAGCATTCCCAAAGTTGCTGTTGCATTTTAAAACAGTTTGATGGGGAAAATAAGCAATTTTTACACCTATCAAAATAAATGTTACAATTTCTGTTTGTTAGCGAAACCAAAACCTAGCAAACTCAGAAGACCAAATATTAAACTTGGTTCGGGAACGGTTTGATTTTCATTTAAGTTAGAAGCAATCGGAAGTTGACGAATTGTAAAGGAATCGTAGAAATTGTTTCCTTCTAAATCGTCAGGAATATCTAGGGAAAATGTGAAATCCACTGATTCACCTGGCGCTACAGTACCCCCAGACCAGTTAAGATTAAAAGAACCATCGGGATTAACTTGGGCGAATTTTGAGGAAGTCGGTTGAACGTTATTAAAAGTGGGAATTGCGAAGCCGGCAGGAACTAAAATTACCGCTGGGGATGCAAAGTTATCTCCACCTAAAGCATCATCGGATTGAAAACCAATTGCCATATTAAAGCCATCCCAAATAGATTCAGTACTATTTACAACTGTTTCCCTCAGTAAATACTCTGTAATTCCCCCAGATGGCTCAACGAATAATTGGGTGTCGATGGGAGCAATTTCGCGGAAGGTTTTTGGTGTACAGGATAAACCGGGAAAGTTGTTAATTTGATTGCCACTATTATTAGGAAATGGGGTATCTACGGAAGTTTGCACCTGTGGACAAAATACATCCCCTTGACCTGTTCCTGAAGGTGGGCTGATACTGTTAATTATTCTGGCTTGTACTGTGGTGTTAAAGGTTAGGGAGATGGTTAAGGTTGTTGCTAGAGTGGTTATTATTTTGTTCATTAATGATGAAGTTTGTGTTTAAATTCGGTTTGATTTTCATGGTATTCGCTGAGGTTAAAAATTACTAGTGGTTTTGCTGCGATATTTTTGATTTATTTAACCGCAGAGTACGCTGAGTACGCAGAGGAAGAAAGAACAGAGAAATGATACAAGAAGCACTTACTCAGGAAAGTTTTATTGTTGGGTTAAAAGAGCTTGCTAGGAGGGATGAAGATTTTGCGGGGATTCTGGAAAAATGGGGTAATCCGCCAAAATGGGAGGAAAAACCGGGTTTTTCTGGGTTGGTACGGACAATTTTAGGACAACAGGTTTCGGTGGGTTCTGCAAGTGCTACTATGAAGCGTTTATGTGAAACGGTGGTACCACTGACACCTGAGAATTTACTTAAGTTTGATGATATTCAGTTAAAAACCTGTGGAATTAGCCGTCAAAAAATCATTTATCTTAAAGAATTGGCGATCGCAATTTTTAATCAAGATTTAAATTTGCAAGAATTAGCGTTTGCTGACGATATAACGATTAGAAATCAACTCAAGCGGATCAAAGGTATTGGTGATTGGACGGTGGATATATACTTATTAATGTGTTTACAGCGTCCAGATGCCTTTCCTAAAGGTGATTTGGGAGTAATTGTCGCATATCAAAAGCTGAAAAATTTATCAACACGTCCCACACCTGATGACATGGAAATTATAGCCGAAAATTGGCGACCTTGGAGGGCGATCGCTGCAAGGATTTTGTGGAACTTTTATTTAAAAAGTTAGGAGTTAGGAGTTAGGAGTTAGTAATTTATATCTCTCCAATTACCAATTACCAATTACCCATTACCAAATAAATATGATTATTAATCCTGAAGATGTACCAATTGAACAAAGTACAAATTACCCAGAGGAATTCAAGTCCATAGTATCGGGAAGATTTCGTCAGCGGTTGGGAAATTTTGCGGGATTGAATAATTTTGGCGTAAATCTAGTAAAGTTATCTCCTGGAAGCGCTTCAGCATTAAGACATTGGCATTCACATCAAGATGAATTTATTTATATTTTAGAAGGTGAATTGACATTAATTACTGATGCGGGAGAAGAAATTTTAATACCGGGGATGGCTGCTGGATTTCCGGCTAATGAAGCCAACGGACATCATTTAATCAATCGTTCTAATCAAGTTGCAGTTTATTTAGAAGTGGGGGATAGAACTCCGAATGATATTGTAAATTATCCTGATAATGATTTAATTGCGAAACCATCTGATGATGATAAGTCGGTAATTTTTACTCGTAAAGATGATACTAGTTACAAGTAATTATAATTTGATTATATTTTGAAAAAATAGTTGTATTGACTTTAATTATCTTGTTCTAATTGACTCTGGTTATTTGCGCCCAAATCGGTTGATTTATGTTTTTTAGGAGAAAATATAAGCTCGTTCTTTCTATAACTTTGTCTCAAGTATTTTGATGCTATTTTCCATACAATAATACCAACCACTATGCTTATGGAAAAGGAAAATACAAAATGAGGTATGTGAATTGTTCCAATCACAGGTAACTTAGCTACTTCATCTTTCTTTTCTGTTACAGATCCAGCTTCATAACTAGATGCAAAATTTCCCGCACCAGCGATAGCAATACCTAAACTTGTAATTGTAGTTTGCAGTTGTCGTTCTCTATTTGCCTGCTCAATTGCGATTTGTCCTCGGAGTGCGTCAACTACGTTATCAACTAAATCAATACCATGTTGAAAATAGGCTAATTCTGCTGTAAGCTGGTCTTTAAAAGAACGACAAGCCCTTTCTCCAAAAAAGCTTAAAAACCCCACACTTTCATTGGGAGAAAAGCTTTTTATCTCTCGTATTTTGTCATTATAATTTCGAGTATTATCAACTATAGCATTTTGATACTCTTCTATATCTCTCAAAACATTGGCATATCTTACGGACATTTGAGTCAATTCGATTATATCTTGGGATATTTTTATGAGATTAAAATTGTTTTCTCCTGTTTTTAAAGATGAATTTGTAATCATTCCTTCTAGCTTATTTTCTATTTCTTTATTTTTATCCTTTGCGTCCTTTGAATGTGTTCTTGTTTCTTTATAGGCTTGAACAACTTTAGTTCTAAACAAAAATAAATCTAATAACTTGCTATAAAATTTTTCTACAATATTTTTTTCATCTTTATCTTCGATTAACCAAACTAAAACATGAATATAACTGTCTAATTGTCTAAAAATACCATATTCAAAAACTGGTCTACCGAATAATTTACCGGCTCTATTAAAAGCAGGTTTTCTCAAATTTTTATTTTCTATAAATAAAGCATCTAAGTATTCATCAGCAATATGATTTTTTAACCACTCTAAAGATTTTTTTCGGTCTTTTCCGGTTAATTTAGCTGTAATTAATATTGTCTGACCCAAAAATGGACTATTGTTTTCTTGGGATAAAAATAAACAGTTATGGGGATTTAAATTATATTGTTTTATTTCTTGAATAGTAAATTTTTTATTCTCTAATTCCCGTTTGGGATAAAAACTTAAACCCAATGCATAACTTTCATAAAGCCTTAATGGGTAAATTTCAGCTAGAATATCATTTTCCTCTTTAATTGAAATTGGAAAATAATTTTCAATATCATAACTATCTATTTTTTTATCTATGGGAATATCAATAAATTCTGGTTTGTCTTGCTCGGATAATTTCTGATTAATTAAAAGTTCTCCTGATACTTCCTTATTTTCTTCCTGCAAAAAAGCTTTAAGATTCAACTCGTATGATAATTTTGTTCTAACCATGGAATTACACTTTTCCCATAGCCAATCAGGATTTATATTTTTTTCATCTGCTAATAAATCTTCTAATTTAGGAGCGCGAGAATAGGCAAACAAGTGAATTATTGGTAAATAAATTTTACAACCCATTTTTTCAGTTAAGTGATAAAAGTATAAAGCATCAGATACAACCCCTAACTCAGTTATCTACAGCTTCATATAGCCTATTAATTAACTTATTATTACTTAATTAGTAGTGATTACTTTGTATAGAATTTCACTTATGTAATCTTTGTAAGAATATCTTTATAATTTTCTTAGACTGAATAAAATGAATCCTTAACCTTCTACAATGTTAGAAGTACCTATATACAAGTCTAGTTACTACTGATGACTTATCCTCCCGCACCTTGGACGCTCAAAGGTTATGCAGTTCAAACCTTACAATTGGTTAATGTTGAACAAGCCAGCAATTTTATTCCTTCAGAGTTAGAAATAATTTCACTGTTACCAGGAAAAACTTTAGCAAGTGTCTATATATCTTGCTATGAAAGTGGCTCGTTATTGACATACAACGAGTTGATAGTAGTTCCTGGATTTGTACGTTATCAAGGGAAAATTGGAATTTGGGTTTCCCATATTTACGTTGATAATCAAGATTCAGTCGCTGGAGGTAGAGAAATTTGGGGTTTACCCAAAGAAATGGCAGATTTTTCTTGGAATAACGGTAGTGTCAGAGTTAGTCAGAATAACCGCGAATTATGCAGTTTGCGCTATCAAAAAGGTTTGTTTAATTTTTCTACTTGGTGGAAACAAGGATTTAATGGTAGAGCTTTTAGTGGTTTGGGTTCTGAATTACTATGCTTTGAAAGTCAGTTTAAATCACAAATAAGTTTGGTTCAAGGTAAATTAGCAATTCCTCAAGAAAGTCCTTTTGTATCTTTAAATCTAGATAAACCACTGTGTACTTTGAACTTACAAAAGCTAGAATTAATTACAGATGTTCCAAAGGTTGTAGGACAAAAAGCTCTGAAATATAGTTATAGTTGATCAGACAAATCTTTTTGTATTTTTTACCTTGAATTTTCACTAAAAAACTATGAAAGTCAAATATCCAATCAACTTACATAAATGTTCGACATTTATATTTGTTTTAGCATTAATGATAATCTATCAAAACTTTACTATCGGTGCTTGGGTTTATTTAGCACTCCACGGTACTTATGGAATATTATGGCTATTGAAAGACCGAATTTATCCAGATAAACAATGGGAACAAGAAGTTTCCCTAGGAATGGGAATACTTAGTTTTTTCTTCATCAGTTTATATTGGGTAGCACCATTTATTTTAATTAGTAGTGGTTCGATTCCTCCTTCACCTTTAATCGCGGCGGCAATTTCAATTAATATATTAGGAATATTCCTGCACTACAGTAGCGATGCCCAAAAATACTATACTCTCAAATACAAATCTGGTTTGATAACCGAAGGTTTTTTTGCTCGCTGTCGTAATACTAATTATTTAGGAGAAATTTGTATCTATTTTGGTTTTGCTTTATTAGTTCAGCATTGGCTACCATTTGCAATTTTAGGATTATTTGCAGCGATGATTTTCGTTCCTAATATGCTCAAGAAAGATAAGTCTTTATCTCGCTATCCTGAGTTTACAGAATATAAAACAAATTCTGGATTATTGTTACCTAAACTTTGGGTAAATCATTCTCAAAGGGATACTACACAAGTTGGGTGAATTTGAAAAAACCCGACTTTTAAGAATTGACTACACAAGTTGGGTGAAGAAGTCGGGTTTTTAAAATAACTATCTTTAGGACTAGATAAATTTGGAAAAACCCGACTCCTAATGATATTAGTAATACTTTAAAATCTTTTATGAATATAAAAAATAGTTTAAATATTAACGTTTTAGTAACTATAATTCAACGCTTACGACAAACTAAAGAAACTGTAGGAGAAAACCTTTACGATTTTACCGATGATTGGAAACAAACGGCAATTCAAGGTAGTCATAATGCTATGAATGCAGTTACGAATACCGTAGAACAAGCTAAGAATTCTTTACAAGAAAATTTACAACCTCTATCAGTACAAACTGTTGTTACTTCTTCAGTTGCAGATTGGTTTGAACAACATCCAGCATTTTTAAAAGTTATTACATTATTCAATTGGTCAATAAATCATTCTATTATTAGTTTAATTATTATTTTATTTAGCTTAGCTATTTTTTGGAGTTTAATCAAAGCCATAGGTCGTTTAATTGAATCTATTAGCTTATCAATACTGCAAATACCTTTAAAATTATTTCAAGCTTTAATTAAATATAGTTGGTTATGGTTAAGTAAATTATTTAATCATTTTGCAACTAACCAGTTTAGAGATGTAAAAGCATTAAATAACATTTTAGAATATAAATTACAAGATAATACTACTTATAAAATAGTTTCTTCTCATTATAAACAACAAAGATTAAACGATATTTCCGCAAGATTAGAAGAAATTCACAAAGAACAACAAGAACTTTTACAAGAAGCAGCACATATTTTAGATTCGGAAAGAATTAATAATTCCGTTAATTAATTAACTATTGTGATAAACACTCAATTTAAAATCTCGATAGACGCATCAAAGATGAATTCAAAAAACATCAAATCTAGAGAATCAGTAAATATTGAAAGAAGTCTCGGTTACTTTCACCAAGACTTCAAATAAATTGATTAAATTGAAAATATAAACCCAAATACTTATCCAAAATTCCTGAACAAACTTACCCAAAGAATTCCAGTTACTCCTATACCAATTAAAAGATTGGTAAAAAATTTACCCAATTCAGTTTGCTCTCCCAATAGCTTATCATCTTTACCTGCTGTCAAAAATAAAGACCAAGCTTGATTTACATTAATCGCTGCAAAATTGTTAAAATCTGGTCGAAAAACAACGGAACCAAGTAAATCTTTTTTAGGAAAATCAAAATCAGTTTTCATAGTAAGTTATCCTCTATTGTTATCTATCTATTAACTACAATTCCTATAAACTAGTTAACCATCCAATAAAGCTCCGTCCGCTTAAAAGCTCCACAGCAATCATTGAAACAAAGCCAATCATTGCAAGGCGACCATTCAGCTTCTCTGCATATTCAGTAAAACCGACTCTTGATGTCTCGTCAACATAAACTTTTGGTTCAACCGCAAAATTATTCAGTTGACCTAGTTCGTTACTCGTAAAACCTCTACTTATCATGTTTTTATCCTTAATCTGCGTTTCTTGTTAACTAATGTAACATTATGTAAATTTTTATTAAAAGCTGTAACAACCGTACATAGTTGTAGGGGATACCGAAATGGCGAGCTTGGTATCCAGAAAACTGCTTAGATGAATATCTAATTATTTTCCTAGTCGTTAAAAGAAATATTGAGATAAGTAAATACTTCTTGTTTGAGTTCAGGATGATTTTTTGGGAATTATGGTGATTTTGTGAAGATTTTGGGAAACCTAAATATTAGACCTTTTGATGTAGTAAATCTTTGTTTTGTCTAAAACAAGGTTAAGAGATAAAAATGAAACTCTTTTATTTTTATTTTCATCTCTTTTTCTAGCTTTCTAAACTTAGAAAGTTTGAATAATATTAGAGATGACAACTGAGTTGGAGGTAAAACACATAATTAATTGTTTCTAGTGTTCCCAGTTTTGAGGTGGTTAGTTGATGAGTAGCATTAATGTTGAGAAATTTTTAACTCAAAAAGATATTACTTACCTGATAAAAAATATTTTTGCAACCGAGAAAACACCTTTGTATATCATGAATAGTGATGGCAAAGTTATCCATGGTGAATATCAAAAAGAATTAATCGAGAAATATCCGGTTGAATTATTCGATAAAATATTTGCTTGGGTAGTTGGTGATTCCAGAGCTTTAGTAGTTTCTCAATTGCTTTCTTTTTTGATTAAACAAGAGTTGGAAAAAAAGTCATTAGCTAAGGAGTTATTAGAAAGATATGAAGAAATTGATTTATTTGATGAACTATCTACACAGATTACAAATAGTTTAAATTTAAATCAAATTGCTCAATTAGTCTTAGAAAGAATTAGTACAATAATTGAATGTAATATTGGTGTTTTTTTGTTATTAGAACCTCAAACTGGTCAACTTCAACCTCTTTATCAATTTGGTAATATTAGCTCTTTTGAGTTTCCTATAACATTGGGTGAAGGTATTATAAGTGAGATAATTAAAAGAGGTAAAGGAGAGATAATCAACAATCTTTGTGACAGTTTAATATGCCCTACAAATGATAAACCAATTAGTTCATTAATTTGCGTTCCTTTGAAGAATAAAGAGGAAGTAATTGCTGCGATTGCTGTTGCTAGTCAAGCAAGAATTAACTATACCACAGAAGATTTGAAAGTCCTTAATATATTTGCCGTTCAAGCGGCGATCGCCATTGAGAAAGCGCTATTATACGAACAAAGTTTAAATGCTGCGAAATGCGCTCAACAACAAGCAAAAGAGTTACAACAAACCTTAGATAAATTGCAGCAAACCCAAGCTCAATTAGTACACAGTGAAAAAATGTCTAGTTTGGGACAAATGGTAGCTGGAATTGCTCATGAAATCAATAATCCAGTTAATTTTATTAAAGGTAATATTGGTTATGGCTTTAATTATGCTCAAGATTTAATTGATTTGGTAAGTCTATATCAAAAAAATTATCCCCAACCAATAGCAGAAATTGAAGACAAAATTGAGGATATAAATTTTAATTTTATTAAGGAAGATTTTATCCAATTATTTAATTCCATGAAAGTAGGAGTTAACCGAATTAAAGATATTGTGCGTTCTTTAGGGATTTTTTCTCACCTTGATAAAGCAGAAATAAAACCCGTTGATATTCATGAAGGTATTGATGGAACTTTGTTAATTTTACGTCATCGTTTGGATGGAAATGAAAAACGAAAATCCATCGAGATAGTTAAAGAATATGGTGAAATACCTTTAGTAAGCTGTTATGCAGGACAGTTAAATCAAGTATTTATGAATATCATTAGTAATGCTATTGATGCTTTACAAGAAAAGGGAAATTTGATTTTAATTCGTACTCAAATGATTGGTAATAACTGGGTAAATATTTCTATTATAGATAATGGTCCAGGAATTGCAGAAGATATTCAGAAAAAGCTATATGACCCATTTTTTACGACAAAAGAAGTTGGTAAAGGTACCGGATTAGGTATGGCAATTAGCTATCAAATTATAGTAGAAAAACATGGTGGACTTATCAAATGTCTATCAGAATTAGGCAAGGGAACAGAATTTTGTATTCAGATCCCGATTGAACCAAATCCAGAGAATTTATCTAAAAATTTGGAAATATAATTTTTTTTTCGTTTGATTGTTATTTTTGGAAATTTAATGGGAAAACTCTTAATAAGTTATTTTATTGATACTAAAAACATGAAATTAAATAGTTTATTCAACTCGAAATCTATCTACAGCTTAAACTATAAATTGTTCAAAAATCTGAAAATCAATCGCAAAATTTCCCTAGGATATGCTGTTGCTTTTGGGATTTCTATATTCGGAACTGTCTTAGGAGTGATAATTGGCAATGAATGGGAAAAACAAGCTTTGGAACAAGAAGAATACGCTTTAATTAATACTAATTCTCTTCATCGTTTGCAAACAGGAGTTTTACAAGTAAGAACCCATCAACAACAACTAATTCCGTTAAGCAAGCAGCCAGAAAAATTTGAAGAAGAATATGCTCATATTATTAAACATTCAGCAGCTATTCAAAAAGGTTGGTCAGAAATTAAATTGATTAAAGCACAAGAAAACTATTACTCACAACAAGAAATATCAAAATTAGAAAAATTTATCCAATCCTATGAAGGAGTATCAGGAAAATATTTACAATCATTAAATCAACTAGTAAACAAAAATCCAGTTACTAACTTAGATTCCGCAGAAAAAATTACAACTGCTCAAACTCAACTTTTAGAATTTACTAATAGTGATGTAGCAATTAGATTCGATGAAATTTCCGACAGTTTAACTGAAATAATCAATATTTTTTATAAACAAATCATACAAGCAAAAAAGAACTTAAATCAAGCAATTTTATTTCGTAATTGGATTATCTTTAGCAGTCTTTTCCTATCTATTATTATAAAATTTTTATTAGCTAGAAAAATTAGTTGGGCAATATCTTCTCCTATTATTGAACTAACCAATGTTGCGAAAAAAGTAACGCAGTCAGAAAATTTCGACTTACAAGTTCCGATTACTACAGAAGATGAAATTGGTATTTTAGCATTTTCTTTTAACCATCTGATTAATCGAGTCAAGCAACTGTTAAAAGAACAAGCAGCAAATACAGCACATTTAAACGCAATTATTGATAACCTTGCAGATGGTTTATTAGTCAGCGATATTAACGGTAAAATAATTAATTACAATCCTGCTATTACTAAAATGTTTGGTTTGAGGGATGTAGATATCAAAGGAATCTCCTGTCAAGAATTTCTTCCTGAAATTATAGAATTGGTAAACAATAGTCAGCAAAACCCTACAGCAGTTTTTACAAAAGAATTACAACTAAATGAAAAGCAAATTGCGAAAGCATCTGTCACTGCAATTTTAGAAACTAATTGTAACGAGTCTTATTGTAAATCCTTTGGTTCAGTTATTCTCGTTAGAGATATTACTCAAGAAAAAGAAATTGATGCAATGAAGACAGATTTTATTTCTACCGTTTCTCACGAGTTACGAACTCCTTTAACTTCTGTATTAGGATTTGCATCTATCATTCAAGAAAAACTAGAAGAAGATGTCTTTCCTTTTCTACCTGTGGAAAATCGCAAAACTAACAAAACTATCAGAAGAGTAAAAGACAATATTAATATTATTATCTCTGAAGCTGAGCGTCTAACTGCTTTAATCAACGATGTACTAGATATTGCAAAAATGGAAGCAGGAAAGCTTGATTGGAAGCAAGAAGCAATAAGTATTGACAAATTAATTGAGCGTTCTTTAGCTGCTATATCCGCTTTATTTACAACCAAAAATTTAGAGTTAATCACAAATATTGAACCAGAATTACCGCAAATTATTGGCGATGAAAACCGTCTGATACAAGTTTTAATTAATCTCATATCAAATGCTATTAAATTTACTCATGAAGGTTCTATTACCTGTAGTGCTAAACTAATTAATAGTAATATTGTTGTCAGTATAATTGATACAGGTAATGGTATAGCATTAGAAGACCAAGCAAAAGTATTTGATAAATTCAAACAAGTAGGAGAAACCCTCACCGACAAACCCCAAGGTACGGGTTTAGGATTACCAATTTGCAAACAAATTATTGAACATCATGGTGGTAATATTTGGGTAGAAAGTGAATTAGGGAAAGGTAGTACTTTTGCATTTTCTATCCCAATTAAAATTAATGTCATTAACCAGTTTGAACAGATTGTCAATTTAAATACTATTGTTCAACAGTTACAAGAACATTCTACTAATAATAATCTGACTTATGACCGTCAAAAAACTATTTTAGTGGTTGATGACGATGCGAATATTCGTGAATTGCTCAGACAATCTTTACAAAATCAAGGTTATGCAGTCAGAGAAGCTACAGATGGTTTAGATGCAATTTATCAAATTAAAGCTGATAAACCAGATTTAATTATACTTGATGTTATGATGCCTCAAATTAATGGCTTTGATACCGCTGCAATTATCAAAAATGACCCTACTAAAATGGATATTCCCATTATTATGTTATCTATCTTTGAAGATAAAGAAAGAGGATATAGATTGGGTATTGATAGATATATGACCAAACCAATTGATAACAATAAGTTAATGAAAGAAATTGGCTTATTACTATCTCAAGGTACATCAGCGAAAAAAGTTTTAGTAGTAGATACAACTGCTTCAACTTTATTAACTTTATCTCAAATTCTCAAAACACAAGGTTACAACGTTGTGGAAGCGTCTAATGGTGAAGAATGTATAGAAAAAGCTTTATCTGTCAAACCTGATATGATTATTGTTGATTCCGTTTTATCACAAGAACACGATTTAGTCAAAACATTACGATTTGAAAAAGGTTTAGAAAATTTATTTTTTATTTTATTAGGTGATACTGACAAATAAGATTTATGCTGATTTTTTATTCATATAATGTCCAGTTAAATGCTTGTAATAAAGAAAGTAGGGAATAGGGAATAATAACTAACCATTCGGGTTCGATATTATAGTTTAAATAAGTGGAAGTAACAGGTATTTATGGAAAAGAAAATTTTAATTGTCGATGACGAAGCAAATATTCGCATCTTAATGGAACAAGTCTTAGAAAAATTAGAAGATGAAGGTGTTGAATTACTTATTGCAGAAAATGGACAAGAAGCTTTAGAAATAATTGAAAATCAGAAACCTGATTTAGTTTTTCTAGATATAATGATGCCGAAAATGAACGGTTTAGATGTATGTCGAACTGTAAAAAAAGAATTACAAATTCCAGATATTTATATTATTATTTTGACAGCCAAAGGGCAAGAAAATGATAAAGAGAAAGGCTTAGAAGTTGGTGCTGATTTATATATGACTAAGCCTTTTCGCCCCAAAGCAATTTTAGAAAAATCACGGGAAGTATTAGGAATTTAACTGTTAAAACGTTGTGGAGAAAATTGACAAACAATATCATCTTCATTGCCAGCCAGATAATTCGCAAAACGTCGCGCTAATGGTGGAATAATTACTAAAGGATTGCTGAAGCCAGAAAAAATATGAATATTATGATGATGATTATTTTGGGTAACAGCACCAATCAAAGGTAAGTTATCTTTACTAAAAGTTACTAAACAATGATTCCAAGTTCCCGATATATTTTCTAATCTAGGTAATACGTTACCGATATTGTCTCGTAATACTGCTTCACTTTTTGTAGAATCTACATCAGCATGAGGATTTGGATTAATATAGCTAATTTGTCCTAATCGTAAACTACCATCTTGAAATTGAACTGCACCTACGTCTAAAATCCAACCAAGTTGATGATTACTTTCATTCCATAATTTATCATCTTTAGTAGAGTCAGCTTCTAGTTGAAAACGTTGAAGATTTGCTGGCATAATTAATGTATGTAAATGAAAATCTACGGGTGCAGTTTCGATTATTTCCGCATGGGTAAAATACAGTTGGATAGGAATACCAGATGTTTGAAGTAACTGTCTGCTAAATCCACCCGCACAAACTACAATATTTTTACAATGAAAGGTATCGGTATTTGTTTTAACTGATAAATTATTTTCCTCTATCTCTAAAACTTGGCTAATTTGCATTTTACCCCCAGCAAGTAAAAATGCTTTGATATAAGCTTGTGTTGTTTTTTCTGGATGAATATGTCCGTGTTTTACAGTTAAAGCACCAGATATTGCTTCTCTATTTAATAAAGGTTCCAATTCACAAGCTTGATTAATATTGAGTAATTGTGGAGGTGTGACAACACTTTGGTAAAATGCAGCAATTTCCTGTGGATTACTATCTCTAGAAACTGTTAATAATAAATCTAATTCGCGAAATTGAATATCAGTATTTAATTCTTGAGATAATGTTTGATAAAGTTTTTTTGACTCATTACATAATTGACGAGTTAAAGGATTTGTACCGCTCCAAAAAGCCAACCCACCGTAACTATAGCGAGTAGCATTTTCCGGTGTAGTATGTTGTTCTAATAAGAGTACTGAAAATCCTTTTGTTACTAATTCGTAACTAAGTGCAGCACCCGCAATTCCAGCACCGATAATAATAATATCGTAGGTTTTCATAGGAAAATAGGAAGTAGGGAGTAGGGAGTAGGAAAAAAATCATAGAAGTCGGGTTTTTACAATCTTATATCGATAAAACCAAAAAATAATCATCAAAACCCGACTTCTTACCCCACGACTTATAACCACAATCAATATTTATCGCAGCGTCACACACCTTACAAAAATATTAATTCACATTAATTAGTTAGAAACAACATGACATCACCTTCTTTAACAATATAATTTTTTCCTTCAGCGCGAACTAAACCTTTTTCTTTCGCAGAAGCGAGGGAACCAGAGGAAACTAAATCATTGTAACTAACGGTTTCTGCACGAATAAATCCTTTTTCAAAATCGCTATGAATTACACCTGCTGCTTGCGGTGCTGACATTCCAGCTTTGATTGTCCAAGCACGAGTTTCTTTCTCACCAGATGTAAAATAAGTCCGCAAACCTAATAAATCGTAAGTAGCGCGAATCAAAGATTTCAAACCACCTTCTTTGACACCCAAAGATTCGAGAAAATCAAGTCTTTCTTCTTCCGATAATTCCACTAGTTCCGATTCTACCTGTGCGGAAACTATTACTACCTGAGCATTTTCTTGAGATGCAATTTTTCGCACTTCTTCGACATATTCATTCCCAGTTGCCAAATCATCTTCGGAAACATTTGCAGCGTAAATAATCGATTTAGCACTCAGCAGTGTCAAAGGTTTAATTATTTCTGCTTCTTCTTCAGTTAACTCGATTTGACGAACCGATTTACCTTCATTTAACTCAGCTGCAACCTTTTCCAACACCGACATTTCATATTGAGCATCTTTATTCGCTCGCGCTTGTTTGCGAGTCCGATCCATGCGACGCTCAACTTGCGATAAATCTGCTAAAATCAACTCTAAATTAATAACTTCAATATCTCTAGCAGGTCCAACGGAACCAGAAACATGAATTACATCATCATTATCAAAACAACGTACCACATGAACGATCGCATCAGTTTCCCTGATATTGGATAAAAACTGGTTTCCCAATCCCTCACCCTTACTAGCACCCTTAACCAAACCAGCAATATCCACAAACTCAACACGAGCGGGTACAATTTGCTTTGCAGAGGAAATCTTCGCTAAAACTTCTAACCGTTCATCCGGTACCGATACAATACCGACATTCGGTTCAATAGTACAAAAAGGAAAATTAGCTGCTTCAGCCTTAGCATTAGCCACCACAGCATTAAATAAAGTAGATTTTCCCACATTCGGAAGTCCGACAATACCGGCTCTTAGCATTTTGGATTTTAGATTTTAGATTTATAACTCACAGGTTATCTTAAATCCAACAGCAATTTGTTTCAATTCTATTTGGTTATTGAGCCGAAGGGGCTTGTTCAACTTTTCACCTCAGAGCAAGGGAGTAAAATATCTTCAGGTAAAAGGGAATTAAAGTCATCTGGTACAATAAACTTCCCTCGATCTTGTCCCAAACTAGACCGTCAATCATTAGTAATCTAAAGTATGAATCCAATAATAGTAATTGGTGGTGGACTCGCTGGAACTGAAGCAGCATGGCAAATAGCCAACGCTGGAGTTCCAGTAATTTTTTATGAAATGCGTCCGCAACGTTTCGGAGGAGCGCATCATACGGAGCATTTAGCCGAATTAGTATGTAGTAATTCCTTTGGAGCAATGGCAACTGATAGAGCCGCTGGTTTGCTACACGAAGAACTACGCCGTCTCGGTTCTATCGTGATTTCCAAAGCCGACGAGCATCAAGTCCCCGCAGGTGGAGCCTTAGCGGTTGATAGAGGTGTATTTAGTCAAGATTTGACAGAAACTCTCAGCAGCCATCCTTTAATTGACTTTCGCCGGGAAGAATTACGAGAAATTCCGGAAGGTATTGTAGTCTTAGCAACCGGACCTTTAACCAGTCCCGATTTAGCAGCAGATTTGAGCCGCTTTACCGGGATGGAATATCTCAGCTTTTTTGATGCTGCCAGTCCCATAGTTGTGGGAGAATCGATTAATTATGACGTTGCCTTCATGGCATCCCGATACGATAAAGGTGAAGCAGCTTATCTCAACTGTCCCATGAATAAACAGCAATATCTGCGATTTTGGTCAGAATTGCGTCAAGCTGAACAAATTGAATTAAAAGGCTTTGAACGAGAAAACGCCAAATTTTTTGAAGCTTGTTTACCCATTGAAGAACAAGCGCAACGGGGGGAAGATACCATGCGTTATGGTCCCCTCAAACCAGTAGGTTTGACTCCTCCTTCAACTGCGGGATGGAGTGATGATTCTCCTGACAAACCAACTCCAGAAGGAGAAGAAGTTAAAAAGCAACGTCCTTACGCAGTTGTTCAGTTACGTCAAGAAGACAAAGCTGGTAAACTGTGGAACATGGTTGGATTCCAAACAAACCTACGTTGGGGAGAACAAAAGCGGATATTCCAGATGATACCCGGTTTAGAAAATGCCGAATTTGTGCGATTGGGAGTAATGCATCGTAACACCTTTATTAATGCACCCCAATTAATGATTCCCACACTACAATTTAAATCACGTCCCACCTTACTAGCTGCCGGACAGATTATTGGTACCGAAGGATACAGCGCTGCATCCGCCGGAGGTTGGTTAGCGGGAACAAACGCCGCCCGAATCGCTTTAGGAAAAGAACCCCTAACCATGCCCAACACAACTATGATGGGAGCGCTATTTGACTTCATCAGTTCCGCATCTCCCAAACACTTCCAACCAATGCCCCCTAACTTCGGTATATTACCGGACTTAGGAGTAAAAATAAAGAACAAACCCGAACGTTACGGAAAATATCGCGATCGCGCTTTGGAGCAGTTAGCAATTATCAGGGATAGAGTTAGGAGTGAGGAGTTAGTTGACAGTTGACAGTTGACAGTTCTTATTTATTTTTCCCCCGAACCCCATACCCCCCTTCGGGTTGCGCCACTTCTCTCAACGGTCGTGTTCCTCCGCACGAGAGTGGCTTACCATCTCCCCATCCCTAAAGCTCAACACCCTAGATTAAATGAACGAATCCGAACGCTATTTATTTGATTTACAAGGATTCTTAGTTGTTGAAGATGTTCTTAGCAACCAAGAAATTGCTGCTTTGAAGGAATTGGTAGACGAGCAAGTTGCGATCGCAAATCAACCGCAAGCAGCTAAATTAAGGTTTGATAGTTTGCTTTCGTGGGGGAAACCTTTCCGCAGTTTGATCGATAACCCCCGAATAACTCCTTATTTATCTGAGTTATTAGGAGGAAAATTTCGTTTAGACCACGATTACCTTCATATTATCCGTCAAGGGCTTGGTCCCATTGGCTGTTATTTGCACGGTGGAGGAACTCCCTACGATCCAACCCAGTATTACTCATTCCGCAACGGTGGAATTTACAATGGTTTGCTAGCGGTTGCTTACGAATTAAATGATGTACATCCCGGTGATGGGGGATTTGCTTGTATTCCCGGTAGTCACAAAAGTAATTTACCCTGTCCCCAATCATGGCTTAATTTAGAACTGCCCAAAAGTTGCGTAAAATCAGTTACCGTTAAAGCTGGAAACGCCATTATATTTACTGAAGCTTTAACTCACGGAACCCTTCCTTGGCAAGGAACAAATGAGCGTAGAACATTATTTTATAAATATTCTCCTCATTCATATGCATGGTTGAGAAACTACTATAATCCCGATGATTTTACAGATTTAACTCCATGCCAACGAGGAATTCTTAAAACACCCGGAGTTTACCCTTGAAATCAGTTATCAGTTATCAGTTATCAGTTATCAGTTATCAGTGATCAGTTAATTTTCAACTGTCAACTGTAAACTAACTCCTCACTCCTAGTAAGATATTTTTCCATTGCGTAATTTCAGTTATCAGTTATCAGTT
>NZ_JADEWL010000226.1 GCF_015207665.1 Plectonema cf. radiosum LEGE 06105
GGGAGATGGGGAGATAACTCCTAACTCCTAACTCATAACTCCTCATCTTCAATCCAAAATCCAAAATCCAAAATCCAAAATTCTAACTCCTATGCCATTTCGTACCTTCACGACTATCAATTAAGGTAATACCTTGGGCTTGTAATTCGTCGCGGATGCGGTCGGATTCGGCAAAGTTCTTGGCAATTCTAGCTTCTTGTCTTTGTTGAATTTTTTCTTTTATTTTCTCCTCGTTTAAACCGTCATTAGTTAACGTTTGCGATTCGATTTGAGCTTCTAATCCGAGTACATCAGCCAATGTAACTAAAGTGTGCCACATCTTCTGTAATTCTTCGGATGCAGTTTCGGTTTTACCTTGATGTACTAATATATTGCCTTCCTTACCAAGTTCTTTAGCCAGTTCAAATAATACCGTTAAACCGCTAGAAAAATTAAAGTCATTATTTACAGCTTCTCGAAAACGAAAGATGTAAGAATTTTGGATTGGATTTTGAGCAATTGCCAATGCCCTATTTTCATTGTCCCAATTTAATTTTTCACCATATTTATTCCCAAAAACCAACCCTTCCTGTATAGTATTCCAACCATTCGTAGCTGCTTCTATAGCTTCCGAGGTAAAGTCGATGGGTTTGCGGTACTGTGCCATAAGTACAAATAATCTTACCGCCATTGGGTCAACCCCTTGATCGAGTAATTCCCGAATGGTGATAAAGTTACCTAGAGACTTAGACATTTTTTCACCTTCTACTTTTACCATGCCGTTGTGCAGCCAGTAATTAGCTAAAGGTTTACCAGTGACAGCTTCCGATTGAGCGATTTCGTTTTCGTGGTGGGGAAAAATTAAATCGGCTCCCCCTGCATGAATATCAATAGTCTCTCCCAGACGTTCCCTTACCATTGCCGAGCATTCAATATGCCATCCTGGACGACCTTTTCCCCAAGGTGAATCCCAGGAAGGTTCTTCGGGTTTTGCTGCTTTCCATAATGCAAAATCAAAGGGATATCTTTTTTTCTGATATTCTGGATCTTCTACATTTACCCTTTCACTTGCACCGGCTTGCATATCTTCTAATTTACGCCCCGAAAGCTTGCCGTATTGATCAAATTTCTGTACTGCGTAATAAACATCACCATTCGATGGGTAAGCGTAACTTTTATTTTCCAACTCGTGAATTAACCGCTTAATTCCATCCATCGTTTGAGTAGCACGAGGATATTCATCGGCTTCTTTGACATTTAAGCGAGCCATATCCTCAAAATAAGCCTGGATATAACGTTCGGCTACAGCTTCCATGGATGAGTGTTCTACTCTGGCTCGGTTCAAAATTTTATCATCAACATCGGTGAAATTCTGGACGTAACGTACTTGATAACCGCTAAATTCTAAATAGCGTCGTACTACATCCCAGACAATACAAGCTCTAGCATGACCCAAATGGCAGTAATCATAAACCGTCACGCCGCAATAATACATCTTAACTTTTTGCGGTTCTAAAGTTGTAAAGGCTTCTAAGCGACGAGTCAAGCTATTGTAAACTGTTAGGGTCATAACTAAAAAAATTTGAGATTTTAGATTGGAGATTTTGGATTAGATTATAAATGGTTTCAATTTCCCAAATGTGAGTTACGCAATAATTAGGTTAAAGCAGTTTTGCGTTATCACCTAAGCTACATTATTATTTTTACTTCTTTTCTATTTGATTTAACGTTATGACCATGCAATCATCAATAACTTCATCAGATCAACCAATGGAAGCACCGAAACAGGGATTACCAGTCACAATTATTACTGGGTTTCTCGGTAGCGGTAAAACGACTTTACTCAATCATATCTTGAGTAATCAGCAGGGTTTGAAAACCGCCGTTTTAGTCAATGAATTTGGCGAAATTGGCATCGATAATGAGCTGGTAGTCTCCACCGACGAGAACATGGTGGAATTAAATAACGGCTGTATTTGCTGCACCATCAACAGCGATTTGGTAGATGCCGTTTACAAAGTCATGGAACGCCAAGATAATATAGATTATCTAGTCGTAGAAACAACCGGCTTAGCAGACCCCTTACCTGTCGCATTGACTTTTTTGGGAACCGAATTACGAGATTTGACTCGGTTGGATTCCATCGTCACTTTAGTAGACGCAGCAAATTACAGTTTAGATTTATTCAACTCCGATGCTGCTTTTAGCCAAATCGCCTACGGTGATGTAATTGTTCTGAACAAAACCGATTTGGTCAATGAAGCCGATTTGGATGCTTTAGAAGTCAAAATTCGGGACATCAAAGAAGGAGCCAGAATTCTCCGCACCACAAAATCCCAAGTACCTTTACCTTTAATTCTCAGCGTCGGTTTATTCGAGACAGATAAGTATTTTGACGCAGCTGTTGAACATAAACACGAACATCATGACCATCACGAACATCACGAACACAACTCAGAATGCGGTCATGACCACGACGAACACGACCATCATAACCATCATGACCACCACCACGATGATCATTCCCACCATTTAGAAAATGATGGTTTTACCTCAGTCTCATTTGAGAGCGACAAGCCGCTTTCTATCCGTAAATTTCAGTATTTTCTAGATAACCAGTTACCCGAAAATATTTTCCGTGCTAAGGGAATATTATGGTTTGATGAAAGTCCCAAAAGACATATTTTCCACCTTTGCGGTAAACGCTTTACTCTTGATGATGATGAGTGGAAAGGTGAAAAGAAAAATCAATTGGTGTTAATTGGTCAAAATTTGCACAAAGAAGAGTTATTAAAACAGATAGAAAACTGTGTGTGTATTCCTTCGGCTAACAAAGGTCAAGGATTTGGGAAATAACAAAATCCTGTAGAGACGTGATATATCACGTCTCTACAAGGTTTTGGCAATTAATCAAATCTAGCCCTGTATTTTCCTAATCACCCAAGTTGCGAATTATTGCGGTAACCGATAACTGATAACTGATAACTGATAACTGATAACTGATAACTTTGGGAAAAAGTTACATAAGCTATAGAACTGCTAGATTCTTCTGATATAATAAGTAAAACTGATAAATAAATATTACCTGTAATACTTGACAATAAGCAAAATCAAGGGAATTAAATAAAAAATTAATGATTATAAATTTTCTTTTCTGCTTATTCAATAAGTAAAAATGGAATTCCTCTGAATAAAAGGAATTCCACTACGTAATTAGTGACTCATTGATTGGAGTCTTTACAAGTTGATATTTAATAATCAGTAGCCAATATTAGCTATTGATAATTAAATATTGACTAGACAACAGCCATCGGACGGCTACCGGCAGAGTGACGGTCTATAACTTGGTCAATTAACCCATACTCTTGGGCTTCATGAGGCGACATGAAGAAGTCTCTTTCGGTATCTTCACTAATGCGTTCAATGGGTTGACCGGTGTGTTCGGCTAAATATTCATTTAGCTTCTGCTTGTGGTAGAGAATTTCGCGGGCTTGAATTTCGATATCGGTTGCTTGTCCTTGTGCGCCACCTAAAGGTTGGTGAATCATAATTCGAGAATGAGGTAAACTCATCCGCTTACCTTTAGTACCAGCAGTAAGCAAGAAAGCGCCCATACTAGCTGCTAATCCGGTGCAGATAGTAGAAATATCGGGACGGATATGTTTCATGGTATCAAAAATACCCATACCCGCAGTTACTGAACCACCAGGAGAATTGATATACATATATATGTCTTTCTCCGCATCTTCAGCATCCAAGAGCAACAACTGAGCAACAATTAAATTAGCTACATTGCTGTCAATGGGTTGTCCTAAGAAGATGATACGGTCGCGTAGTAACCGTGAGTAGATATCAAAGGCGCGTTCGCCGCGACCAGATTGTTCAATAACGATAGGAATCATGCAGCTTAGTTCTAGTTAATTTACATACATTTTATCGATTACTAAGCTAATTGTTGCTATCAATAGCACAAGAGAAAAAATATTGATTCTCTAATTAAGTGGTTATATCCACTAAAAAAGTAGCACAAGTCACAAATTACATATTAGTACCATAGGCTATCCGGATCAAATCATCATTACAGGTAAAACAATAATACGAGAGAGATATTAATTAATAACTTGAAGTCAAAATGCCATTTATCTACTGGAATAGGAAATAGTCATGTTAAAAAGATTACTACAAGCCACAATCATAACTTTATTACTCAATTTAATCTTCGGTTTAACCTCAAATACCGATGGAGCGATTACTTCAGAAGCGAAACCTCCCTTAGACATACAATCCAAACCAACTGCCAGTATACTTGTTCGTGCTATCAAGTAAATTGCAAGTGATTTGTATTGAAAGCTGACGATCACAACAAAGGTATTTGATTATCAGATAGTAACTATTAGTGTTTGACGTAATTAAATATTCATAATCAGAAGTAAAAGTTTGTAAATTAGGCTTTTTACGTTTTCCAATCATTATCAAGCCTCACCGATATTGATTGTGTAGTTATCCCTTAGAAGTCGGGTTTTTCGGCTAAATATCTCCGGTTAAACAGTTGTAATAAAGGGAGTAGTTCGTTCGGGAGTAGGGGGTAGGAAATAAGGCGTTGCTTCCTCCGGGTATGAATTTAAATTTTGAGACGTTACAGTGTAACGTCTCTACACAGGTTCCGGTTATCCATAAAATTTGATATGACAAGAGAATGATTGTAAAAACCCGACGAATCACCCCAGGAAAATATTGATTGTGCGATTAATTTTCATAATTTACCAGCAGGTTTCACAGATGAATTAAACGATAAACTGAGCTTAAAAGGCTCTTCATATTTTTAGACTCATGACTAATCGTCTTGCTTTTGCTCAAAGTCTTTACCTCCGCAAACACGCGGAAAACCCGATTGATTGGTGGAGTTGGTGTGATGAAGCAATATCTACAGCTAAGTCGCAAAATAAACCAATATTTCTTTCTATTGGTTATTCAAGCTGTCACTGGTGTACCGTAATGGAGGGAGAAGCTTTTTCCGATTTCCAAATAGCTGAGTATATGAATGCTAATTTTCTGCCGATTAAAGTTGATCGCGAAGAAAGACCAGATATTGATAGCATTTATATGCAAGCTTTACAAATGATGAGCGGTCAAGGTGGTTGGCCTTTAAATGTTTTTCTTTCTCCTGATGACTTAGTACCATTCTACGCGGGTACTTATTTCCCTGTAGAAGAACGTTATGGTCGTCCCGGATTTTTACAAGTATTACAAGCAATTCGCCATTATTACGATACCGAAAAACAAGATTTACAACAACGTAAAGCAGTTATTTTAGAATCGCTGCTCACCTCTGCGGTATTGCAAACCGAAACTGTAGCAGAAACACAAGATAATCAACTATTACAAAAAGCTTGGGAAACTTTTACCGGAATCATCACTCCCAATCAGCAGGGTAATAGTTTTCCCATGATCCCCTATGCACAGATGGCATTACAAGGAAACAGATTTGATTTTACATCGAGATATGATAGCAAACAAATTTGTACTCAACGGGGATTAGACTTAGCCCTCGGCGGAATTTTTGACCATGTTGCTGGTGGTTTTCATCGTTATACAGTTGATCCAACTTGGACTGTACCACATTTCGAGAAGATGCTCTATGATAACGGTCAGATAGTCGAATATCTGGCTAACTTGTGGAGTGGAGGTGTCGAAGAACCAAGTTTTAAAAGGGCGATCGCCAAAACTGTACAATGGCTGCAACGAGAAATGACGGCACCCGAAGGTTATTTCTATGCTGCTCAAGATGCAGATAGTTTTATTACACAGGAAGATTTGGAACCAGAAGAAGGAGCATTTTACGTTTGGAGTTACAGTGAATTAGAACAGTTGCTCACTTCAGAAGAATTAACCCAACTAGAACAAAATTTTACAGTTACACCAAACGGTAATTTTGAAGGTCAAAATGTTTTACAAAGACTTAACTCGGAGCAATTAAGCTCCAATGTTGAAGCTATCTTAGAAAAATTATTTGTTGCTCGTTATGGTAACAACAGTAGGGAATTAGAAACTTTTCCTCCCGCAAGCAATAACGAACAAGCAAAATCCGATAATTGGCAAGGTCGTATTCCAGCAGTTACAGATACTAAGATGATTGTCGCTTGGAATAGCTTAATGATTTCCGGTTTAGCGAGAGCTTATGCAGTGTTCTCAGAACCACAATACCTAGAATTGGCAACTCAAGCAACCAAATTTATCTTAGATAATCAATTTGTTGACGGAAGATTTCATCGGCTCAATTACCAAGGTAAACCAAGCATTTTGGCTCAATCCGAGGATTATGCTTTATTTATCAAAGCTTTGCTAGATTTACATCAAGCTTCTTTAAAAACCCAAAACCAATCTTCCTTCTGGTTAGAAAAAGCGATTTCTCTCCAAGATGAATTTAACGAATATCTCTGGAGCATCGAACTATATGGTTACTTTAATACCGCAAATGATGCCAGTCAAGAATTGATTATTCGAGAACGCAGCTACATAGATAATGCCACACCTGCTGCTAACGGAATCGCCTTATCTAATTTAGTACGACTAACTTTAGTTACAGATAATCTTCAATATTTGAATTTAGCAGAACAAGGTTTAATTGCTTTTCGCAAGGTAATGAACAGCACACCTCAAGCTTGTCCCACTTTGTTTGTAGCTTTAGATTGGTATAGAAACTGTACCTTAATTCGTACCGTCAAAGAGCGGATCAACTCCCTAATATCTCAATTTTTACCCGTTGCTGCATTTGTAGAAGTATCCGATTTACCACAAAATAGCATCGGCTTAGTTTGTCAAGGATTAAAATGTCTCGCACCCGCACAAAATGAAGAACAATTATTGCAGCAAGTAGTTTCTAGTTATAAGAGAGGAGAGTAGTTCGGGATGGGGTTCGGGG
>NZ_JADEWL010000045.1 GCF_015207665.1 Plectonema cf. radiosum LEGE 06105
GGGGATGGGGGGAGGTTACAAGATATGTCCGCAGTGAGTAAAGTTTTTTACTTTAAAGTTACAATTAAAACTGAATTATGTAGAGCGTTCTAGACTTTCAGGATGTGCTGGGTTTGCAAGATTTGTTTATAACTTTGGCAAGCCAGTGAAAAACAATGACGATACTTGGGTTGCGATCGCGGTTATTTTGAGACAATTGAGTTCTGGATCGAAAATGCTGTACTACTAGAAATAGCTACACCAGAGTTAGCAGAAAAATATACCACTGCTTTAAAATCAGAAAAATTAGCTGAATATTTTGCTGGAAAAAATTCTTAAGTTAAGAAATTTAAATCTAGGAAACGGAACAATAACAACATTACTTAGAAATCCTACCATGTTTTTCTGATCCGGTTCCAGTTGGGAATGCAGTTTGTCTAAAAGCAAAGCCTAGGTACAAACAACCTTAAGCGGAATAATTGTTTTAATACAAATTATGATTATTATTTAACAAGAGAACAGTTTTTCCTCGGCTTTGCTGCATCTATAATGATTCATTCCGTTGTCATCAATCTGGGGTATGGTAATTTAACCGAGGGATTTCCTGTGGTGACTGCTGGATTATGGGAATTAAATAATCCTCGTCCGCAACAGTTTGTCGGTAGTTTACCCCCAGCGCCCAATTTGGTAGAGTTATATCGAAATTGGCGATTGATTTACCAGAGTTTGTGCGACCGTATTGTAAGTTCATCGCTCAGAAATTTGACGGATGATGATGAAATCGAAATTGATCAAGGTGATATTACGAATGTCTCTACTGTAGATTTCCACGATTTATGTCAACGATTGCAGCTAGATATTAATAATTGGCTGGAATCACCGGGGATTATTAGTATTAGCCGACAGCTACGAGCTTTACTTAATCCTGTTGATGAAATAAGAATAATTATCGAAACTCAAGATACTATTATTCAAAAGTTACCTTGGCATTGTTGCAGTTTTTTTGAAGATTATCCACGCTCAGAAGTTTCTTTTTCCAGAACTGAGTATAAACGCACTCCTGAATTGCAATTATCACCAAATACTCGAAATCAAGTGAGAATTTTGGCAATTTTGGGTAATTCTCAAGGTATCGATTTAGAACAAGAACAAAGGTTTTTACAAAGTTTACCTGATGCGGAAGTTGAATTAATTATCAATCCTTTACGACAAGAATTTAACGATAAACTTTGGGATTCTTTAGGTTGGGATATATTGTTTTTTGCCGGTCACAGTCAAAGTGAAGAAGAAACTGGGATAATTTATATTAATGAAAATCCCACTAATAATAGTTTAACCGTTGAACAATTATCTGAGGCTTTGAAAACTGCGATCGCGAAAGGTTTGAAGTTAGCAATTTTTAATTCTTGCGATGGTTTGGGTTTGGCTGATGGCTTGGAAAAATTAAATATACCCACGACAATTGTGATGCGGGAACCTGTACCCAATCGGGTTGCGGAACAGTTTTTTAACTCTTTTTTAAAAGCATTTGCATTTGAACAGAAATCTTTATATATATCGGTACAGGAAGCACGACGCAGATTACAAGGGTTAGAAGATGATTTTCCCGGTGCTAGTTGGTTACCTATAATATTTATCAATCCTGCTGAAGAACCTCCGACTTGGGTAAGTTTAAAGGAAAAATTTGTCTCGGCAGAAGATTATCGATTAAAAAACCGCAGCGGAAAGTGCGGTCTTGGGGTCTCCCCCTTCGGGTTCACCACTCCCCTCAACCGAGGAAACCTCGGCACGGGGGTGGATTCACCAAGTGGAGCAACTTTCCAAGAGAGAGACGCAGAGGGCACGGAGGAAAGAAATAAAAGAAAGCGTCGGGATTGGGGTGAAGCAATTGATGTTTCGACGTTTTATGGACGTAATGAAGAAGTTAATCGGTTGGAAAAATGGATTTTAACGGATAATTGCCGATTAGTTACTGTAGTTGGGATGGGTGGAATTGGCAAGACTGCTTTATCTGTTAAGTTAGCAGAATTGGTAGAAGATAAATTTGATTATTTAATTTGGCGAAGTTTACGAAATGCAACTCCTGTAAACGAATTATTGAGCGATTTAATAGGTTTTTTATCGTCTGAGCATCAAATAGTTTTAGCAAATTCTTTAGATAAACAAATAGGTCAATTAATTGATTGTTTGCGGAATTCTCGCTGTTTAATTGTGTTAGATAATCTCGAATCAGTTTTAGATAGCGAGCAAAAATCCGGAAGTTATCGAGGGGGATATGAAGGATATGGACAACTTTTAAGATGTGTCGCAGATACTCGTCATCAAAGTAGTTGTATAGTCACCAGTCGCGAACCACCCAAGGGATTTAGCGCTAGAAAAGGCGATAATTTGCCTGTGCGAATGTTGGCGTTAAAAGGATTAAGTTATCAAGAATGTCAATTGATTTTAGCACAAAAGGGTTTATCAACTTCAGCCACGCAAGTCAATAAATTAGTAGAGTGTTATGCAGGTAATCCTCTTGCTTTGAAGATTGCTGCCACGACGATTGAAGAATTATTTGATGGTGATGTTGTTGACTTTTTAGAAGCAGGTACAATTATTTGCGGTGAGATTTTCTATTTACTCGATCAACAGTTTCATCGTCTTTCGATTTTAGAAAAGCAAATCATGTACTGGTTAGCAATAAATCGGGAATGGGTATCTTTAAAAGATTTGCAAAGCGATATTATTGATGTTGTAAAAACGCGGGATTTACTCGCAGCTTTGGAAGCTTTACAATCTCGTTGTTTAATTGAAACTCAATCGGGAAAATTTACTCAGCAACCAGTGGTGATGGAGTATGTAATTGAAGAATTAATCGAACAAGTTGCTCAAGAAATCTATCATAACGAAATTGAAATACTCAATAAATATGCTTTAATTAAAGCCCAAACTCAAGATTACCTCAGAAATGCTCAAATCCAATTTATACTAAAGCCTCTTATCGATAAATTATTCAGCTTTTGGGTGACAAAAGAAATTATTCAAAGTCATTTAAATCAAATTTTATGTAAACTCAAATCTTCCCCAAAACCTGGATATGCTGCGGGTAATATCATTAATCTGCTGCGACAATTCGATATAGAACTAAATAACTATGATTTTTCTAACTTAAATATTTGCCAAGCTAACTTTCAAGGAATCAATTTACAACAAACAAACTTTGCTAATTGCAATTTGCAAAAATCAGTATTTACTCAAACATTAGGTAGTATTCTCGCTGCTAAATTTAGCCCCACAGGAAACTTATTCGCCACAGCAATTGAAAATCAAATATATCTCTGGGATGTTGACAATATTCGACAATTGCATCAACTTGAAGGTCATACAGGTTGGGTAAGGGCGATCGCATTTACTCCAGATGGTAAAATCTTAGCTAGCGGTAGTCATGACAGCACCATCAAACTATGGAAGGTCGAAACTGGGCAATGTTTACAAACAATAACAGGTCATACATCAAATATCCAATCCCTCGCTTTTAACCGAGATGGAACCATTTTAGCTAGCGGTAGCAACGATAAAACCGTTAGATTGTGGAATATGTCTACCGGACAATGCTTGATATTGCAAGGACATACAAATAATCTTTGCTTTGTCAGCTTCCATCCCTTTGACGAAAAATTAATTACAGCTAGTACAGATAATACCGTCAGATTGTGGAATATTCAAACTGGTGAATGTTTACAAATTTTCCATATTTCGATTAATTGGCTACTTGCGATCGCAATCAGTCATGATGGAAAAACTTTAGTTACGGGAAGCGATGGGAATGCGGTAAAATTCTGGGATATTGAAACGGGTGAATGTATTAAAACCTTACCAGGTTACCACAGCTGTGTCTGGTCAATAGCTTTTAGTCACGACGATAAGTTTATCATTACTGGCAGCGAAGATAACACGATAAAAATTTGGGATGTAGAAACGGGCGAATGTCTACAAACCTTGCGGGAACATCAACAGCGGGTTTGGTTAGTTGATTTACATCCAGATAATCAAAAATTACTGAGTATTAGCGAAGACCAAACAATCAAATTATGGGATGTTTCATCAAGACGCTGTTTAAAAACACTAAAAGGTTATAGTAATTGGATATTATCTCTTGCTTTTAGTCCCGATGGTCAAACCTTAGCCAGTAGTTCTCAAGATGGGAAAGTGAGATTATGGGATATGCAAACGGGACAATGTAACTCAATATTAGCAGGACATGACAAAATAGTATCTTCAGTAGCCTTCGCACCTCCACATCTTCCAGATTGTCTCTTAGCTAGCGGTAGCGATGACAATACCATCAAACTATGGAATCCTGACGGTGAATGCTGGAAAACGCTCCAGGGACACGATGATTGGGTGTATTCCGTGGCTTTCAATCCCCAGGTGAATATTTTAGCTAGTGGAAGTCGCGATCGCAATATAAAAATTTGGGATTGTCAAACTGGTGAATGTCTACATACCTTAGTCGGACATGAAAGTAGAGTCAAATCAGTAAGCTTTAATTCTAATGGTACTTTACTCGCAACTGCTAGCGATGATAAAACAATCAAAATTTGGGATGTAAATAATCAAACCTGCTTACGAACACTTACAGGACATCAAGATAAACTTGATTGCGTAATTTTCAGCCGGGATGGAAAAATAATTGCTAGTACTGGCTGTGATAAAAGTATCAAAATGTGGGATAGCAACACCGGGGAATTACTGCATACATTACCAGCACAGAGCCGTAGAATTCGCATGGTAGTATTTAGTTCAGATAATCGGATTTTAGCTAGCTGTAGCGATGACGGAACAGTAAAACTGTGGGATGCTCATACAGGTAATCATATAAGAACATTATCGGGACATGATAAAGCAGTATGGGCTGTGGCAATTAGTCCTGATAATAGTATATTAGCTAGCGGTAGCGAAGACCAGACAATTAAATTATGGTTTTTAAAAACAGGTGAATGTATTCAAACCTTGAGATGCAGTAGACCTTATGAAGGGATGAATATTCATAATATTACTGGATTAACCACCCCTGAGAAAACAGTTTTAAAATCTCTTGGGGCTATTGAAAGTATACTTACCTAAATTTCCTATAAAACAGGAAACCATTGTAGAGACGTAGCACTGCTACGTCTCCAGCAATGCGAAATCATTACTTTTGTATTTTAATTACTTATCTATCTCTCTTTACTTCTTTCCTCTGCGCCCTCTGCGTCTAGTAAGGTTTTTTAAATCAGTAATCTTCCGGGAAGAGAGTAAATCCCTAACCCCGCAACTTCTCCAACACTTCCTCAGTAAACGGATTCTTATCTTCTCGCAAAACTTTCACCCACCCTCGCCGCTGTGCTTTACTTTTTTGATTCTCAGTCTCGGCTATTAGCTACTATCCCCATCTGGATTCATAAAATCTTATTAGTGGGGTAGGTTCATAGAGAGCCATTCCTCCATCTCACGAAGTTGTTGCCAATTAAACATGAGTACTATAAAATCATCAAGTTGCTGCTCATTTAACTGTTTGAGTTGACTAATTATCTGTGGCGTGAGAGACGAGGCGCTAAACTTAGCCCGAATTATAGTACTTGCCGATTCAATCTTACCTTTTAGCTTACCTAGGAATTCACCTTCTAACCTAGCTTTGTTAATTTCAGCTTCATACCAAGCATCGATTTCTTCCATCGTTTTCATAAAATCTTCCTCTTCTGAAGTTAAGCTATCAGTAGGTATATCTTTTAGGTAAACACAGTATTTGATACATGCACTTATTATATCATTTTTTTCCCTACGATCTGGAGATAACTGCTTGATTGATTCAAAAGCCATCTGAGCAGTTTCTTTATTTCCCAACATTTTCAGCCAAATCGTTTCTGGACTATCTACCAGTTGCTCGATAATCACAATTCCCATCCGCAAAATTGGTGAAAGTCGATACACACCTACACCCAATTCTTCTGCTGGTTGAGCGTTACATAATATTAATAGTTTTTCACTGCAATTAACCGTGAGAATCCAGGTAAATGGATTTTGATTTTCAATTTGTTTTTTTGCTTCCTTCGACAGTCGCTCTCGACTTGTTAATTCCGATTTGGTTTTGGCGTTCTCTAGCAGTTCTTTGTACTTTCTATCCCAGTACAGATTCTTTCTAGTAATAGATTTATTAATATCGGTTTCTTCTAAATATGAACTATAATGTTCAATAACGAGAGTCGGATGTTCTTGCATTAACAAGTCGAATAAACCTAAATTTTCACAAAGCCACCCGGACTTTTCTCGCTCGACTATAAACATTAAATCGATTTCAAGGTCTTCATCATTACGAACTTGAATGTTTTGTAGAGTTTCTCCTTTAGTTTTATATAAAGACTGGATATAAAATTTGAAGAAGCGGTCGTGTTTGTACTGAGCCATTGAAATTTCTCTAGCCCTTGGCATAGCTCTTATGTCGTAACAGTAATTTTAACTTCTTACGAGTGCAGCAGCTAATTTATGGAGAGATATTATCACGAAAATAAAGCATTCCTCACATTAGTAGCCAATGTAATTTTGATTTCCGTCATACTTATTCTTCTAGTTTTTTCCCGCAGAGCTATTTGAAAGGGTATTTAAAGATTTATTACCTCATTTAGGTTTAACCACCCCTGAGAAAACAGTTTTAAAATCTCTTGGGGCTATTGAAAGTATACTTACCTAAATTTTGTATAAAACAAGAAACCCTTGTAGAGACGTAGCACTGCTACGTCTCCAGCAATACGAAATCATCACTTCTTTCCTCTGCGCTCTCTGCGTCTAGTAAGGTTTTTTAAATCAGTAATCTTCTGGGAAGAGAGTAAATCCCTAACCCCGCAACTTCTCCAACACTTCCTCAATAAACGGATTCTTACCTTCCCGCAAAACCTTCACCCACCCCTGCCGTTGCGCTTTACTTTCTTCATCATCAAGTTCGGCAATATATGCCTCAAAATCAGCTACAGCCCCTTTGTAATTTCCCGTCAACGCCCTCGCTAACCCCCGACTATCGCGAATCCTACCACTATCGGGGGGAAGTTTAACAGCATTTTCACAGGCAAACATCACCAATGCAGCGGATTTATTTAAACTACCTTGCCAACAAAGAGTATCCCAAGTATCAGCATCAATTTCTACTTTGGCATCAAGTTTTTGGGCTTGTTGAAACTTCGTCACAGCATTTTCAACATCATTCTCCCGTGCTAAACCTTTCCCTTCATAAACCAACCATTCCGCTTTCCCTTTATTCTCAAACTTTTGGGCTTTTTTCTGGGGGTCAAATTTAAACTTTTCTTCCGGATTCCACTTCAAAGCCGTCTTAAAAGTAGCAATTGCCTCTTTAACATCCCCAGCTTGCGCTTCCTCTTCCCCAACTTTTACCAAATACGGTGCTGCTGCTTTTAACTTTGATGGAGTTTGACATACTTCTAATTTTTGTAGTTCTTGGGGATTAATTATCAAATAATCATTCAACCACTCACAACCAGTATTTAACAGTTCCCCAAATTCTTTCCATTTCCACACCTTGGCACTTTTGTCCCATGAGGCGGTGACGATGGTCTTGCCATCCGGGCTAAAATTGGCGTTGTTGACAGTACTTGTATGCCCTTTGAGTTGATTACGCTCTTGGATATAATATAAAATACTATTTAAAGCGACAATCGGGCTGGTAACTGGATAGTCTTTGATGGGGGTGTTTTTCCCCGCGAGCTGTTGTAAATCTTGTCCAGCGTTCATTGCTGAAACTAATGCATCTATTTGGTAGGCATCAAATAGTTCTAAAGCACTTTTCCCTTCCCGTTCCAAAAAAGTAGCTGTTTCTGCATTGGCAATCAATTTTTGACCATACCAACTCGCCCCTATTGCCCCCACAATCGCCGCTGCTAAAATACTCAAGCTAATGCGATTAGTACGTTTGGCTTTCCTCTGGGCATCGCCGACAATCTGCTGGGCTTTTTTCTCCGTTTCTACCAAAGTAAATTGAATTTCTCGCTTATCCAACTCCTGACTCGCAGCCAAAAACTGATAATCAACATCACTTAAACTTTTATCCTTTGCCCAATCCAAAGCATCCTGCAAAGCCTGTCCCCGCAACAACCGCGATTCATCTTGGCGATTTGCTTCTAACCAAGCCGTCAACACCTGGGAATAGGGACGCAGTTTCCCCAGTTCCTTTTCCACCCACTCGCCATTAAACACACTTTGGTAAATGCGGTTATACACCTGTAACTTACCATCTCCCTTGACCACCAACCCCGTCAACCGCAATTCCATTTGTTCCGGGCTGTTATCTGTGGGTAATTCTCCCCGCTGTACTATTTGATGATATATTCCTAGTAACCTGCCCGCACGTTGTTCATTGCGAATAATTCTATCGCGGATAGTTTTTAAATGTTCCGGTTCATCCTGGGTTTCCCAGTTGTCAATAATCTGGGTTTTAATAACTTCTGCTACCCATTGATTTGACTTTTCCCCTTCTTTCCCACTGCCTATAATCTTACACACCTTCTGGGTCAAAAAAGGTTGTCCCCCCGTCCAATGCAACACCTCTTTCAACACCTCTTGGGGATTATCCCCCAAACCCTGGGCTAACGGTGCAGATTCTGGCAACTGAAAACCATTGAGTTGAATTGCCCTTCCCAGATTAAACGGAGTGCGATTTTTATCACTAATTAAATCCGCAGGAGTCGCCACCCCCAACAAAGCAAAAGTCAGCCGATTATACTCCGTCCGATCGACCCTTTGGTTATAACAGGCACGAATCGCCGCAAAAAAATCATCTTTAAAATTTAAGCTGAGGAGACTATCAATTTCATCAACAAAAATCACAATATTCTCAGTAATTTTAACTAATAAAATCGTCTCAATAAACTTACCCAACTTCTGCACCGGAGACAGCAAATGATTCTCTGCCCACCAAACCTCTAAATCAAAATCCTTATAAAGCTTAAAAATACCCACCAAAGTATCAATTACCCCTGCATACCACTGTTCTGGGGTAATATCAGCAGTTCCAATCGCCGTAATATCAACCGTAGCACAGGCAAAACCCTCATCCACCAAGCGCTGCATCACCCGCACCCGCAAACTCGACTTGCCCATCTGTCGGCAATTCAGCACATAGCAGAACTCACCCGCTTTCAAACCTTCATATAAATCTTCGTCAGCTTGACGGGTAACATAAGTGGGTGCATTTGGAGGAAGACTTCCCCCGACTTGGTAGTGAGTCATACCATTTTAGATTTTGGATTTTGGATTTTGGATTTGTTCTCGTTACTCGTAGTTAAGAAACCTCTTCGTAGGTTGGGCTAAGCGTTAGCGCAGCCCAACGCGGATGTTGGGTTTCACTCCGTTCAACCCAACCTACAATTGCTAACCTTTAACCTTTAACCTATCTAACGCACCCCCAGGCGATCGCCAAAGTACTGCCGATACAAATCACACAAAGGAATCACCGAGTTTCCCCGTAATTTAACCAGCCCCAGTTAAGAAACCTCTTCGTAGGTTGGGCTAAGCGTTAGCGCAACCCAACGCGGATGTTGGGTTTCACTCCGTTCAACCCAACCTACAATTGCTAACCTTTAACCTTTAACCTTTAACCTATCTAACGCACCTCCAGGCGATCGCCAAAGTACTGCCGATACAAATCACACAAAGGAATCACCGAGTTTCCCCGTAATTTAACCAGCCCCAGTTAAGAAACCTCTTCGTAGGTTGGGCTAAGCGTTAGCGCAGCCCAACGCGGATGTTGGGTTTCACTCCGTTCAACCCAACCTACAATTGCTAACCTTTAACCTTTAACCTATCTAACGTACCTCCAGGCGATCGCCAAAGTACTGCCGATACAAATCGCACAAAGGAATCACCGAGTTTCCCCGTAATTTAACCAGCCCCATACTCCGGAGTTTAAACGCCGCAGTGTTTCCCACATCTACTGGTTGTGCAACTGCTAGCACCCTTTTGAATGCTGCCAACAATTCTTCATCTTCTTGTAAATTTAGCAGATGGCGGCGCAAATGCTCGCTGTAACAACCCTCCTCAGTGGGAGCAGTTTCCAAAAGCCTGTTTAAAGTAATTCTACCACGGGCAATTTCATACAATACAACTCTGAGTAAATACGGGTGTCCATCTACCAGATTTATCAACTGTTCTACTTGGGAATCATTCCAACTCAATCCATGCAGTTGGATTAAATATTGCTTGGATGTATCCTTGGGATTCGCTGATAAAATCAAGATTTTCTTCACGATGCCATCGACCACTGTAAATTAAAATACAAATTCGCGTTGCTGATAGTAATTCGGTTTGATTTATGAATAACTCTTAAGGGGTAGGGAATAGGAAATAGGGAATAGGGAATAGGGAATAGGGAATAGGGAATAGAAAAACCTTAAATCCGTATACTGAGTTTTTTTTGTCCTACGGATAGGTTGCGCCAACAAAAATCTCCGCAGAATTCCTATATTGATTTATATTATATTTAATTTTGCATAATACTACTGATATCACAAGCGCAAAGAAAATAAGCAGAGAAAATAATCTTTAATTTCCTTGGAACTACAAAAGAATAAAAGTTAATAATCCGGCATTTTTACCGGATTTTCTGAATGTAAAATTCCGTAAAATCAAGCTTCAATTACAACTCTTCCTATAGGTTGGGCAATACAGGTTAAAATGTATCCTGTTTGACATTCTGGGTCTTGATCATAGCGGACTTCTCCTTCAATCAAACGTAATTTACACTTTTGACAAGCCCCCATTTTACACATATGAGGTAATTCAACCCCTTCTCTTTGTGCAGTTTCTAAAATAGTATCGGCGCTATCGTAAACTAACTCTACACCCGATTTAGCTAAAACTAAAGTTTCTGCTGTGTGAGAAGTACTTATTTCCTTTGGAGTTAAGGTAGTTTGTAATTGAATTTGATTGTCTTTTTTCGTACTATAAGGTTTACCAAAACTTTCCTCGTAATAATTTTCCATGGGGAATTCTCGTTCCTGGAGGATTGCTTTCACCTGTTGAGTAAAAGGTTGGGAACCGCAAACATATACAGTGCGCTCGGCAAAATCGGAGGCTATTTCCTGCAACATTGCTTGATCAAATCTGCCGATTTTCCCCCCAGGAATTGGGTTTGAGTCTTGACGAGTTACAGTAGTTGCAAGTTTGAAATTAGCATATCTCGATGTCATCAACTCTAATTCTTGCCGGAAAATAATATCCTCAGTAGTACCAGCACTATGAAAGAAAACTATATCAGAACCAGCGTTTGTATCCAACAACCAGCGCGACATCGACATCATTGGTGTAATGCCGCTACCAGCAGAGATAAACAATAGTTTTGACGATGGATGATTAACACAGCTAAAATCCCCTAATGGACTACCAATTTTGACTTGACTACCAGCTTGCAAATTGTCATGCAACCAATTAGAAACTAAACCTGGAGGTGCATCAGCAGCATTGTTTGGGGAACTAGCTCGTTTAACGGTTATATCTAAACTGTGAGGTCGAGAAGGAGTTGAAGAAATAGAATAAGCCCGTTTAACAATTTTACCATTAATCTCCAATTCGAGGGTGACAAATTGTCCCGGTTGATAAGTAAACTCAACAGCAGGTTCGGCAACAAAAGTAAAGGTTTTTACATCCGGTGTCTCATTAATTATTCGCACACAACGGGCGGTTAATTCAGGCGATCGCCATGCTGTAAATTGATTTGATTGATGTTCGTCAAGCTGAATTTCTTCAATAAGTAATAGAAAATCGCCAATGTGAATAATATCATCTGGTTTGAGGAGATAGCTTTGAGTTACCTCCATTGCTTGGTTATTAAGGCGCGAACCATCACTACTAGCTAAATCAATAAAGTAATACTGTTTATTGTAAGCATAAATCATTCCGTGGACGCGACTAACTTCGGGAGTATTGAGAACTAAATCGCAATTAGGATGCCTGCCAATTATACACTTATTAAGATTTTCCATCTCTGGTGTGAGAATTTTCTCTTGACAGGAACTTGTTTGATAATTGATTGCTTTAATTTTCATGATTGGTTAAATTTAAAAAAAAAATAAATACTTATAAAGACTTAACGTTTTTTACGCCGAATTTGTGTTTCCGCACAACCCGAATTTGGTGGTTCCTGAAGTTTTTTCAGCTTTGTAGGTAATGTTTGTGTTTCCGTTGTTTTTTCTGATTGCTGAGGATAAATAAGTTCCGGACGTTCGCTACTAATAGCAGATAAAATTT
This sequence comes from Plectonema cf. radiosum LEGE 06105, assembly GCF_015207665.1. Classification (GTDB taxonomy): domain Bacteria; phylum Cyanobacteriota; class Cyanobacteriia; order Cyanobacteriales; family Nostocaceae; genus Rivularia; species Rivularia radiosa_A. Next base: position 12,253 of record NZ_JADEWL010000045.1, read on the forward strand.
GGTAGTGTTCTTCATCTTCTAATCCTAATCTTTGACGTATTGATGTTAGATATGCCAAACTTTGCTCGGAGGATGTACATTTTTCCGCTAAAGCTTCTTCCAACATCCATCTATATACATAGTGCCGACCTCGTTCGGAAAATTGCGGTAATATTTCTGCTAAAATAAACAATTCATCTGCTTTCAACTTATCTAATGAACGTCCATTTAAAAATTGCTCAATATTAATTGGTAATCTTTGCAATTGACGGCGAAAACTATGAGTTAAACTTTCCTTTTGATATTGTTCGGCACTACGTTTCCAATTACGAACCAACCAGATAGTGCTAACCAAAACTATCAGCCCATTAAATAATAATTGTAATACCATTGGTAAGCGCAGAATTTCCGGTCTTCCGCCATAAACAAAGAACGCATTAAAAGCCAAAAAAGTAATAATCGTAAATACCCGGTGCAATACTTGTTGGGAACTAATTTCGGGATATTTATGTTTTAAATAACCCCGATAAACTTTCTCTAGCTTGTGACAACTGTAATAGCAGACAATTATGCTTAATCCTAAAGTTAGCGGCACAGCAGCAATCTTTGGAATTGCAATCGACTGATTATTAATATAAAAACCTGGCTTCCAAAGAGCGAACAATGAATTATCGTAAGTCCAAACACCAGAAAAGTAATAATCGAAGTTACCAGAATACAATCTGTAATAAATAAAGTAACCAATTGCCAATCCAAGATAACCGTATTGAAGAAATTTTCGTCCCGGCTTTTGTAATTGGTTCCAATAAGCCTTTTCAGAATCAATATCCATACAAGGTGATTTACAACCAATACAAGCACTTTTCTCTTGACCAGTTGACTTATCTACAGTTCTACACATAGACTGAGTAATACTTTTTGCTGGTGCTTGATGGGCGCTACTTCCTAATAAACCACGAGGTCCCGTAAACACAGTTTGTACAGCACCAAAAGGACAGACATAATGACACCAACTACGACCTCCATAAAGAAACACTACTGTGATGGCAGATAAAATAGTCGCAATTAAAAATAAACCAAGAACCCATCTTGTCGAATTAATAAATAGAATGCGGCTATTTAAACCTAGAAATAACAGAAAAAACTGTAAATAAAAATGGTTGCGAATTAACCATTGATTATTTTCAATATTTAACCGTGGTTTTAAACCCAAAGCACGGGGAATTTGCGAAAGAAAGTAGAGAGGACAAATCCGTCGCCAAGTTTCATGACCAAACACAAATACAATAAAAACAGCAGCAGGAAGTATCATTCCCCAAAAAATTCTTGTGCCAATTGGATAAGCTTTTTCAGGAACACATCTATCACCTTGGACAAGGATACATTCGTGATTATCGCGTAGAGGAGATGCGAGATTATTAGGGTCAGTGAGAATGTGGGTTATGGGGTCGTAAAACAAAGAAACAATTAAAATTAACCAACCAATTACAAGTATCCATCTCACAGCGTGCATTTTGCTTTCTGATACTTTGCTTAACATTATTCACACTCCTGAAATAGTAGTTCTTTGCATTCATTTCGAGGGATTGTAGAGACGTAGCACTGCTACGTCTCACTAAGCTATGGGGAAAACGAACCAATTAGAATTAATCAAAAAGACTACTAAATTGTTTCTACTCCTGCACGAGAAATTTTGATTTTAGTACCATCAAATTTTGTGAGTTCAAAGTAACTGTCTTCGTTATAAGTCAGTGCTTGCTCTTGAAGAATATCAATCGCCACTTGTTCGCCCAGTTTAATCGATTCTGTGTAGTCGGTAAGCCAGTGAACCCCAGCACCATTACGAGCGATCGCAATGTTAGAAGCAAGTTTGTTCAACTCACCACCAACTGTCATAGTTGCTGCATCAGTACCGCTGTAGCTAACCAACTCAGTACCATCTTGATTCGGAACTACAGGGTTAGGAATTACCCAAGACTCATCAAACCAAGCCTTAAGAATCGTGACACAAGCACCTGCTACAGTTGCGTGTCCGGAACCATAAGACGGATGTGTGGGAGAACCTTCAGGATATGCCATTGGTAGCAAATAGTTGCCGTACTGGCTGAAAACCCTCTGTAAAACAGGGGAATTAAATAGTTCCGAATTAATTGGATATTTTGCACATTCGCTGAGATGGTTATGAACCCTTCCACCAAATGTTTCGGGGCGCAAGCGACGGTGTACAAACCACTTCTGAAACCACATTGCTTTGAGAGCGCGGGTTGCAACCTCTGTCACCAAACTGAGAATATGAGGACCGCCAAAAGTGCCAAAACCTATTTGAGTCTTCGCTTTCTTATAAAGGTTTCCTTCATCTACAGGAGCCTTCATTCCCAACAGTATCAAACAAGCATTTAGGTGAGCTTCGTACAAAGCATCTACGTGTACATACTGACCTAAATCTCGCAGATTACGCATATAGCGAGGTGTGGAATCAAAAATATCTGAACCCGTTAACCCTCCATTTTGGACGTGCAACCAAGAATCATAATCAGTCATGTAATTGATTCCAGGCAAGACGGTTTTCTGTTTTTGAGAAATAGTCAGCGAACCGTAGGGAATATCCTTCAGCATGAATTGGGAAACGTAAGGACCGACCAAATCACCGTCAACAATTCCCCGGAACAGGCTTTGTGGTGTAACTTCGTGAACAACACCTTCTTTGGTTTGACGCTTGACTTTGGCTCCACGAAAGTCGGATAAGCTGGATAAATCTGCTGCTGCTTCTGCAACCTGGGGATTGTAATTATATAAACTAAAATCGATGTCCCGTAGAAGTGCCATCCAGTAGAGTTCTGTCATCTCTGCGGAGTTTTCAGCAGAATCAATACGAGGTGCAGGACGTATTGCTAAAGCATGGCTATCCGATCCTTGAAGATCAAAAGCGAGTCCTGCTTGGGGGTTGGTGAACTTGCGAAGACCACCCAGAGGGATTGCTTCAAAATCTGCGGGTTTACCACTCTTGAGGGCTGCGATAAATGCTGTATAACCATTGGGGTCTACTTCACCTAAATAGTTATGTACTAACCCTTTAGAGAAATTGGCAATAAAGTTAGGACAGCCATCTTCGTTTCGATAGTCTTGTTCTTCCCCATTGCATATATGTGCGGCTATATCCCTATGAAAAGCAACTTGAGCGGCTTCTTGACGGATACAGAAAGAGGATTTCTGACGTTCTAAATTAGTTTCAGGACCGAATTCTCGACAATTTTGATTGCTCACGATTTATTCCTTGATAATTTAAATTGGTTTTCTTTACTAAGTAAACAATCAACTGTAACTAACAAGATTACGAAAAATTTTTTAGTACCTAAGAGGGTACTATTGTTAGTTGATATAATTACTTAATTATCGTTAATGCTGAAATACATAGTGTAAATGTGTTTCAACTATTTTGTTATAGATGCAGCTGATGGAAGCTTATGCAGATTGAATAGACCCGTCCAAAATATAATATAGACACAAAAAAATGCTAGAAAGTAAAATTAGCAGTCTACCACTCTGTAATTGAAAATGTGTATTGTGTTTGATTATATCCAAAAATACCCTGTAAAAACAAAGCATATTTTAGGTATTAGTCACGAAAAATTTCAAGAATTAATTCAATCAGCTTCCAAAAAACATCTTGAAATCCAAAAAGAAAAGGAAAACCAGAAAATTAGGGTTCATTTTCCTGGTGGAGGACGTAAATAATTATTATCAATTTCTGAAGAAATATGTTTATGTATATTTTATCTCAGACAGATACCAAATTAATGAAAAGGACTACTAGTAGTCGATTGCATTAGTTTTGCTGAGTTAAATATTTGTAGTGCGAGCGTCCCGCTCGCTAGCCATCAGCAAGCTTTTCGGTATGCCCCGGAGGGGCATACGTCTCGCTCGCTCGGAAGCACCAGCGACGCTACGCGAACGCTGGTTGTAACGAGCGCGTTGCCCATCAAATTTAATGCAATGGACCACTAGAGTGTCGGTACATTAGTTATGAAGAGTACTTGATCAACTATACCAATCCTAAATGACTTGTGAGAAATTTATGTATAATCTCTATTCCTAACTTTCAATCTACGTATTTTCTCACATCTCAATTCGGATTGCTATATCATCTGATTAATTTTATTATGTAATCCGGTTCCCAGTTTTGAGGCTGGGAACTACTTAAAGGTTTATATTGTAAGTTTTTCTACGCTGTGCTTCTCTCCAACAACGAGGAGTATTTTGATGGCGATCGCGAAATTGGCAGTAAAAATGATTGATATTTTGATAGCCTACTTGCAAAGCTATTTGTTCGATAGAATCTTTGGTTTCTAAAAGCAAGCGTCTTGCTTGGGCTATTCTGCGTTCGATAATCCAATCATTGACGGTTTTTCCTGTCATCCGTCTGACTAAATCGGTCAAATACGCTGAAGAATAACCGACTGCTTGAGCTACTTCTTTTAAACGAATATTTTGATGATAATTTAGTTCGATAAACTGAAAAGTTGGATTTAGTCGAGGAATCGGTGGAAATATAGAGCAATCGCGATTCGATTGTTTATTTTCAGAATAAATTGAGAGTTTATCTGGTGCTAGCTCAACGCACAGACCGTTTTCTACATTCTTAACTTCAAATCCTGCTGTTTCTAAACATTTGATTACAAGCTTTTTAGTATCGGGATGGTTATCATTCACTACGATATTAGTCATTGCAACCTCTACAGTTCGTGATTAAAGTATCGATATTTGATCCAAGTCTTAATTAAAACGTCGCAACAAGTAAGTTTTTTAACTGCTTAGTAATAGATGTAAGTCAAATTAACTGATGCAGTTTTTTAGCAACTTTCTTACTGTTGGCTGTCCGGGAGGTATATGCCATGAACAGCCAAATCAGTTTATATAGTCAGGTTCTGTTTGAGATTTATTTTGTGAATACCCCATTTTCTTAAGTAAAATTACCTCTTAGGGAGGATATGAATTTTGTTAAAAGTCATCCACTATTTAACTTGGCTTGCTGAAAAATAGATGTAACATTTTACTTTCAACATGAATCAAGAAAATCAAGAACCAAAGAAAGCTAATACAGAAGACCAAAAAGCTGATGATTCTTCTCGTTCTCCAGGGGTTGATAGGGGTTCTCCAGGAGTTGACAGAGGCTTGGGTAGTTCAGAAAATACACCGAAAAAGAATACAGAGAAATCTAATCAAGAGAGTTAATTCATACAAATGTAGAGACGTAGCAGTGCTACGTCTCAAACAATGTGAAATCATCAGTTAATTTTTCAAAAAACTAAAAAATCGGAACAATTCGAGCAACAATACTGGAAACACTTTGAATCCCACTAATAATATTCACTGCATTATTCACACTTTGTATTGAATTATCTAAAGATTGGATAGCTCGGTTTAATTCTGCTTCTAAAGGTTTCATTTTTTCTAAAATACCTTGTAGATTCTGTATTTCTAATTGATGAAGATAATCGTCATAATATTTTCGCTGGGTGACAAAAGCTTTTTTCTTTGCTTCATCTCTTTCTTGTTCAATTTTAATTTGAACTTCCGGTGAGTAAAGTTTTGATACTTGTTCTCTCATTTTTGGAAGTAAATTAGTAGTAGTTCTCATATCTGTAATTTTCCTTGTATTTTAATTGTTAATTTGTGTTTGAGTTTTTATTTACCTAGCAGAGCTAAAAAATAATCGATATCTTTTAAAGCATCATTAAGGCTTTGAGATTTAACTTTTCCTTCGACTGAGGCTTGATAAATTTCTTTAAAACCTTCTAAAGCAAAACTTGCTTGATTTAACTCTCTAACTTGTCGATTCATTAAAAACATTTTCTTTCTTGTTTGAGTCCATTGTGATAGTAACTCATGAGAAATAGGCTGTTTCTCTGTCAAGGGAAGAATCACAAGAAGTTGCTCTCGTTGGTTTTGTAACTCATTAATATTATTGTTCATTATTTCTCCAAGTGCTTTGAGCATCTCTTGTTGAATTGTCAGTTCTTTAAGAATTAATGGATTGCGTTGTTCCAATTCTTCTCTTAGTACACCATTAATTTTAGAATGAACAATCAGCTTACCTATATTTCCCAGTACGCTTTTACCGGGAAATAAACTATTTTTCTGAAGTTTAATACCGATAGTTTCAAGGTTGGTTGCAATATCTTCTATTTTTTCTTTTGTTATTTCCGGTGTATCAGAATGAGCAAGTTCTCTCAATGTACTAAAATAAGCTGTTAACAGTCTATTATGCTCGCTAATATCTTCAATAACAACCAGCATTTCTCGGTCTCGTTTTTTAGAATCTTCATAATCAGTCAAAGTTTGATTTGAGATTCTGTCATTGAGTAATAATTTCTCAGAGCTTAAATCGATTTGTAGCTCGCTAGCTTTATTTAATAATTCGTCAACAGCAATCGTATATTTATCCCCAGCTTCTGATAGTTTTTGGTATTGTTTGCTATACTTGCAACCAGTTGATAAAGTTGCAACTACAGCCACTAAAATAAATGTTTTGCGAAAATTATTGAGCATAGTTCTTAAATTTTTATGAGATTTTTGATGTTTTTACTGTGTTTCTGCGTTATTACCTGGATTTCTCACAAGTAAGTGGTAAGCCTTGAGTGATCGATTAATTTTCACATTACTCACTACTCACTACTGACTCCAAATTCCTTATTGTTTGTGAGAAATGCGTTATTAGGATATAGATGTTATTTGATTTAACTTATGCAGTCAGTTTGTTGCTTCTGGTTGATGACATTAGGTGATATTTGCAAGTTTATTTAACTTATGCAGATAAAAAGCGATACGACTGATGTAGAGATGTATTGCAAGTGATGAGATTTGTTTATAACAATACCAAATGATCAAAGATTCACAAATAAGGGTTAAATTATTAACAGTTATCAGTTATCAGTCACGTTTATATTTGGGAAAGGGCTAGTCCCCAGATAAGGTGGGAGCGCGTCTTCTGTATTGGTTTAAATAGAACACCATAGGCCCGTGTTTACTGTTCACTGTATGAGGCTACCGCGTCACGCTGCGCGCTTCACTGTTCACTGATTTAAATTAATTGTATATTAATGCTTGAGGCTATTTCTGAAGTTACAGCTTTACCAATTTGAAATTACAACGGTTTAGTTTTATCAAATATAAACTCTATTTTTTTAGGTATTGATTCAATTCGATTTTCAGAAATATCTAGAAAAGAACATTTTGGTAATGGATAATCAAATAAATGAAGATTGAATTTATCAGATAAAGCTTCAAATACTTTCATTCCTCTAATACTATTACCCCTAGAGTCAATCAAAGGAGAAAAGACAGCAATACCAGCACTGTCGGGGATTACACCAATTATTCCCCCAGAAACTCCGCTTTTTGCCGGAATTCCGACTCGATAAGCCCATTCGCCAGCATAATTGTACATTCCACAAGTGTACATTACACTTAAAATATCTCTGATATAACAAGGTTTTATTCCTTGTTCTTTGGTTATGGGATTAACACCTCGATTTGCCAAAGTTGCAGCCATCACTGCCAAATCATGACAATTAACAACCAAAGAACATTGTTGAAAATAGAGGTCAAGAATTTCTTCAATATTGTTTTCAATAATTCCAAAATTCAGCAGTAAATTGGCTAAGGCTCGATTGCGATGTCCGGTAGCTCGTTCCGACATAAATACAGGTGCGTTGATAAATACATCATGACCGATATAGCGGCGGAACATATCTAACATTCGATTCAGCTTTTCAGTAGCATTGGCACCTTTAATTAAACCAGCAGTAGCAATCGCTCCAGCATTAACCATCGGGTTATCCGGACGTTTAGAGTTTTCATCCAAACGGATTACTGAATTGAACGGATCACCAGTTGGTTCCACACCAATTTTTTCCAACAACGTTTCGCGATCGCAATCTTCCAATGCCATACCATAGACAAAAACTTTAGATATAGATTGAATCGTAAAATTTTCTTGGCTATCTCCAATTTCAAAAATTTCTCCTTCTTTGGTGACAACGGAAATCGCAAACCAGTTTGGATTGGCTTTAGTTAGTTCGGGAATATAGCTAGCCAAGGAACCCGAATTGAGATGGCGATATTCTTGATAAAGAAACTTGATAAATTCTGGTAAGTTAGACATTACATATTTTACTTAGTTGATCAACCACGTTGATTATCTTGCCATATTTCCAGGAATTATCGTAGACTCCATTAATTTCAAAGATGGGTATTTACAGGATATTTTAATGTAGATAACATTTGCATCATCTGTTCGCGTCCTTCGTGAAAAACCCTCGCTACAGATGCTTTTTCTTCCAACCGTTTAAAATAAGCCGTCAAATTCTCTAAATGCTCATAATTATAAACAATCCGTAGATAAGAAAGAGTCGGAGCAGCAGCACAATCAGCTAATGTAAAATCTTTACCCACTAACCAGGTACGATTAGCCAGTTTTTCATTTAATAAATTACAAGCTTCTTCCAATAATCCCTTGGCTTTGATAACTTCTTTGTTTCCTCGTTCCTCCAACGGACGTTGACTATCTTTAAATAATGCTTCTCTTCCACCGTTGATATATACATCTACGATACGTTCGAGCATTCGCATTTCTAAAGCCAGTTTCATATCTTGAGGAATCAAGGGAATATTGCCATCAGATCCATCAAGATATTCAATAATAATGTTTGCTTCTAAAAGTACTTCCCCATCATCCGTTATTAAGGTGGGAATTTTACCAAAGCGGTTTATCTGTAAATATTGCGTTCTTGATTCTACATCAAACAGATTTACTTCAACAGGTGTGAAATCTATCTGTTTTTCGTACAAAGCAATTAATACCCGTTGGGAATACGACGAAGCCGGTGCGTAATAGAGTTTCATCTCAGTGGACAGTTAACTGATTCAACAATACGAAAGCATTAAGTATAAATATAGACTTAATATGCAGATAAGAAGCATTTAAGGGGGAATATAAATTTTCTTTTTGTAAAGAAAATTTAAAAAGTTGAGATATTCCGTCATCGGTATAGTAGTATTTACTCATAGGGTGATTTGGTAATCAAAAATGATTGGAACAACAGAAGCAGCAAAATTGTTGAATATTTCTCCTCGAAGATTGAGACATCTAATCGCTAAAAATAGAGTTTATGGAGCTTATAAAATTGGTAAAACTTGGGTAATGCCTGTAGTAGATGGTTTACCCAAAATAAAAACAGCATCTCATGGGCCCAACTCGACCTGGAATAAAGTTAAAACTCCCGCTCAAAGCTTTGTTCATATTAATCGTCAGTTAATAGGTAAGAAAATGGATGATGGTGAATTCGCGCCAGTAATCAGCGTTAAATCCAGGAATAAGAATATTTATTCAAGTAGAGTTGTAATTCCGGGTCCTTGTACCATCGTTTACGAATACGAGAATCCTCAAACAAAATGCGGTGCCAGAGTCTGGATTGAAACTTATTCACTACCGATGGCTGTAAATGGTTGTACTTACGAAGAAATCATTACTAAACTTCCAAAGAAAACTGAAACCAAATCTCAAAAATCACCCAAAAAATCTTACTCTAAAGGATTTGCCTTAGATAGCCATCGGGTACCAGCTTAATTACAAATTACGAATTAATTTAATTGTCCTCTGAGGAGATCAATTATCATCTCCACATCAGCAGGTATTTCATCACCTCTCCAAGCGACGTGTCCATCTGGTCTAACCAAGACAAAAGCACGTTCGTAAAGTTTGGCAATGTCGGGATTATCTATATGATGAGTTGTTAGAGGAACTTGTTTTTGCTGACAACAGAGTTGTAATTTTTCAATTCCTGGATTTGAATTTGAGCTAAAACACATCAACGTAAATCCATGACCGAATAAATCCAAAGTTGATAATCCAGGTTTTAACCAAGCATGAGGAGCGCGACAACCGGGATAACTACTTTGAGTCCATTCACGATAAGCCGGAGGCTTGACGCTGAGTCCTAGCCCTTTCAGGGCGGCTTCGCCTACGGACACGCTGCGCGAACGCGCAACGCCATTTTGAGGAACTAAGTCATCGGGAATTACAATGGGCGATTGATAACGAAAACCGAGGTGAACTCCAGGAGCATCAAATTCTTTTTTGACTCCACTTGTTTCCATAGATAAAGCCATTTGTTTACGAATTGCTTCTCCTTGAGGGGAATCGCTAGCAATTTCAGGAGGTATACTGCGTTTTTGAGTACGTTGTAAATTAGCATTTGCGGCTTCGAGATTTCTCACAGCAATGGGACGACGTTCGATTTCGTAAGTATCGAGTAAATTTTCACCTGCCCAACCTTTAATAGTAGCAGCGAGTTTCCAACCGAGGTCTACTGCATCACCGATGCCGGTATTCATCCCAAAACCACCGGATGGGGAAAGTGTATGAGCGCAATCACCGATAAAAAAGATGCGTCCGTAACGGAATTTTTCTGCAACTCGATGAGTTAAACGCCAAGGAACATTTGAGATAATTTCTATGGGAGTATCTATAGAGATAGCAGCTTTGATTGCTGTATAAGCATCGTGAATTTCACCATTTTCTTGGGGTTTTAAAATTAAGCGATATTGTCCTTTTCCATCGACAGCGCGTAAAGGTTCTTGAATTGTGGGATTTACCAAGAAGAAAACCATTGCATTTTTAGAACCGAGTTGAGATGCTAATTCCGGAGCTTGGAAAACAACGCTTTGAAACATCTGGGTGTCGTGATATTGAACTGCATCAACACCGCATTGTTTACGAATATTAGCACGAGCGCCATCACTAGCGACCATATAAGAAGCGTGGATAGTTTCAGTGTTTCCACTAGATAGATTTGTGATTTTAGCAACTATTCCGTCACCGGAACAGTAAAAATCTTCTAATTGGGCAAGTAGTTTGATGCAACCTTCGGGATATTGACCGAGGTAATTAATAAATTCTGGAGCAAACCAATGTTGAGGACATACCTGTTCAGTTTCAGGAGCGTAATCTGGTGGAGTGCGTTGTGCATAGGATGGTAAATGAACGCGGAAGATTTCATGTCCTCCGACAGTAGTTACCCAAGCCACATCTAAAGTGTGGTTTTTATCCCAACCAGCATTTCTAATTTGTTGAGAAATTCCCCAACGACGGCAGAATTCCATCGAACGATATCCTACAGTACTTACCTTGGGGTCGCGAACAACTCCATCTGTTTTTTCGATCAGAATGCAATCTATTCCTTGATAGCGTAATTCGGCTGCCATTGCCATACCGACGGGTCCGCCACCTACTATTAAGACTTCTGTTTTGATGTTTTTCATGGTTAATTGGATGGGGGGACAAGGAGAAGATAATTCCTTATTCTTTATATGTTTTGTGTTTGTTTTAAAAAAATACTCTGCGTTCCTCTGCGCTTACCTTTGCGCTCCTTTGCGTTTGAAAAAATCATTCCTCACTTTTCCTTAATTCCTCAAAAAAATTACAATAAAAATCAAACATTTCAGAAACTGCATCGGGAATCACTTCGCAATTATGAGAACGTTTTGCTAAATCCTCGAATTTACGAGATATTGTAGAGGCGGCAATTTCTGGGTTGGGAATATATTCCGGTGTGGGTATCTCAAAGGAGGGACCTGCTGTTCGACCGCGTTTTCCGGAGGGTAAGGTCATTAATAGTTCTCCCAAGGGACGCATCATTCCTGTCATTACATCGATGCTGGCGTTCATTAATTTGGAACGTCGTAAACTACCTTTGGGATTGGAACCGAAGTGTTGTACCATCAACTGCATCATTAGAAAGTAACTTTCGTTAAATATTTCCATAACTGTTCTAGTTTGGGGAACGGTAACGACGTTACTATTACAATCTTGATAATTTAAGCTGGGATTACGAACGGATGGGTAAGAAGGATTCCAAGTTCTTTTTTTTCCTTTCTGGGATTGATTAATTTGTTCTAGGGAAAGCGCATCTGCTAAATTGCGGAATTTTTGATAGTGCGATCGCGCAAATTTTTCAGTTTCTATTTCGCTTCCTTCTCCATGTTCGACGATGACATCTACTGCAAATAAGGCACTTTTCAAGTCGTAAACTTGCATTTGATAATCTGGGTGGGCTTTATTCAAGTTGTCGCGCATAAATAAACGATGTTCTCCACCAACGTTATCTTTATTTACGGTAAATAAGTCGGAAATATTTTGTAATCCAGTACGGATTTGACCGTATAGTTCACTTAAGGAACCGTATGTATGTAACTGTTCCGGTGTCGGAATAGGTTGATTATCAAGGGTTTCGGCGAGGAAGTCGGGCATTTCCAAACGCATAAAATACTGTAGTGATAAAGCATTTAATGGTTCGAGAGCAAAGTCGATATCTATAGGAAATTTGGCGTTGAGTTGTTTAAAATCAGGAACTGCGGGATAAAATGGTTCACCAATTGCCATTAAGATGTTATTAACTAGGAGAAAATGAATCATTTCTTCGCGAGCGATTTCGATTAATACTCCCCGCATTCCATAATTATCAACTTCTTTACCATCACCACAAGCTAAATGCAGTTGTTCAGGTGTCCATAATCCCCGACGGACATATTCTTCCCCGGTGACGTAGTTGGGAACGGAATATCCCGCGTAAATATATTGCAGCATCACAGCAATTTCTAATTCTGCTGCTTGCTTTAAAGCTGTAACTAATTGTTCGCGGGTTTGAATTTGATATTGTTTTTTTTGAGGTTCCGGCTTCTGTTCCGGTGTGGGAATATAACCAATTTGCTGTTGATTTTGCAGGAATTTAAGTAATAATTTTGATTTAGCTTCTGACATATCTCTGGTAGGGGGCATATAATATGTTTTATGTTTATTTTTGGGGTCGGACATCTGCCACATTAAACGAGCATAGGTAGCGACTTTACATTTATCGGCTAAACTAAAAACTTCGGCTTTCATAAAGGAAAAACTGGCTTCGTAGAAAGCTAAAATATGTTGGTAAATTAAGTTGAAATCTACATCTTTTTGGGGAATTTCATCTAAATGCCAATCATCACCCATTACTCTGACAGCAAGGAAGCCAACACCATTCCAAAATCCCAATTTATTGTAATTATCGTAAGCAATTTCTGCTTCATCTAAATCGTTTGGGTTACAAGGTATTTGGTTTAAGGAACTAGATATTAATACTTTAGTAGTTCCAGGTTTGGCACCTCTTAAAGTAAACCAACCCCGTCCTTCTTTATTAGTAGAAATTTCGCAACTTGAACTGAATTCTCCTTTATCTAAAATCTTCCCTGGCTTTAATCCGACGATTTGCATTTCACAATTACGGGGATAGTGGAAAGTTTTATCAAAATTATCTTGATTTTGTTCAAATTGATAACGTAATTGAGGAAAAGCTCTAGGATTATAAAATTGATTTAAATAAACTGATTCCACAGCTTGGGGACAACCTCTAACAAAAGAACGGACTTCTAATTCAACAGCATGGTCTTCCCCTTGCTTAAAATTGGGAAATTCAATAAATAAACAAGCATCATCTACCTGAAGATTAATTTCTTGCTCTTGTAATAAAATCTTTCTTTGATTATCAATCGTACCAATAATACACAAACCTTGATTTTCAACTTCAGAGCGTAAATCTTGCCAATTTTCATAATAAGGAATATCTACCAAACCACTAGTTAACTGATGAGCTTCCTTTTGATATGCTTCCTTAGATATCTTCCCAATTAATCTATAACTATCAACCGTGCGTAATTCTAAATCACCCAAATCCAACTTCGAGAAAATCTGGTGCAGTCCATTTTCAGCAATTGGCGTAATGCGGGAGGCATCATGCTTTGCATATCGCGATCGCCCTACACAAGGAACAGCCGTAATCATATTTAAACTAATACCTTGGGGAGTTAAATTTAAGGACATATTCCCCATTGCTTGAGATTCTGTTGGAGTTAATAACCTTCCATTTGGATAAGTTTTCAATTCATCCTTACACCATAAACCGATAGTTCCATGTAATTCCCAAAAACTGGGAGCATCCGGTTGCATTGGTGCGGACATATTACTAATACTAAACTGCACCACCAAACCTAAAACATCGTCTCGCTCCATGGCTTCCCGTAACATGGAAACCGTAGGAGATATATTTACCTGATCATTCCAAAGAAAATCTTGTGCATCTTTAGAAATCGCAAACTGATATACAGCAGCTTTTGCAAATTCATCATTTAAACAATGCTCCGGTAACTCGCGAATATAATTAAAATCTTGCCAACGAGCTAATAAATATCCCTCTATGGGAGCAGTTACCATATAAGGAACTTGATTGGAATCACCCAATCTACCAAAAGCTAACTGACCCAACATAATTGTATTCGTCCAATTAGAAGCGGGGTCACATTCAAATATTCTGGCACGATTGACAGTAGTTTTCACATACTCGTTATAATCACCCCAAAAATCAACACTGCGTCCGATAACTGAGTCATCAATGTCAACTTTACCAAATTCCCTTTGTGTACTGATAATTTTGGCATCAATAGAAAAATGACCATTTCCACCAAAATCCCAACCCATAGCTTTACTAAAAGCACCATTTTCATCTAACTTGCCTTCAGCGTTAAATTTTGGTCCTAAATTATAAAGGTATTGATGATACTCATTCGCTTTATGGTGTTCATTGAACGGAAGACCATTCATATAACAAGTATTATCACCCAAATCGATTAAACCGTTTTTATATCCAGTAGGAGCGTGAATGCGGGCTAAACCCTGAAAATGTAAGCGAGGGAAATCTAAAACGCTCATGGTAATTAATTATCTATATAGCAATTCATCATTTACTATTTCTATATAGAGGTGAGGGAATTAGAATTATGCAATCAGGGAATAGTTGACAGTTGAGAGTTAACGAAAAAGTTTTTGTGTGGAGGGCGATATGCAAAGCATGATGCCTCCGGCATTACGCCATTTTGTGAGAATTGGAGGATACAGATTAAGTGATATATCCGAATCTTTTCAACCTATTCATAGCAGTATAACCATTAATTATTGATTAAGTAACCCATAATACTTTAATGTACGTAGGCGCGATTAGTGATTGCTGGTGGGAGAAAATTCACAGCAGTTAGTTAGTTGTACTTGAGCAATTTTTCCTAAACCGATAGATTCTAAAATTTCTGACCATTCTGAATTGATTCCAGGAGCTAATTTAATTTCGGCGAAAGACGAGTTTTTAATTGTTGTTGTTCGGGGTTTACGGGAAAATCTCTAAAGATATCCAATCCGATGACTCGTGGTTGATGAGGTTCAAGTTTTGTGAATAATTTATTTAATGCACTATCGGCTAAAGACCCTTTTCTATTCTGCTGCTCGGCTAGTCCAAAATCTGTTTCTTTTATTCCTACCACTAATAATCTTTGATCGGGTGGTTGATCAAATCGCGATCGCATTAGTTGGTCGTAAGTTTGCAATTCCCATTTTTGCAAAATTCCCAGTCGTCGGACTCCCATTACCAAAGTTGTAATGAGTAAAGTGGTTAATAGCAATGTTCTCCAACTTTTGAAGGGTAAGTTAGTTGATTGCTTCCATTGCATTGGTTTGATTGTAGGATGCTCACATATTATAGGTAGCCAACTAGCACCGGGATATTCGGCTTCTAATCCTTGTAGTTGTTCTCTAGCTGTACGAACAGCGTTATATATAGACTCCCCTCCAGAAAAAGTGATCAGAAAATCCTTTAAAAATTGTTGAGCCACAAAATCCGGTACGGGTTCTTTCATGACAATTATTTGTCCAATATGCAAATCCTGTAATTCCGGTACCAATCCCAATCCATCGCAAGAATTAAAAATTGCTAGTTGTAAACCGTTACTCACAGCATTTCTCAAAGCATAGCGTAGTTGTGCAATGGTCAAACTATCTTCTCCATTCAGATATATTCTCCCTGTATCTGCTTCGCTGTGACTATGACCTGCAAAAAATAAAATATTCCAATTTTGGTTCCACAGTTGTTCGCTTATATCTTGTGGTCTAGGTTGGACTAAAAAGGTTGTATTGGCATTATTTAAATTTTCTAACAATTGTTTATCTTGATTAATATCAATTCCATCACTATTACCTAAAATTGCTAAAATCTTAATTTTATTCCTATAGATAGATGTTTGCGGTACAGATATTTGTTCTAAATTATCAGCACTTAAAGTAACTTCTGCTTTGGGATAATCACGGTCAATTAAATCCCATAAATGCCAAGGAAGTTTTTTCAATTGTATGGAGTCGGTACTAATTAAAACTCGTATTTCATCGGATGGCATCAAATATTTTAACAATTTTTCGCGAGCGAGACGAAATGATTCGCTCTGAAGCCATTGATTAAAACAATTACGTAATTCACAGGCTTTTTGATAACAATCTTGTCTATTTTGAGAGAGGGAACCGTAAACAATTCTATTAACTTTAATACGAGTCAGTTTACTTAAATTTCCAGACATAGAATACCATTGTTCTATTGCTGTTACCATCTGTGGTGTAGCAGGTAAACTACAAGTAACTTCTATGGTTGGACGTGCATTTTCACACCCAATTTCGAGTCTGACTCGGACTCCCGTTTCCAAATTACCATCGAGTTTAAGTACAACTAATTTTCTCATCGGTCAGTTATCAGTTAACAGTACAGTTATAATATTATCCTTACAAACCAGATATGGAGGAAAAAACAGAATCAATCATCGTAATCATTTTTGAAGCTGTTGCGGAATCATAAAATACGAAAGTGTATTTTGATGGGTTATCATAACAAGCCCCAAATTAAGCGAATTATCTATAAGCGTTTTAAGAGTGTTAGTGAAGGGTGTCCTTTATGACATACAGTGAACAGTAAACAGTTATCTATTGATATGCTCCCTATCTTATCTCTGAGCATACAGCAAGTTCGGGGATTGATAACTGATTTAATGCTTGACGCTTTGAGGGTATTGTAAAACATTTTCGTATATGATTTTATGAATCAGTTAGATTTAAAATTGCGAGAGCTGATTGCATCTGTTCAACAGTTACCACCTAAAAGTTTGGAGCGTCAGCAAATTTTGGCTGAGGTGTATTTATTAGTGATGAAATCTGGCAAACTGTGGAAAGAACATACATGGTACTATAATGATGCTCTCCAAGAAATGTGGGAATATTGTTGCGAACATTCGGAAGAATATAACCCTGAGATTAAAAGTCCGATTGTTTGGCTTGATGATGAACTAAAAAAACGATTGAGGAGAATGCGAGACGGTAAAAATAGACAGCAACGACGGTTTATTACAGCAATACAAACAGAACAAGGAATCATAATTAACCCTATAGATGGTATAGTAGCCCCTCCAGACATTGAATCAGTGATGGAAATTTGGCAAAAAACCATTTCATGGGTGCAGAATGATTCAAATGAACGATTACGCAATATTTGTTTCCGAAAACGTCCCGAAATCAACGCTCAGACTTTAATTTTACGACGACTTCCTCCAGATACACCTTCTTGGCAAACCATTGCCTTAGAATTTAAACTAAATCCACAAGAAGCAAAAGATTTACCTAAATTTTACAATCGTAAATGCTTGCCTCTGTTAAGGGAATTCGGTTTATCTCAAGGTTATATAGAAGAAATCAGATATTGTTTGTAGCGGCACTAAACAAACCCGAAAAACCCAGTGTCATGAATAAAAATAACCAATTTCCAACTGAGGATTGGTCAATTCCGGTACCACTAACATCAGAGATTTTACAGATAGCAGAGCAATTTGCTCAAGAGCAGTCAATTCCTAGGAAAGCACAACAGGTTTATCTCAATACTATTGCTGTATGTGCTGTGAATAACTATTTACGTATTCTGGGGATTCCCACTAATCTCACAGCCGGGGATAGTTGGAATTCTGCGGTACGTTTAGTTGAAGATGTAGCAGATTTATGGATAACTGGTAAAGGGAGTTTAGAATGTCGTCCAATTCAATCAGGGACTTTAACTTGTTCGATTCCTCCTTTGATTGGTTTGGAAAAAATCGGCTATTTAATAGTTGAGATTGATCGAGAAGATAAACAAGCTATATTACGAGGATTTACGGCAAATAAACAATTAAGCGGGGTTTTATCTATAGATAAATTGAATTCTCTTGAAGATTTGCCCGCATACCTCGATAAACTTAGACCATTAGTAAATCTAAGTCAATGGTTGAGAAATATTTTTGAAACTGGTTGGGAGACTACAGAAATTTTAGGTAAACAAGTAAATCAGCCTGCTTTCGCTTTTAGAAGTAAATTAAAAATAAATCATTTGCAGCGTTGTAAGCTGTTAGAATTAGGACACAAAGGTGAATTGATAGCTTTGATTGTGACAATCACTTCAGAATTGAAATCAAATATTAATATTGTTGTCGAACTCAAGCCTGCTTCCAGTCAAATTTACCTACCTGCCAACCTACAATTAATATTATTAGATGAGGAACAACAACCAATAATAGATACAAAAACTAAAGAAGCCAATCAGCATATCCAGTTAGATTTGACTGCTGAACCGGGAGAGCATTTTACTATTAAGGTACTCAAGGGAGAGGTGACTTTCACTGAAAACTTTATCGTTTAGCAAGCATTTATTACTCATAAAAAAATACTCAATACATCGACGAGGTACATCTATGTTTATACAGAATAATCCTGCGAAAAATATGACTCAAAATCAATCTTTGTTATCCCTAAGAGTATGGCGATCGCCATTGCTCGGATTAGTAAATTTATTAGTTATGGGTGGAACAATTGTATTCGGCGGAGAATTGGTGTTAGGAGAAGATACCCCGACTCCGGAAAATCGATGTTTGATTCCAGGATGCCCACCAATGTGCGTTCCCCTAGAAGCGTGCAAGCCACCTGCTCCAGCAGAGCCAATTGTCCAAAAAATAATACAATTGTATCCAGCAGCAGTAGAACAACTGCAAAAAGATGATCCACAAGCGATAGAAAAGTTATATCAAGGTGATAGAAAAACATGGCTCTTTCGTACATAACGTGCTTAATTTTTCATGAAGGTCGATAATTTTGTTTAAAATCAAGGCTTACAAGCAGTTATGGTCTAAATCTCAGCTTGAAAAGGTGTTTTGAAGTTAATAATGGCTGTAAGCAAATACCAGCAAAGGTTTCAAGATTATTTTTCAGCCAATTTAGCACGCTAAGTACGGAAGAGCCGGAAAAATTATATAGAGACGTGATATTGCAACGTCTCTATTTTTTTATGGTTACATCATGTCCGGTTAAACACTTGTAATCAAGTTAGCTGGGGAATACTTAACAATTACCCATTACCAGTCGTCGGTACGGGAACTGTGCAACGGCTTCCGCGTAACCGGCGTTTCCCGGTCAACATGATATTATAGATTAATTCAGGAGTAAGTATTGACAGAATCATCAAAGTATGGGAATAAATATTATTTTCCTGTTATCCAAATTGCGATCGCGTAGTGCAAGGGAGGCGATCGCAATTTAGGTGAAACAGATTCTACAAGGGAAAAGGAATATTAATTAACCAAAGTTATCAAACACAAAATTACCGATATTTTCACCGACACTGACACCATCTACATTTGCAGCGTTAATATGAACTCCACCAAAAAGACGACTATCAGCATTTTCATCAGCAGCTTGGGAAAAACTACCATATGAACGAGAAACACCTGGTAATTCTTGAGAAGGAATCTCAAAACTGGTATTATCGCCAAAAAAGCCAGCCAGAATAGCACTAGCTGCACCACCAAAAACAGAATGTCCGGATATGTAATCGGGAAATGGAGGAGTATCTAATAAAGGTTCCCAATTTGGATCAGCAATAGTATTCGGATTATTATCTGCGTCGGCTTCTCGAATTGCAGTTATGGGACGAAGTTGTTCGTAGACATACTTTGCGTCCCATGCTGCAATCCCTGCATCAGCTAAACCAGTATTTAACACTGCAAATAACTTGGCATTATCTTCTAAAGAGTTACCTTTATCTAATGCCACCTCTTGAGCAATTTGATTCCACTGACCAGGTGGTCTAAATGAATCATTACGGTCATAAGCCCAAAATAGGGCGATTTCAGTTTGGTCTGCGTTACGAGTGGTACTATTTTCTGCACCCAATTCCTTGACTTGATTTAGCTGTGTCGCGTAAAAAGGACTGTTGTATTGCGGAAATGTATTGGGACGAAATTGATTACCGCTTTCCAAGACAAATGGAGTCACTCCTCCCCAATCTGGGAATAATGCTTCGTCTACAAAACCGGGTATTTGATCTGTGGTGTCACCATCACTAAAAGTAAATTGCCAATCACCTATACCATTTCCCGGTGTAAAGGGTACTTGTGCGGTTGCTGAACCATCATTTTGACGTTCGTTGATTATGTTGTCAGCAGCTTGTTTTCCTAGTTCAAACCCATTGTCCTTTGCTTCACTATCAGGAATTGCTTCAAGAAAATCGTTTCGTAAGCTTTGAATTGTAGATGCTTGTGTAGGAAACAAATCAATTAAAGTTTCAGAAGCTGCTCCCACTACCGCAGCTTCGTCAGATGCATCTGGTGCTTGCAAAACAGCATCATAAATTGCTTGGTGAACAATTGCTTGTTGATGTGCTGCTAATGGGGGTGGAGTTCCATCACCACCATCTTTTCCAGTAGCTTGGATGGTGTTTAAGAGAATCGAATTCCATTGAATAACAGCGTCACCTTGAGTAATTAATTCAGCGTCTGAAATTATGCTTCCAGTATCTTCATTACCCGGTTCTACCTCTGCAAATAGATAATATAAACCTGGAGAAACAACACTAGCAGTGCGAAAATCAGACCCTGCGAAATCGATAGTTAAAGTTTGAAATTCTCCGGGAGCTAGAGTAATGTTGTCTTGTTTAAGAGTACCTAAAAGTTCATCAGTACCTTTGAGCAAATCATTTCCATCTGCACTTACATCGTCTATTTTGTTGAGATTATTTAAATCTAATACTTTATCGGTAGAAGCATAAAGTTTTAGGTCTAAAGGTGCGTTAAAATCTGTATTTCCTTGATTGGTAATAGTAACTTCAACTTTACCTTGTTCGTCAGGAAAAATTGTTGGTGTTTGAATTACTTCACCGAAATCAACAGTTAAATTTGCGTCACTCATAAGTATCTCCTCTTTTTTCTTTTTTTGTATGATGGATTAAGCAGATAGATTATATTGAGAAAAATCCATTTTTCTAGTAATAATTAATCACAATTTAACTTGCTTATCACTTATTACTAGAAAACTCTTATTGATAGGACTTACCCGATGAACCGCACCCGATGGGTGAATGTCACAATAGAGGGGTTAGTGCATGATACTACAAGCTGCTTATTTTTACCTTTAAGATAGTTGAAAGTGTCAGACAACGCCATAAAAATGTGCCAGAGACTAGACAAAAACAAATTGAGTAGTATCATTTAGACTCAGAGTCTCAACTGATATTTCCTGAACAAGAGCAATTAATTCGGATGTATTTTGTCCTTCATTTAAAAATATTGCCGTACCAGAGATATTATCAATAGGAGATGTACCCAAAGAATACATACTCTCTGAACCTGCTAATTGAATTTTATCGGCACCACGAATCACACCATCACCAACAAAACCAAAATCAGTAATTAAAGCATAATCCCCAATGCCATTGCTGTCGATGTTGCTATTGTTATAGAGAACTACATCTTGAATCACAACATCATTCCCATTTTCATCTCTACCGTTAGCTTCAGCAAGTCCTAAAACAAAAGTGTCGTTGTCTCTACCACCAGTTAAAGTATCTCTCTCCCCAAAACCAAATCCTAATTCTGAACGACCAAAAAAATCTGTATCAGTACCAATTAACTTATCCTTACCTCTTCCACCCTTAAGTTCATCATTACCTTGTCCACCAGTAAGTTCGTCGCTTCCTTGATTTCCTTCTAGGATGTCATTTCCCTTACCACCATAAACTTTGTCGTTACCACCTCCACCAATTACAGTATCATCACCACCGACAGTTGAAAAAGGTTCTCCCTCAAAACTATCACCGTAAAGAGTATCTTCTCCTTGATTTCCATAAACTAAATCGTTACCATCTCCACCTTCAGCATAATCATTTCCATCTCCACCATAAATAGTATCTTCACGGTCTTGCCCATAAAGGATATCATCTCCCTCGTTGCCATAAATAGTATCATTACCGCTTCCAATTAAGCTGGAATTTTCACTAGCAGAATAGTCTCCAAAAATCAGATCAACTCCGGCATTTCCTTCGATAACATCATTTTCACCTCCACCACTAATAATGTCATCTCCAGCTTGACCAAAAATTTCGTCATCGCCACCCAGAGCGATAATATTATCGTTTATATCAGTACCGATAATTGTTTCACCATTGGGAGTACCGATGATTCTATTCAAACCAGAAATAGTACTATCAGTTGTGGGTACTTGTAAATCTGGTTCAAATCCTGGTGTTTGACTTGGAGGTGGTTGTAATGCTTCAGATTCTTGTTGCTGGAGGATTTCTAACCTAGTTTGTTGCTCTGGAGTCAATTGGATACCTACTGGTTGAGTAGATTCAAAAATCGCCTCTTGTGTTGCACTAGGTTGTTCGCCTTCTGCTTCTGCGACTGCTTCAAGTTGTAATTCTTGTTCTAATGTTAGATTTTCTGTCATTGTTTTTCCCTCATTAATGATGTGTCATGAACAATTACAATAACTAATCAATGCAAATAGTTCTCTAAAACTAATTCGCAATTAATTACTAAACTACGTAGAAACACATGATTGATGCAAATTCTTCAGAAAGCCAACTTTAACAGGATAAAACTTACCGGGGAACGCCGGCCCTCCTTACGCGGAAGCCGTTGTACGGCTCCCGTACCGACGACTATTTGTTAGTTTTACGAACAGTTGATTTCTGGCGAATTACTTATTCAAAATATAAATTCAACTTTCACACAATATTCAGATTAAGCTGACTTATATCTCTAGAGATTTATCTGATGAGCTAGAGCTTTATAGGGCTTTACTCTCTTTTATTTAAAACTATATTCTGTGAATGTCAATACATTTTTCCAAGTTTAAATCACATAATTCTCTTAATTATGTTTTTGAGAAAATTAAAATATTCTTAAAATATTCTTAAATTATCTTTAAATTTGAATAACTTTGAAAATATTCAGCTTTAGCTTGCGAAAAAATGGTTTTAGTGACGTAGTAACTAATGACATGGGTGGGAAAGGAAAGGAAAACAAACAATGAAAATTGGGTATTGCTCAACTAAAAACCAACCATTTCCCAATCAAAACTACTGTCTGACAACGGAGGAAACGATGAAGATAGCTAAAAGTTTGTATTTAACATCTTCCCAACGCCAGATATTGCAAAAAAGTTTAGAATATAATTTACGTCCTGAATTTCGTCGTCGAATTCATATTATGCTACTTGCGGATGCAGGTGAATCTCAAACAAATATATGTAAAAAACTAGGTTGTTCACATGAGGCTGCCCGGCACTGGATTTGTATGTTAAAAACAAATCGGTTTTATAAATGGGATGATTCTCCTATCGGAAGACCTAAGATAGTGAGCGAAAAATATATTCAACGGTTACAAGAATTAGTAATTAATAGTCCGCGAGAATATGGTTATGCATTTGAAAGATGGACGGCAGAATGGTTAAAAAAACATTTAGCAAAAGAACTAGGAATTAGTATTAGTAACTATCATATTACTCGGTTACTAAAATCAATGGGACTTTCTACTGTAAACAAGAATAAATAAAATAAATAATTGAGATTAAAGAGTACTTATTAGAGCCAATTTCCAACCAAAATAAAAGAAGACCAAAAATAAGGAATACTATATTCTTCTTGGTTTAATAAAGCTAATTGAGCATGACGTAAAGCTTGTGATTTAGTGATATGAGGTTTGTTCAATTCGTGATAAAAATGACTATAAATTAGGTAAGCATCTTGCCAAGTGGTTATTGCATTTTCAAATTCTCCTTGTGCAAATTGCAATTTTCCTTTAACATCTAATGATTGTGCATAAATCTTAGAGATTTTATTTTTTGGTAAAGATTGCAATAAACTAAGTGAATGATTGATAGTTTTTTCAGCTTTTTGCCATTGTGCTAATTTTTGATACCCTAAAGAGAGATTACTTAAAGCTATGGCTTGATATTTTGAAACTGCTTGTTTTAATAATTCTATTGCTTTGTCAAATCTTCCTATTTCATAAAATTTTTTACCTTGTTCAATTAAATTTTGTGTTGGTAAAGAGTTGATAAATGGAGGTGTTGCTAAAACCGGCGGCAATCCTGTTAAAATTAATGATATTAATAATATTAAAATTAAATGTTTTAATCTTTTGATTAACATCTTAATAATGAGTTGACAGTTGACAGGACACAGGGAACACACTTCACTGTCAACTGATTTAATTCACAAGATGTAGTAATTCAATTTTTGTAACGCGATCGCCATTTACGACTATTTTTTTGATACATCCTTGCAATAAAGCTTTTTTATCCTCTATCTGCAATTGTTGCCAAAATTTAGGATTTGAAAACGCTTGAATAACTCGCTCTTTAGCAATCAAATATTGAACGGAATTATTAGTAACAGTGGCTAAAATATCAGCAATCTGCATTTTAATATCCTCCTTAGCTGTTTCAATTGCGGAATTTGATGGTAGTGCTTCAAGAGTATTTAACGATGCTCTAAGGGTTTTTACTTGAGATGGTTCTTCTATGACTTTGGTTTTTTGTTCTGCTAAGACTGCTAATTTTTCGGCTTCTTTAACTAAATATTCAATCACCTGCTTTTCTAAATTATCCGAAGAAATCATCTTACCGTTACTACAAGCACCTGTGCGATAAAAACTACATTGGTAATGATGTCGAATAAAATTCTGTTTTTTGACTAATTTCTTACACTGACGACTGTAAGCTGCATCACAATAAGCACATTTAATTAAGTTGGCAAAGGGATTAGTATATTTTTGTTCGCTAACCCATCGGTTATTACGGTTTCCACGAATCATGGTTTTGATGCGTTCGTGTTCTTCACGGGTAATAATCGCTTCCGAATCGTGGGTTCCCCAGACAACTTCCCATTCGTCAAAGGGTTTACGGTGTCCTTTGGAACGAACTACTGTGTTATAAGGGGTTCCTCCTGCATACACGGGATTGACAAGAATTGACCGTAATCCGGAAACTGACCATTTTAAACCTGTATGGGGATAGCGTAAATTTAACCCGCTTCCACGAGATTTATTGATATTTGCCAATATAATTTCGTCTTCTTCTGCCAATATATTAATTTTATCGTTGTGGAATTGAGGAACAGCATTTGCTTGAATTCCTAGAATATCGTGTAATTTTTTCGCTGTTTGAGATACTGTACCGACTAGAAAAAAAGTGTCAAATACTAATCGCATTAATTGAGAACGTGTTAATTCAATTTGTTGTTCAATCAAACAAACACAAGGACTATTATCTCTTTGATATTTATCCGAATCAACTGTATATCCTAATGGAGCATTCCAATGAGCTTTTTTATTAGCTTTGCGAGTATCTCGTTCTTTTTTGACTCGCATTCCTAACATTTTTACTTCATATTTACTCGCTGCTAATCTGACATCAATTGTTAATTCTCCACCAATACTTGATATATCAAATGGCTCATCAATTGCAGTTGGTTCGATATTTTTTTTCTTTAAAGCATCCATCAATTTATAAAAGGTTATTGATGATGAAGTTAAACGGTCTATTCTAATAAATAATAACTGGGATACTTGACCTTTTCTTAATGCCTGAATATCATCAATTAACCGTAAAAGCCCTTTACGTTTGTCGCTAGTACGACTTTCAACGTCATAATACAACTTGGTGGCTCCCGCACTCCGCAAACGACGCATTTGCTTAATCAGCGCTCCTTCATCCTCTGCTTGTTCATCGGTGCTAACGCGAGCATATCCCCAAATGTCCATACAGTATACCTTCGAGCAATTTTATCTATTTTACCTGATAGTAAACATATTAGTTCTTTACTGTTCACCGAACCCGTAGACTTTATCATTGGTAATTCCTACGGTAAGTATTTAGAGCGCGATACTAAGATTCCTTTGATTCGTATCGGCTATCCTATCATGGACCGCCACAATCTACACCGCTACGCTACCATCGGTTATCAAGGTACTATCAATCTACTTACTTGGGTTGTAAATGCTATCTTTGAGGATATCGATCGCAATACCAATATTCCTTCTAAGACTGACATTTCCTTCGATTTGATTCGTTAGAAATTGAATTAATTTGCGACGTGCCTTTTAAGGGAAAGGTAATGGTAATTAAGGATGAGGTATAAAGGCTCAAGTATGAAATGTGAAGATATTTTATCCTTTATCCTTTATACTTCGGCTTCCTTTTTTACCTTTTCCTTTTTTTATAATTGGTATTTTCTCCAATATAGGGAAAAGCTTTTTAACAATATATTGAACATCTAAGATACTGAATAAACAAAATTATTGATAACTGTTAACTGATAACTGATAACTGATTTATTAGGCTGAAAAAATGAAAATAACTCAAAGTAAAATTAATGAATTGCTAACTGAACCAGGATGCGAGCATAATCATCAAAAAGATGGGGAAAAGAAAAATAAAGCTTGTAAACAACAAGCTCAACCGGGTGCAGCACAAGGAGGTTGTTCTTTTGATGGAGCGATGATTGCTCTGGTTCCCATTACCGATGCTGCTCATTTAGTACATGGACCAATTGCTTGTTCTGGTAATTCTTGGGGTAGTCGTGGTAGTCTTTCTTCTGGTCCAATGCTTTACAAAAAGGGCTTTACTACTGATTTGAGCGAAAATGATGTAATTTTCGGTGGCGAAAAAAAACTTTACAAAGCTATCCAACACGTACACAAAAATTACAACCCCGCTGCTATTTTTGTTTACTCTACCTGCGTCACAGCTTTGATTGGTGAGGATATAGATGCTGTTTGTAAAGCTGCCGAGAAGAAATTAGGTGTTCCGATTATTCCTGTAAATGCTCCGGGTTTTGTTGGTAGTAAAAATCTCGGTAATCGTCTGGCTGGAGAAACTTTATTAGAACACGTTGTCGGTACTGCTGAACCAAAACGTTTACAACAACACCTTTTATGATATGATTCCAGGAAACGATTTGAATCGATTCTTATGAGAGTTTACGGTTATGCTCGCGTTAGTACCCAAGAACAAGCTGAGGAATTTGATGCATTAAATCAACAGATAGCGAGATTAAAAGCAGCGGGTGCGAGGGAAGTATTAATAGATATTGAATCTGGACGTAATGATTCGAGGAAGCAGTTTAACGAGTTGTTGAGGTTAGCGCAACATCACATTGTTGACGAAATAATTATAACTCGTATAGACCGCTTGGGTCGGAGTGTGATTACAATTCACAAGGCGATCGAAGTATTTGTGAAACATAATGTGAATTTGCGGGTATTAGATGCACCAGTCGATCCAAATAGTCCTTTTGGTTGGTTTAGTATTAATCAGATGTCGGGATTGGCTGAATTTGAATCGAGGCTTTTATCCCAACGGGTGAAACAAGGAAACGAATATTTTCGACAGCAGTTAAAGTTTTGCGTTGCTCCATTTGGATATACCAAGGATGAAAATCATCGGTTGACTCCGAATCAAAATATTCACGAAAAGTCGGGTAAAACTTATTTTGAGTTAGCCAAAATAATTATTGATTTAATTTTAGAAAGGCGATCACTAAAGGATGTATGTAACTATATTTATACCGAATATGAAATAGTGTTTACGGTATCAGGGTTGCGAGATTGGTCAAGAAATCTTGCATTACAAGGACATACAGCATATTTTGTCAAAAAGAAAAAAGGTATTAATCGGGAACCGATTATTAATTTTAATACCCATGAGGCTTTAATTAACTCGACAACATTAGATGCAATCGAACGTAAGTTGTCAGCAAATAGGAAATACCGTAGTTCCGCACAATCAACCCGTGGAAACTATCCCCTTGCAGGTTTAATAAAATGCGTCCATTGTGGGGGTAGTATGTATCGTAACTTTTCCCGACATCAAACAAAAACCGAATATATGCGGTGTGTTAATTATAGTAAACCAGGGTTATATCATTGTGAGAATTCAAAATGCACCCGATTGAGGGAAATTATAGCCAAGACTATTAGGACTTTGTGTAAAAATGCTCCGAATTTAATCGAGCATTTAGAAAATCATTCACAGACGACAGAAGTTATCAATACCAAAGAGATTGAAAAATTAACCAACGAATTGTCAGTTTTACGGGGACTTCGCAGTTCAAACCCTGATATAATTGCGGCGATGGTCAAAATAGAAGCAACTATTAATACCCTATCAATCCCGGTAAAAATAGTTGATAGTAATGGGTTAGAGAATGCTAAAAGAAAAATTGCGATCGCGTCTCAAGCAGCATTTTGGGAATCATTGGATGATCAGGAACTCAAATTAGCATTATCGGAATTTGTGGAAAAAGTTGAGGTGGATTCCGAGGGGAATGTAACTCCGAATTTTAAATTACCATTCACCCTATCCTCAATAGTTCCATAGCTGTTGATAAACTCTTGGGGAGACATATCCCCAACCTTTAAATCTCCGTAGTATTTTTCATAAGCTTCAAGTAACCTGTCATTAAGCATTTTAAACACTTGTTGAGAATGTGTCGAAGTCATAACATAAACAGTGTAGCGATGTATTTAGGTTATTTGTTAGCGAAAATTTTTCTGTTTGCAGCAAACAACTTGAAAATTGCCAAATCCATCAAGTGAATAATATCCGGTGTCTTCTATCAATAGATGTATAACCACCTTGACAATAGTGTCAAAAGCTGAAGAATCTATTAGTAACAAATGATAGATACATTTAGTAGTCAATTGATGAGAAATTACCATGGTAGCGGATGAATCCAATTTTCCATACTTTGAAAGGTGAATCGATCGGAAAATTGG
This sequence comes from Plectonema cf. radiosum LEGE 06105, assembly GCF_015207665.1. Classification (GTDB taxonomy): domain Bacteria; phylum Cyanobacteriota; class Cyanobacteriia; order Cyanobacteriales; family Nostocaceae; genus Rivularia; species Rivularia radiosa_A. Next base: position 41,257 of record NZ_JADEWL010000045.1, read on the forward strand.
TTCAAACTGCATAATCACTTTACAGAGGCACCCATAAATATATATAGCAATATAGGACACCTGCATTAATGCGGCAAAGATGCAAATCAATAATAATGATGAATTTTTATGGGTGAAATAGCAATCATGTATTGTTAATATCATTAAATATAGGAGAAGGAATGTTTCAAATAATTATCTGGTAATATTTTATGCTTATGGAAAGACGGGGAAACATCATCAAGAAGTTTTCTAGCTTTATCAGCTTTACAGGTGATAATCATCAAATAAAATTGAGTTGGCAGGTTGACTTGACATTAGAAAATAGTATCAAATTAAAAGTAGCAACAGACCCAGAGGCGAAAGAAAGTTTTTGGGTGCAATATTTTCTGAAAGTGTTATTAATTCAACACCAATTTGAAAATCCGGAATATATTCCCACAGCAAAAAGGCATTTTTCAGCTTATTTACAAGAAGCCTGTTTTAAAGCTGCCAAAGATATACATCATGAATTGAAGTATATTAAGCATAAATATTCTTTAGAAGAATGTTTTCAAATAGCAAATATTGCTGCTAGTTCACCGAACCAATTTTTCAATAATTTTAATTTATCACGAGATAAAATTAATATAGAAGCATATGCAATAACTGCTTTTAAACGATTTATTCGCAATCAAATTTATCAGCAAGATTTAGAAGCGAGAAGAACAAAATTTTCTAATTATGGTTTATTAAAGAATTTAAGTACGAAGGAATTAAATAAGGCTTTGCTCTCGCAAAACGTTAATAGTCAACAAATCATTTTATATCGTTTAGGTTGGCAATGCTTTAATGAAATTTTTCAGCCACCATCTAACCAGTTGAGTCGCACACCAAATCCTTCAGAAGAAGACTTTACAGTAATTGCTAATTATTACAATCAACGTTGCAAGCAACTGAATCTTATCAATGTATCAGCAACAGATATCACAATTAAAGAAATACTTGAAACTTGTATAAATGCAGCTAAAAATTATCGTACTAAGCAATATTTTTCCTTTGAAGAAAATTATCATGGTATTTGTGACGATACACCATCTACCTTGGATATATTAATACAGCAGGAAGAATGGCAGCAAGTACAAGTGATTATTGACAATTTATTCACCAATATGCCAAAACTATGTCAAATCATTTTTCAATTATGGCAGGGATTAAACTTAACTCAAACAGAAATAGCCAATCTTCTCAAATCTAAATATCCAGAGTTGCAAAAACAGTATCAAGTAGCTCGTCAGTTAAAAAGATATACAAGAAGTATATTAAGAGAATTTGCCGAGGAATGGAATAAAGTGAATTCAGAAATCTACCTGGATAGCGATAAAGATATTGAAAGAATTAAATCAGCTTTAGATAAATGTTTAGAATTATATTGCAAACAATTTTTATTCTCGATTCTAGATGAAACATTTCAGAAGTTTATTGTTGAAAAGCAAAAAAATTGTGATTTGAGCCATCCTTTAAGTTTAGTAATGGTCATTAAATTAAATTTCATTGATTTATTCCAAAATGAACTTGAAAAAAGTATGTGTTTAGCTGCTAATTCTCTTTCAGCAGTTAATTCTAAGCTGGTTGACATTGTAAATGAGTGGATAGAAATTAAAGAAATTAAAGAAATTAAACAGGATAATTTTTATGATAGGAAATAATCAGATGTTGAAATTAGAAGATTTGTTAGAAATTTATCCCGAACATTTATGGTTGGAATTTTCTGAAAAAGAACAGGAAACAGCATGGAATCAAAGTAGCGTAAATCATGACCAAAATGCAACTGCTTGTCACAGAGCTTTTGTTAATAACTTATGTTTAAATACTTTCGTTAAATGGTTGGAAGATGAACCGGATTTACCCGAAAAATTCCAGATACCCGCACCATCTCCAGATTTGCATCGACAATGGGAATTTGTGAATGGAATTGAGTTAACTTTTAATCGAACTCGTTTAGTTTTAATTCCCACTGAACAAGATAATATCGATGAGTTTCGTATTCCCCAAGAATGGATTGATATTCCTAATTGGGTTGCTAATTACTATGTTCCGGTACAAGTAAATTTAGCAGAAAATTGGTTAAGGATATGGGGATTTATTAGTTATGGACAAGTTATCAAGAAAGCAAAATATGATTCTCTCGATAGAAGTTATTGTGTAGATAATTGGGATTTAACTGCGGATATTAACGTTATGTGGGTAGCTCAGCAACTTTGTGCAGTTAAGGAACTAAAAGTTAAGCCATTACCAAGTTTATCAAAAGTTCAAGCACAAGAAATTATTCACCAATTAAGCAAATCAACTGTTTATTCCCCTCGTTTAGATATTGATTTTAATTTGTGGGGAGCAATCTTAAATGACAATGAATATCGCTTTATTTTGTATAGTCAGAGCATAAAAAAATCACACAATAATCTTATGAAAAATACAAATAAAATTGTATATAATTTGAGTTCATGGTTTGATAATATCTTTAATGAAGGTTGGTGTTCTGTTGATGATTTATTTAGTTTGACAGATACAAGGGCTTTTCAATTCAGAAGCGATTCTGTTTTGAATGAAGTTTGTGTCAAAGGAGCTAAACTGATTGATTTAGGGATGCAAATAGAAAATAAATCTGTAGCGTTACTGATTGGTTTATCACCGCAAATTGATAATAAAGTTGGTATTCGCGTACAGCTTTATCCAGCATCTGGAGAAACTTATTTACCCGCTCATATTAAATTAAGTTTGCTTTCTGAGTTGGGAACAACTTTACATTCAGTTGAATCGAGAAGTTACGATAATTATATTCAATTGAAAAGATTTAAACTTCCCTTGGGTAAACATTTCAGTATTCAAGTAGCTCTCAAAGATGTCCAAATTATCGAGAATTTTATTCTTGAAGGGTTCGCCTCTTCCGATATATGATTAAGTTCTTTAATTCCGCAAAAACTCTACAAAGAATGAATTACAAAATATAAAAATAATTTCTTAATGCCAATGCTCTAATTTACAAGTGTAGGCAAGAAGTTGATTTTTGATGAATTTTGTTATTTTGATATTTTTTAATAACTAATAGTTATTTTGATAGTATCATCTGATGCCAATCTAAAGAATATTCCTTTGGATAGATAAATTAGGATATTGTCGATCGCACCTGGATTAAAAATTGGTTTAAAAACCTTGCAAAAGCATTTAAAAACCCCGGTTATTTTTTGCGTTGTCGAGAATGGTGTAAAATATGATATTAAATTCACCCGAATGTACCAGTTGGAATAATCCTTAAGAGTAGCCTCCAAAGATTAGTTCCCAGGAACCGATACTGATAACTGATAACTGTCAACTGTCAACTGTCAACTGTCCTCTGTCCTCTGATAAATTTATGAGTAAAATAGTGGTATTGAACTTATCGGGGGGTAACTTACAACAGGGATTTAAAAACGCGATCGCGCAAATTTACGAATGCCAAGAAAACGTAAATAGTTTCCTGATTCAGTATACTGTTAGTTTACCTGCTGCACCGCAACTAAACGAACTTTATAGACGTTGGCAAATTTTGTATAACTTATTATATGATTCTTTAATTCCGGATTTGAATTGGCGACAGGAATGGGAATCGGGTGTAGAAATAGAAATAGAATCAGAAGATATTACAAATATTTCATCGATTGAATTTAATAAATTATGCGACGAATTAAGAGATAAAATTAATATTTGGTTGAATTCGGGAAATTTTGTGAATATAGAGCAGAAAATACGTACAAAATTAAATCCCAGGGAAGAAATTCAAGTCATTATTCAAACAGATTTAGATGAACTGCGACGATTACCTTGGAACTTATGGGATTTTTTTGATGATTATCCTGATGCAGTTTTATGTTTGAGTATGCCTCAATTTGAGCGATTGGAAACTAAAAATAAATCTGACAATCATCAAATCAGAATTTTAGCAATTTTAGGTAATAGCGAAAATATTGATATCCAAACAGATAAAAGAATATTAGAAAATTTACCAGGTGCAGAAACAACGTTTTTAGTAGAACCTCAACGTCAAGAATTAGATTCGATGCTTTGGGATAAAAAAGGATGGGATATATTATTTTTTGCTGGACATAGTTCGAGTCAATTAAATGGAGAAACCGGACGGATTTGTATTAATCACCATGATAGTTTAACAATAGAGCAATTAAAAAATGGTTTAAGAGCAGCCATATCACGAGGGTTACGGTTAGCGATTTTCAATTCTTGCGATGGTTTGGGATTAGCAACTCAACTTGCTTCATTAAATATTCCCCAAATGATTGTAATGCGTGAACCAGTACCTGATTTAGTTGCTCAGAAATTTCTCAAATTCTTCTTAGGAGCTTTTTGTGAATCCAAATCCTTTTATTTAGCAGTACGAGAAGCTGGAGAGAGATTACAAGGTTTAGAAGCGGAATTTCCCTGTGCTAGTTGGTTGCCAGTAATTTGTCAAAATCCCACCGTAACACCTTTAGTTTGGTCAAATCCGCTTCAAAAACCCAAAAAATCGAATTATGCCAGATTATCCCCCCATAGAATTTTACCTGTAATTTTCACCATGAGTTTTGCGATCGCAACTGCAATTAGTGGAGCAAGATATTTAGGATTATTACAAAATTGGGAACTTGCAGCGTTTGATAGGATGATGGTAAGTCGTCCGGATGAAGGAAAAGACCAGCGGATTTTAATCGTCGAGATAACTGAAGCTGATGTACAATCACAAAATGCAGAAGAAAGAGGTGGTGCATCGCTTTCAGATAGAACATTCGCGCAACTGGTAAATAAGTTAGAAAAACACAATCCTCGCATCATCGGTTTAGATATCTATCGAGAGCATCCCGTAAAAAAGGAATATACAGATTTAGCTGAATGGATGAAAACAAGTCCAAAATTTATTGCAGTTTGTCAGGTGAGTGAAGGGGATAAAAACCCCGGTGTTCCACCACCTCCAGGAGTTATGAATAAAAATTTAGGATTTAGTGATGTTGTAGTAGATGATGATATAATATTACGCCGACATTTATTAGCAATGGCTCCTATAGAACCTTGTAATACTGATAAATCCTTGAGTTTTCAACTTGCACAACGTTACTTAGCCCAATCCAATCTAGAACTAAAACTCAATCCTGAAGATAACTCAAAACCAGGTAATAGTATATTTCCATATTTATTAGAAGATAACAGCGGTGGTTATAGTAAAATTGATAATCTAGGTTATCAGATAATGCTTAATTGGCGATCGACATCTGAAGTAGGAATGAGAGTTACCCTATCTGATGTACTCAACGATAAAGTTAAACCCGATTTAATTAAAGATAAAATAGTCATTATTGGTACCACAGCAGAAAGTTTTAAAGATTATTGGCAGACACCTTATAAGGAGACTCCAGGGGTAATTATACACGCACAGATGGTGAGTCAACTGATTAGTGCTGTGCTTGATAATAGACCGTTATTATGGGTATGGTCAAAATGGAGTGAAGCATTGTGGATTTACTGTTGGTCAATTGTGGGAGGGTTACTTACTTGGAGATGTAAATCAGGATTGCATCTGGGATTAACTATAGGATTATCCGAAATTATATTATATTATCTTTGTTATGCTTTATTAATTCAAGGTGGTTGGATACCCTTGGTACCTTCCGTCTTAGCAATTATAGCTGGTAGCAGTAGCATTGCAGTATATACCCGATTTAAGTTAACATCTTCGGGAATTCTCAATAGCACCGACAGTACAACTATACATACAAAATCCGTCTGGGTTGACTATTAAAAGGAAGTTTAAAGGCTAAAATAAAAATGTAGAATTGAAAAATTTGAAATTATGCAAATTACAATTGATTTACCAGATAAACTCACACAGAAAGTTCAAGATAAATGGGGTGATTTATCTCAAAAAGTTCTTGATAAATTAGTTCTAGAAGCTTTTCTAGAGGGTTTGATTAATTGTGATGAATTTAGGGAAATTTTAGGTTTTGATAATGATATCTCTTTAAAAGATTTTTTATCAGCAAATATTCCCCTTCATAATTCAGGATTGTTGAATTTAGCAGGAAGTTGTGCGGATATAGATTTTACAGTTGATAATCTAGGTGTTTGTGATGAAATGGATGATGATTTAGTTGGGGTTTTTGATGAGTGATTTTTCTCTAATTTATTTACTCGATACTAATGCTTGTATAGTGTATTTAAAGAACAAAAATTCTAGTATTAATCATCATTTTAATAGCATAGAATCGAATAAAATTGTAGTTTGCTCTGTGGTTAAGGCTGAGTTATTTTATGGTTCTTCAAATCCTAGTAAGAAGTCGGGTTTTTTAGATAAATATGGCGTTGCATCAGACAATCTGACTAAAAACCCGACTTCTGGGACGAGCTTTTTGCAATAAATACTTTTACAGCAAACCCTACTTATAAACGCAGAGGGACACAAAGTTAAACGCAGGGTGACGCAGAGTTTTTCATCATGCATTAAATAGTTCCAATATTAAGCGGAAAAAATCTGATTCAAAAACCTTGTAGAAACGCGATACCCTAGGTGTCTCTACATTTTCAATTCATAGCACGATTCAGCAATGCCTATGGTTTTAAAATCAAACAGGCTAACAACCAACTTTGTTAAAATTATCTTTTTTTAGATTAGGCTTACCAGCGACAAAAAGTATATCACCATTTTCATCCATAACCCAACCAGTAGCTTCAACAATCTGATTTTGGATTTTAGATTTTGGATTTTGGATTAATAATTGTGAATTATCCCCTTGTCCCCTTGTCCCCCCATC
>NZ_JADEWL010000227.1 GCF_015207665.1 Plectonema cf. radiosum LEGE 06105
GGGGGGATGGGGGGAAATAAATATCAACTAACCACCATCAACCATCAACCATCAACTAACCACCATCAACTGTCAACCATCAACTGTCAACTGTCCACTGTCCACTCTTCCAATTTAGCAGTTAATATTTGTTGAATTTGTTTTTGTACTTCTTGTTGATTTAAACTAGCTTCTATAGGAATAGTTCTAGTTGGAAAAGTGTGTGATAATTCTTTGTATCCCTTTTGAACGCGACGATGAAAGTCGATTTTTTCTTGTTCGATGCGGTCAACTATATCACCATTTTTTCGTTTTCGTGCTAATCCTAATTCAACGTCTAAATCTAACCATAAAGTTAAATCGCTTTTTAATCCCGATGTTGCTATAGAATTAAGTTGATTGATGATATTCATGTCTAAACTGCGACCGTAACCTTGGTAAGCAATCGTCGAATCAATATAGCGATCGCACAATATGATTTTTCCCGATTTCAAATTTGGGAGTAATTCTTCTTCTACGTGTTGACAGCGGTCGGCGGCGTATAAAAGTAATTCTGTAGTAGCAGTTATTGGTTTATCTTTGGTATGTAATAATAGTTCGCGCAGATGCAATCCTAATTGAGTTCCACCAGGTTCGCGAGTTGTTAACACGGGTATATTAAGACTTTGCAGCCATTCATAACAAAGCTGCATTTGCGTAGTTTTACCGCAACCTTCCACCCCTTCAAAGACAATTAATTTACCATTCATTATGTTTAAGATATCTGAATCTACTGCCACCAGTTCTATAAGATATCATTTTACAGAAGGCAAAAATAATTAGTAATTACCCGTTTCAAATCCTATTCCCCATTCAATGTATCAACCAAGCATTTGAGAAACTACTCAAAAGCTGATAGCGTCTGAAGATTAATCAATTATTATATCTATGGGAATTTCAGCTTGAGTAAGTCTAACTACTGGCAACTTTTACCTTATATTCGTCCCCAATGGAAAACTATTGCTAAGGGTTTTGTAGGGATTATCGGATATGTAATCGCAACATTAGGATTAATTAAGCTTGTAGAAGAGTTAGCAACTCCCTTTGGAGAAGGAAATGTTGTAGAGATAGCGAAACTTGCCCTGATATTAGCAGGTGTTTTCCTTGTTAGAGGCTTTTTTCAATCGGTGCAAGATATTTACATGGCAAAAGCTGCTTTAAGAGTAGCTTATAACCTCCGTAAACAGGTTTATGCTCATCTACAAAAGTTAAACCTCAGCTACTTTGAAACCGCAAAAGCAGGGGATTTATCTTACCGACTCACCGAAGATGTTGACAGAGTTGGGGAAGTTGTCCACAAAATGTTTCATGATTTTATCCCTTCGGCGCTACAGTTGGTGACAATTCCCATATACATGATTTATCTTAGCTGGCAACTAACCTTAGCTACATTAATTATCGCTCCCTTGATGGGTGTTTTGATTGCTTGGTTTGGCGATCGCCTACAAAAATTATCTCGTCGCAGTCAAAATTATGTATCGGATTTATCTGCAATTTTAACTGAGGTATTTGGCGGAATCAGAATTATTCAAGCCTTTGCGGCAGAGTCCTACGAAATTGCTCGGTTTAGTAAAGAAGCAGAAGGCACTTTAAAAGCGAAGTACAATACTGAACGATTAAAAGCAATTCAAATTCCCATAATTGGATTTTTGCAGGCATTAAGTTTTATATTATTACTTTTCTTCGCTGCTTGGCAGATTTCGAGCAACAATCTCACGGTTGGTACCTTTTTCAGTTATCTTTCCGCAGCAGCTTTATTAATTGACCCCGTAAGTCATACTACTAATAACTATAATTTATTTAAAGAAGGCGAATCTTCTGTTGACAGAGTTTTTGAATTATTTGCAATTAAACCAGCAGTAGTAGAAAAACCAGACGCGATTTCTCTGCCTTCAGTTACGGGTAAAGTGGAATATCGTCACGTTACCTTTGCCTATCAAGCAGATAAACCCGTAATCAAAGATATCAGTTTATTAGCAATGCCGGGGGAAGCCATCGCCCTTGTAGGTGCTTCCGGTGCTGGTAAAACGACTTTTGTGAATCTTCTACCGCGTTTTTATGATATCCAAAAAGGTGAAATATTAATCGATGGAATTGATATCAAAGATGTGACATTACATAGTTTGCGGCGACAAATTGGTATAGTACCCCAAGAAACCGTGATGTTTTCCGGTACAATTGCCCAAAATATTGCTTTCGGACAAACTGAATTTGATATGCAAGCCGTTGAATCAGCAGCGAAAATTGCTAACGCCGATGACTTTATCACTCAAATGTCCGATGGTTATTATACCGTAGTCGGCGAACGCGGCGCGAGCTTATCCGGGGGGCAGCGGCAAAGAATTGCGATCGCTCGTGCTGTTTTACTCAATCCCAGGATTTTGATTTTGGATGAAGCGACATCTGCATTAGATTCGGAATCGGAAGCTTTGGTACAGGAAGCATTGGAAAGATTGATGGTAAATCGCACCGTGTTTATAATTGCTCACCGTCTGAGTACTGTGAGGAAGTGCGATCGTATTTTAGTAATGGAAAGCGGGGAAGTGGTGGAATCGGGAACTCATGATGAATTGTTAGCTTTTGAGCGTCGTTATGCTAGGTTTTATGCGAGGCAGTTTAGTTAAAATAGTTCTAAAATTTCATGATTGTGGTTTTGAACAGTTCTTTTTATTAAATATTGAAATTGATATTTATGAAGGTAAATATGCAGAATTAGGTCAATTTAAAGCTGCTAGATTAATGTCTTTTTGGAATAAAGAGAGTAATAGCATAGTTGAAAAATCAATTTTAAAATTATTAGAAGAGTTAAAACACCAAAAAAGAGTATTTGAATCATCACCACTATATTGGTGTGGTTATGAAGGAGACGAGATATTTGACTTTGACCAAAATTTGTTCAATGAATGTTCTCAAATAGCACAAAGACTTGTGGGAAACAGCGATGGAAACGAAAAAATAACCTTACCAGAGGTATACTTTGAAAAAATAGAACAGGAAATTATTGAAGCTATAGATAATGCTGAATTTACTATTTGGGTAGCTGTATATTTGTTTACTAATCAAAAGCTATTTAACCATTTAGTGGCTAAGAAAAATCAAGGTGTAAACGTACAGCTTATTATTTCAGATAATGAAATTAACCAACATTCTGGACTATATTATGAGCAACAATTTGAAACTTATAGATTTTCTAAATTTGGTCAATGGAAAAATATTTTTCATACAAAAATTTGCATCATAGATTTAAAGCAAGTAATTCATGGTTCTTATAACTGGACTAATAAAGCAAATTATAATGAAGAACATATTTCAATTGACCCACCAAATCGTAAAAATGCAGAACACTACGCAAAACAGTTTATTAAATTAAAAAATAAAGCAAAAATGTTGACGTATAATATTAAACCCGATTATTTCTAAAATATCTCTCTTTACCTCTTTCTCTGCGTTCTCAGCGTCTCTGCGGTTTTTTTATCCTTTGGATGCTAGCGGACAAAACCCAACTTTCTAATAACTAACTTAATATAATTGTTAGCTTACTCTTCATTACACCCAACCTACTACCTTCGACATTATTAAGGAGGAGATTGTCCGATGGATTCGCTGAATGATAAATACCGTAACATGATCGAAAAAGTCCTACAAGACTATGCTGAATTTTTAGGTAATGATGAGAATGTACAAGTAGAATTGGTGTTTGATAGAGAACGGGATCGGTATCTTTTGGTAGAAGCTGGATGGCAAAATGGTTATCGTATTTATGGTACTTTGTTACATATAGATATTATTGATAACAAAGCTTGGATTCAGCATGATGGAACGGAAGAGGGTGTTGCTCTAGACTTGGTTGCTGCGGGAATTCCTAAAGAACAAGTAGTTTTAGGTTTTAGAACTTTTGAGCAAAGAAAACTTTCGGAATTTGCAGCTTCATAACTATTCAATCTTTGTTTTCACCCAAACCCGAAACGCTTTCATAGTTTTATTTCTCCCCTCGCTTTTACTCCGCTCTAAATACTGCGGAATTACCTCACCCAAAGAAAAACCAGGAAAATAAGGACTTTCATTCACTTGTACATAATTACCCGATTGCAATATATTAATTTCTAATTGCTTAACATTAAATCGCCATAATTCTCCCACTTCTAACAGGAACTACAATTTTTTCGAGTTGGACTTGCATATCCTTCCTGGGAGAGTTTTAACTTACTAATATTGTAAGAATTATTTTTAGCTTTACCTACGAGTCATAGCCATAACAGCATTAACCGTAAGTGGCAAGTTACCCAAAGTTGGTAAAGTATCTTCTGCTGATAAAACAAGGGGTAGCTCATCTCCAACCCATACCCAAATTTGTTGACGAGTAATATCTATTAACCAAGCTAATTGGGTTCCATTACTCAAACAGTGAAGAATTTTATTTTGTAAATTTATGGTACTTTGATCTGGAGAACGAATTTCAATTAACCAATCCGGCGCACCTTGAAAAGCTCCATCTTCATCAGAAATTCTTTGACAAGCAATTACAGAAATATCTGGTACGGGAGATAATGGAGGTACAATACACCGCAGTTCTTGTATCGCTTCAAACTGCTCAGTATTACTATTTATATAATTTACTAAATTACGCTGTAACCGTGAATGAAAAAGAGTTGGCATCGGTTTTTGCTGCACTTCCCCATTAATTAATTCCCATGCTGGAGAAGCCTCAATGTTCGGTTGAGAAAGAAATTCAGCTAAAGTTATTTTTGCAACCGACTTGATCATGAGCCGTTAATTAAGCTTGCTCAAATTTTACCATTTCTAAATTTGTATTTATCTACCAAACCCCTAAAAATAATATGCTAGTTAATAGGGTAGTTTAATTGCTCAAAAAGATGGTACAGATACCTACTAAAACCCTTGAATTATACGTTACTCAAGAACAGTTTGTAGTCTTAAGTGCAGCCAACCGAGACTTGAAATTTGAAAGAAGCGCCCAAGGAGAATTAATTGTGAATCCACCAACTGGTTGGGAAACTGGAAAATTTAATTCGAGTATTTCGGGGGAGTTGTATTTGTGGTGGCGTAATTCTGGGGAATCGGGATTAGTCTTTGACTCTTCTATAGGCTTCATTTTATCAAACGGTGCTACTCGCTCTCCCGATGCTTCTTGGGTAAGTCAAGCCCGATGGGATGCACTGACAACCGAACAAAAAGGAACTTTTGCTAATATCTGTCCCGATTTTGTGGTTGAGTTACGGTCTAATTCCCATAGAATTGAGCCTTTGCAAGCTAAAATGAGAGAATATATTGATAATGGTGCAAGGCTTGGCTGGTTGCTCGATCCGCAGCATCGCCAAGTAGAAATTTATCAACCAGGTTCACAAGTAAAAGTATTAGAAAATCCTGCTCAGCTATTCGGTGAAGAAGTTTTACCCGCTTTTGTGCTGAATTTGCGTAGAGTGTGGAATTGAATATTTTTGAGAATTTTTCTTAAAATACTTATGCCTTGGAAGGAAGAATTTATTCCAAGACTATACAAGGATAGATAATTATCCTTAGTTTTCTCCGAATGAACTAAATTATGGTAAGCTGTATATTACGATAATCTTGCCGGATTATCGCAAAGACGAAACCCCTAGACTGGATACGGGGAACATCTACCTTTTCTTTGTCGGAGAACAAATTTATCAGCGGTAAATCACTGCTTCATCAATAATTGAGATGAAGATTTTCTGTTTTAACTTTCTTCTGTATGCAACCCTATGACTCTAGCTAAATTAGAAGTTCAACATCAAAATCAGAAATTGCTATCAGCCATCTAATTTCTCTGTTTCAACTTCTCTTCTAAACTTCCGTGATTTTAACTCTTCAGCAATTAAGATTACTGATACAAATAATACCAAATAAAAGTAATCTTTAGTCATATATAAACGTATACATTAATTTTAATTATAAAAAAATAATTTATAATAATAAAAACTTTACTATTATTGGAAACGTTTGTCCCAAAATAATATGGGCTGTCAAACCCAAAAATTAAACTATGGAAAAAAATATGCAGCAGTCCAAAAGTACTTCTGGAGACATCCTACGGCAGCTTGTCACCTTTGCTGCTGTGATTATTGCTTTTATCGTCAACGTCATATCAAATATTTTTCCTATTAACGGACTGACAATTGGTGAAATCTCGAATACTCTATTTAAAAACGTTTTAATAATTCCCGCTAGCTATGCTTTTGCGATTTGGGGGCTAATTTACCTGGGATTATTTGCGTTTGCAATTTATCAAGTCTTACCTTCTCAGCGAGAGAATCCTAATTTACGCAAAACCGGATACCTCTTAGCAATCGCATCCGTCGCTCAAAGTATTTGGGTGTACCTATTTTTATCACGGCTGTTTGTGCTTTCAGTTGTAGCGATGCTATTAATTTTACTACCCTTAATTGTGATGTATCTTCGTTTAGATATTGGAAATACACCTGTATCACGTGCTGAAAAATGGTTTATTCATTATCCCATCAGCATTTATCTGGGTTGGATAAGCGTTGCTACCATCGTGAACATCGCAAGTGCTTTATACATCAATAACTGGAACGGTTTTGGAATATCCCCCGAAATCTGGACTGTAATCATGATGATTATTGCCACAGTTATCGCTCTCTTCGCACTTTTCCAACGTCGAGATATAGCTTACGCTGGTGTAATAGTATGGGCATTAATTGCGATCGCAATCAAGCATCAGGTTAAAGGTTAAAGGTAAGAGGTTAAAGGTTAAAGGTTAAAACTCCTAACTCCTAACTCCTAACTTTTCTCCCCATCCC
>NZ_JADEWL010000228.1 GCF_015207665.1 Plectonema cf. radiosum LEGE 06105
ATAAATAACAACCATCAACTAACCACCATCAACTATCAACCAACCACCATCAACTAACCACCATCTTATTTTCCAAATATCATTAAATGCTGCTGAGGAAGCAATTCTTTAGTTTCGATCCAAGTTAATCCTACGGCTTTCATTTCTTTTTTGACTTGCTTTTGAGTCATTTTATGTAAGCGTTTGATAGCAAGAAAAGGATTTTCACCTCGATATTCTACTAGTACCGCTTTACCTCCTGGTTTAAGGGATTTTACAACCCCTTGCATAACTTCCTGTGGATATTCAAACTCATGATAAGCATCTACCATTAATGCTAAATCCACACTTTTAGCTGGTAAATTAGGATTAGTAGGTGTCGCTAAAATCGGCTCGACATTAGTAATATTTGTTTCTTTTTTATAAAAGTTGATCACATCCAACATTTCCGGCTGAATATCTACAGCAAACACCTTTCCATCGGACACTCTAGGAGCTATACGAAAACTCATGTAGCCAGTACCAGCACCGATATCTGCTACAACATCAGTATCTTTTAAGTCAAGAGCGCTGAGAATTTTACTTGGTTTTTCTTGGGTTTCTCGGGTAGGTCTTTCCAACCACATCGCACCTTGATGTCCCATTACCTGAGAAATTTCTCTACCCATATAAACTTTACCAATACCATCTGAACTTGCAACGGATTTATATTGATAAATATTATTAGATGTATTATTAGATGTATTCGCAAATGCTGCATTAATCGGATAAAAAAGTAACCCGAACAACATAATAAAAAAAATTGTAGCAAAGCGGAAATAATTTAAAAAATCTAATCTGTGATTGCGATTCATGTTATTTTAAATAGGAATTGAGAATTGGGAATTGGGAATTTGTTAACTCCTAACCTTTAACCTTTAACCTCTAACCTTTAACCTTTTTTAACCTATTACAAACGGTTCAATATCAGGGTAATTCCATTGATGTCCAAAACGTTCGGCGACAAATGGCTTGACAACAAACTTTACAGGATTACCTGCTTTAACGTCAATTCTGATTCCGGAATAAGCAAAGCGTTCTAATGATTCGTAACCTTTATGACCGATAAATAGTAAAGAATCAGCAACTTTACGGATAGGACTGCCGGAAATATAATCAAAAGTTTCCATTAATTCCGGTCCAGTGTTCCGCTGACGACGGGGATAATGACCGCTGCCACCGCTGATGATACAATTGATGTGAGAATCTGCTTGTCCCGTATTTGTGGTATAAAGATGCTCTAAACAGTGGGCGTGTCCGTTTAAAATTAAATCAACAATAGGGCGATCGCCATTCAAGTTACCGATGGATTGAGCAACTTGATCGAATACCCACCGCAGACGACGACGAACAGCAAGGGTTTGTGCTTGATACCACTTACTTGCTTCAGTAACATAGGGTGGATGGTGAAAATAAACGATACGAGCGCGAACTTCGGAACTGTTCCAGGATTCAATTAACCTTTGTTTAAACCATTCAAGTTGTTCAAAATCAACGTTGGGATCATGAGATGCGAGTTGTTTTTCAATATCAACTTTGACTTCGTTAATTTGACTTAAAATTGCTTCGAGTGCATCGCTTTTTTGAGCATCTTCGGGATTATCCAGGTTAAGTTTATCGTATTCTTCTAAAATCTGCTGTTCTTCAACATCTATCTCATCGCGGCGCTGAATTAAAGCTTTTCTGCGAATATCTCCTTGTGGCGTTTCTGGTATCGGAGAAGGTTCATTAATAGTATTTGAGTCAAGAGCAAAAAAGTCAATACCGCCGTAACGAAACGTATAATAACGATTTGGTAAACGGGTGAAATGTCCGGGTTGATAGCGCAAACAGCGTCCGTTGTTGGTTTTAGCGGTGTAATGTTTGTCTAAGTGAAGCTCTAATTTTTGCTGTTGATTGAACCGCGCTAAATAATCAAGAAATGCCTTTGCATAAGCATCTCCTTGTTCAGAACCATGCCAACCAATTTCAATATCCTTATAGCGTAATAAACGACGTAACTGTAGCGTCGGTCCCGTAATTACGCGATACATCAAGGGTACATCATAATAATCGTGATTCCCCAAAGTTGTGAGAATCGGAGTATCAAATACCATATTGTCATAAGTAATATTTTGGGGATTTTCACCACCCCGCAAAAACTCGCGATAAGGTTCAATAAAATTTGACGGGTAATACTCGCGGGAACCCACAGTATAAATTACATCACCAGTGTGCAAAACAAACCGACATTGATCGCGGTGCTGAAGCATCAATTTGGCAATTTCTCGCTGGGGATGATGTCCATCTTGACAAGTTGTACCGCTGTCACCGATAACCATAAAAGAGAATTCCAAACTATCCTCCTTACCGTCATCGATCACCATACTCGTTTGATCGATTCCTCGTTGCACAATAGTTTTGTGCTGCCATTGTACCCGTTGCTTCATTTTCTCGATTTTCACGGGAATCGTCGGTTCCAATATCAAATCCATCGCTTATTACTCCGGGTAAAGCACGCAAAAGTATTGTAACCAATTGTTACGTTGTAGGGAAGGCTAATCAATTTTGGAGTTAGGAGTTAGGAGTTAGGAGTTGGGAGTTGGGAGTTGGGAGTTGGGAGTTGGGAGTTGGGAGTTAGGAGTGAAGAGTTAGGAGTTAGTAATGCCCATCCTCACTTATAACCTTGCGCTTGTAAAGAGAACAATGTCGCATATCTTCCCTTTGCTTGTAATAACTCTTCGTGGGTTCCGGTTTCCAAGATTTCACCTTGTTCAATGACGACGATTTTGTCAGCCATTCGCACTGTAGAAAAACGGTGGGATATCAAGAATACCATTTTATCTTTTGTCAAGCTGCGAAAACGGTCAAAAATTTCGTATTCTGCTTGAGAATCAATTGCGGAAGTAGGTTCATCTAAAACGAGTATATCGGCGCTATTTCGCATAAAAGCGCGAGAAAGAGCGATTTTCTGCCATTGTCCGCCGGAAAGTTCTTGTCCTGACTTAAACCAACGTCCTAATTGAGTTGTAAAATTATCGGGTAATTGTTCGATAAAGGGTAATGACATTCCCTTTTTCGCTGCAATTTTCCATGCTGTTTGATCAGATAATTTTTCCACGTCACCGACACCAATATTTTCACCGACGGTAAATTGATAGCGAACGAAATTCTGAAAAATTACCCCAATTCGTCGCCGTAATGTATCTAAATTCCATTCTTCTAAATTCAATCCATCTAATAGAATCCTTCCCGATTCTGGAGTGTAAAGCCGAGTCAGTAATTTAATTAAAGTAGTCTTTCCCGAACCGTTTTCACCAACAATTGCGAGTTTTTCTCCTGGTTGTAAATGCAGCGAAATATTTTTTAAAGCCGGTTTTGTACTTCCAGGATAAGTAAAAGAAACATTTTCAAAGCGAATTCCATCTTGTGGATTTATACCTTTAATTGCTTTGCCGTAATTTGTCGGTACTTCTTCTTCTAAAAATTCGTAAAGATTGGAAAGATACAGATTATCTTCATACATTCCACCGATAGAAGTTAAAGCACCTGAAAAAGTAGTTTGTCCCTGACGAAATACTGTAAGATACATTGTCATATCTCCCAAGGAAATTCTTCCCGCAATTGTTTCTACCACAATCCATCCATAAGCAACGTAGAAAGTTGCAGTACTCAACAAACCTAATAAGTAACTCCAAAATCCCCGCTTGATTGTTAAATCGCGGTCTTCTCCGTATAATCGATCAAATAAGCTACGGTAACGACTCAACAACATATCACCAAGCTGATAAAGTTTCACTTCTTTGGCAAAATCTTCTCTAGCAGCCAGCGTCTCTAAATAATGCTGTTGACGGGTTTCTGGCGCTCTCCAGCGAAATAAACGAAAAGCCTGTCCAGCAAAGCGAGTTTCGGCAATAAACGCAGGCACAGCAGCTAAAATTAATACTACTACAGCCCATAAAGAAAAGCCAAATAGCAAAGCGCCGTAAGTAAACAGCGATAAAGCACTTTGCACCAAACCAAAAGTACGATTAACTAAAGAAAGCGGACGACTAGAAGCTTCACGTCGTGCATTGGTCATTTTGTCGTAAAATTCTGAATCCTCAAACTGCGGTAATTCCAAACTGAGTGCTTTTTCCAGAATCAGTTCGTTAACTCTTTGTCCAAGTAATACCCGTAACAGCGACTGAGTAATACTAAGTCCACGCTGACTAAGAGCGAGTACTGCTACAGCAACAGCTTCCAATCCCACGTACATTAAAGCAAGAGAATAATTTGGATTATCTTGTAAAGAAGATAAATTTCGGGTTTGAACAACAGCATCGACAATTAATTTACCAATATAGGCAACAGCAGCGGGTAAAAGTCCGGCAACTAAAGTTAAAATTGCCAGAATAATTGTTAGAGTGCGGTTAGTAGTCCAAACTAAGTTTACAGCTCGTCCGCTGTAGCGAAATACAGCTAAAGATTGCTGTATTGTTTTAGATATTTTGCGATTCCTCATTAGTTTGAATATAGCGCAAATTTGACGATTTAAGATGAATTAACGCAGAGTGACGCTGAGTATATCGCAAAGGGAGGTAAGAGAGTGTTTATTTTCTCGATTGTGGTTGAGGGGGGTTTCTAATTGGTGAAGTGGAATTTCTACGTACTAAAATTAAGGGAATACTTAATAGACCTAGTAGCATTAAAACACTACTTAGAAACCATATTAATAAACGATTGGGTTGGTAATTTGCTTCCTCAATTTCTTTAAATACTCGATTGTAGTGTAAAGTTGCTAAAGCAAGAATTAAAATACCAACAATTATTAAAGTTAATCCTAAATTTTGGTAGTTAAAAACAGTAGATTTTTCTACTATTTCTTGAGCCGTTGCAGTTTGTAATTGGCGTAAAAATAAACCAAATCTAGCTATTGCTAAACCAAATCCGATTAAAGAAATTGATGTCCGCAACCAGGCGAGAAAAGTGCGTTCGTTGGCTAGATGTTCTCGGAGACGGCTCTCTCTATTTTGGTTTGCCATTATTAAGTATAAATTATTTGCTTTTATTATTTATCAAGGAATATGAATAAAATTCGCTTCAGTTAAATTATTCTCTGATCTAAAATTATAATATTATTATATTTGATATACTTGAAAAATAACAGTTTTAACTATGACTGATAAACTTCGTATCAAAGTACCTCACGGTAAAAGAATTTTTGAAGTACTCGAAGAACACGGGAAGTATCAGCAACCTCAGCTTAGTCAAGAAGAAAAAGCGAAACTTAAAGCTGAGAAAGAAGCATTTACTCAGCGCTGTAGAGACATATTTGAGCGAGTTAGTCCGGATTTGATTAAAAATCATTACAACTGGGCTATTATGATTGAACCAGAAAGCGGAGATTATGCTATAGACCCCGATGCCGAAACTGCTTTTCAAAAAATTCGCCAAAAGCATCCTAATGCCAGAATTATGGAAAAACGTCTCAATGAAACTGGATGTGTTGGCAGAATATGATTCAAGGTAGTTTTGGTAGTAAAGGTGAATTATATTTTGAGATTGGTTTGATCGGTGCTGATACTTCAATGATTGTAGTAAATGCTTTGTTAGATACTGGTTTTACTGACTATTTAGCAATGAATGTCCAAGACGTAGAAAGCTTGGAATGGTCATTTATTCGAGAAAAAGATATGCGAACAGCCAGAGGTGAAACTAGATTTTTTCTTTATCAAGGTACTGTAATATTTGACAATCAAGAATTTATGATTCCAGCATTAGGTGGTGAAGAAATCAACGAAATATTAATCGGTTTATCTTGGTTAGAAACCCGACGTTTAGTAATAGATAGAAAAGCAAATTTATTAACAATAAATAATGAAAAATTCTGATTGATTATGTTTATTCGTAAAACTTTATCTTTAGCCGATATTCAACTTGCTTACTTGGAATGGAACCAAGGAAAAGAACCTCTATTATTACTCCACGGTTTAGCTGATAATGCCTTAGTTTGGTCTGGTTTAGGTGATTATTTAGCAGCAGATTATCATATAATTGCTCCAGATATGCGTGGTCATGGTGACAGCAGTAAACCGGAAAATGACTATACTTTTGATAGTGTTATTGCTGATTTAGAAGCTTTAATGGATAATATGGGATGGGTCAACGCTCATGTTGTAGCTCATTCCTGGAGTGGTAAATTAGCTTGTATTTGGGCAAGTAAGAATCCCCAGCGTTTGAAAAGTATGGTACTAGTAGACCCGATTTTTATCTGGAAAATGCCCGATTTTTTCAAGCTAAGTTTTCCAATTTTATACCGTGTTTTACCTTTTCTGAAAGGAATGGGACCTTTTGATAGTTATGAAGCAGCGGAAAAACAAGCACGTCAGTTAAATCAATATCAAGATTGGACAACTTTACAAAAACAAGTTTTCCAAGCCAGTATTGAACGAAAGGCTGATAATACTTGGGGTAGTAAGTTTACTATAGCTGCACGAGACGGTATTTTTGATCAAGTTATGCGGGTACCCGGATTAACGGAACCAGTGAATATTCCAACTCTATTTGTACAACCACAAAAAGGCGTAAATCGTCAAAATTGGCAATTAAAGCCTTACAAAACTTATTTAAAAAACTTACAAATATCCCAATTACCCGGAAATCATTGGTGTTTTATGACTCAACCGGAATCTTTTAATCAGACGATAGAAAGTTTTATCAGGTTAAAGGTTAAAGGTTAGAGGTTAAAGGTTAAAGGTTAGAGGTTAAAGGTTATAACTCCGGTGCATCACCCCATCTCCCC
>NZ_JADEWL010000046.1 GCF_015207665.1 Plectonema cf. radiosum LEGE 06105
CAAGGGGATGGGGAGATGGGGGAAAACCACCGGAGTTATGAATTTTCCAATTACCAATTACCAATTACCCATTACCAATTACCAATTACCAATTACCAATTACCAATTACCAATTACCAATTACCAATTACCAATTACCAATTACCAATTACCAATTACCAATTACCAATTCCTAACTCCTAACTCCTAACTCCTAACTAACTTATTGTCGTTTCCTTAAACGGGGATTGACAAACTCATTCAACCCTTCACCGAGTAGGGATAACCCTACTACCATCGTTGTCATCGCTAATCCGGGAAAAAGTGTAGTCCACCAAATCCCTGTAGGAAGTGCAGCTAAGGCTTGTTTCAAATCGTGTCCCCATTCTGGTACTTCTTCGGGAAGCCCCAATCCTAAAAAGCCCAAACCACCCAAAACCAAGATTGCATCGGCGGCGTTTAAGGTGAATAATACGGGTACGCTTTGAATTACGTTCAAAAATAAATACCGTGAAAGTACTTGCCAAGTGTTAGCACCAATTGCTTGTGCTGCTTCTATAAATACTTCGGTTTTTACGCTCACTGTATGGTTACGAACAACTCGGTAATATTGCGGTACGTAGGCAATACTAATCGCCAGGGCTGCATTTAAAATTCCCCTTCCCACTACAAACGCCAAAGTTACCGAAAGCAGTAATCCTGGCAAAGTATAAATACTATCCATAATAAATAGCAATACTTTATCCAATCTACCGCCAATATAGCCGCTCAACATACCCAAAGGCACGCCAACTAGCATACTTAATGCTGTAGCTAAGATGACCACCTGTAATGCAGCTTGAGCGCCAAACACAGTACGAGAAAAGATATCGTAACCCAAGCGACTCGTACCAAACCAGTGTGTTAATGAAGGTGGTGTGTGAATTGGGTTATCCAGAAATTCAGTTGGATCTTGCAGCAATCCCACATTTTGAAGAATGGGAGCAAACAATGCCAGAAAAATAAATACCAAAGTCATAGTTAACCCAACCAACATTAACTGTTGAGAAAGGGTAGGTTTTTTATTTATGAAAGGCAAAAATCTCGGCAGGAAACCTTTAGCAACGGTCATAAGTTGATTTATAAGTTATAAGGTTTAAGGTTAAAGGTCAAAGGTCAAAGGTTAAAGGTCAAAGGTCAAAGGTTAAAGGTTAGATTAGAGGTTACTGGAATCAAGAATGGGGCATTATGTAAGTATGAAGAATTTATTTTAAACCTAAAACGCCTCCGCGTATTATGGTTTATATACAAAATCCTGTCAAAAAGTATAAATACTTACTCCCTCCTCACAACCTTTGACCTTAAACCTCTAACCTCTAACCTCCAACCTTTAACCTCTAACCTTTAACCTCTAACCTCTAACCTTCAACCTTTAACCTTTAGATAATGCTTTCTAATAGTTGCCGATACTGACTCTTTTGTTTCACTCCCTTGAGTTCTTGCAACAATTCTTTATCTTTGAAAATTTGGACTGTAGGGGTTCCGGTTACTCCTGCTTGTTCGGCAATTTCTCGGTCTTTGTCAATGTCAATTTCTACAAAGTGGATTTTACCTTCAAATTCATCCACTACTTTATTTAATATCGGTTTGAGGGTATGACAAGGACCACAACCGGGAGAAACGTACTTGACCATCAAAGGGCGATCGCCATCATGAAATATTTTTCTCAGAGCATAACCACCTAGATGACGGGTAGCTTTAATGTCAAAATCATCTTCAGTATTGGCGGTAGTTTTTTCTTCTTGTTGCGGCTTTAATTCGTTGTTTTCCACCTGTTGACGGAATTCCTGAATCAATCCTTGAGAGGATAACCAACGTTCCGCTAACATTGCTGCCATACAGCCTGTACCTGCTGCGGTGATTGCCTGACGAAATTCGTGGTCTTGTACGTCCCCAGCAGCAAATACGCCTTCTATACTGGTTTCTACGGAGTTGGGTTTGGTAACAATGTAACCCACATCATCCAGTTCTAATTGCCCTTTAAATAATGATGTATTGGGTGTATGTCCGATGGCATAGAATAATCCTTTAACGTGTAATTGGGTTTCTTCGCCAGTTTTGTTGTTCCGGACTTTGATTCCATCCATGTGCTTCTCATTACCAAACACGTCTATGGCTTCGGTGTTCCAATGCACTATAATTTTCGGGTTATTTAAAACCCGGTCTTGCATAGCTTTACTAGCTCGCATTTTATCGCTACGAACTAACAAGTTCACTGTATCGCCGTATTTAGTCAGGTAAATTGCTTCTTCTGCCGCCGAGTCTCCAGCACCAATTACGGCTAAGTTTGCACCGTGAAACAACGGAGTTGCACCGTCACAAATCGCACAAGCTGATATGCCACGACTCCAAAATTGATGCTCGCTGGGTAAACCCAAACGCTTCGCCGTCGCCCCGGTTGCAATTACGATGCTATTAGTTTTAAACTCGCGTTCAGAGGAGCGCACTGTAAACGGACGCTGACTCAAATCAACCGAAATTACATCCTCAGTATATAGCTCAGCCCCCCAGCGTTCTGCCTGTGCCTTCATTTGATCCATTAATTCCGGACCAGTAATTCCAGCAGCAAAACCGGGAAAATTCTCGACTTCAGTAGTTGTCATTAATTGTCCACCAGGTAATCCCCCAGCTTCAAAGCCTTCAAATACAACTGGTTTGAGATTCGCACGTCCCGCGTAAATAGCAGCCGTGTAACCCGCAGGACCTGAACCGATAATTACTAAGTTTTCTACCGTTGGATTTGTCATAATATATTAAAGTAAACTCATAACGACTACGTTTAATTGAGTATAGCAAATTTTTGGGGTTGGTGTATAGGTTGTTAATAAATCTTGTAGGGTGTGTTACAGAAAGAAACGTCTTAGGACATTACGAAAATATTATTATCTTGTGATTTTAGAAATTAAATTTTCTTAGAGGGTGTTTATAAATAAACGGTGAATATAAGCCGTGCAGACGGGTTTCGTTTGTGTAGAAGCGGTAACAAAGCGCCAGATAAAATTTGTATATACAATTTAGAGACTTAACTTAACAGCTTAGTTTCAATT
Organism: Plectonema cf. radiosum LEGE 06105; assembly: GCF_015207665.1. GTDB lineage: Bacteria > Cyanobacteriota > Cyanobacteriia > Cyanobacteriales > Nostocaceae > Rivularia > Rivularia radiosa_A. The sequence continues at coordinate 3,066 of NZ_JADEWL010000046.1, forward strand.
AAGGAACTAGCTCAAAACCCATACCTACATGGGTAAAGTGAGCATCTTCGGTAAGAATTGCTGTAATGCCATATTCTTGCATGACAACCATTGAGGTCAAATCAGTGAAAGAGATGAGAGGCTTGTCGAGAAACTTAGAACGGAGTAATTGAGTTTGGGTAAAGCGTTCTTCCGTAATGCGAATTAAATAAAAATCATCGGTTGAAAAGGCTGACAGTAGCGATTTCATCGATTGCTCAGCACGAGTTACATGAAGTCGTCGAAAAAAGAAAGTAAATGTTTCGTCAAGAACATAGTCAGTGGTATAAATTTGACCATTTTTAGCGATCGCACTTTGATAAGCTTTTGTGGCTTCAAGGTGATAGCGTTCACTTTTATCGTGCAGTGTGAGCCAGCCCCATGTATCAATAAAAAGCTTAATCGCCATAAAGTTCGTTGTCTAAATTTGTAGCTAGGGAGCCGTGAGAGACTACACCTATGAAGTCAGCGAGGGGATCGTTGACGGGAGTGAGTGGCTTGGTAACTGTTGTTTGGATACTTGCTAGCTGTTTAATATATTGCAATACATCTTCAAGCTGCTGTTCTGGTAGTTGTTCAATTGCTTCAAAAACCTCTTGTTTGATTGTCATGGCAATGGCTCAATATCGCTTTTTTATAATTAATTTAACAATAACCCGTGCAGACGGGTTTCGTTCGTGTAGAAGCGGTTTCAACCGCCAGGTGAATTCTGCTCTCTCACCCAAGCCCGAAAAGCGCGGGTTGTAGCCATCTCACCATTGATTCTAGTTTCTTGAATAAACCGAGGAATTTCCTTTACAGGTACCGTACCAAAAGTAGGGCTTTGTTTTACTTCTAAATATTGTCCGTCGTTAAGTACATAAATTCGTAAAACACTGCCATTAAACCGCCAAAATTCAGGAACACCAATTGCAGCATAAATTTTAAACTTATCTACTTTCGGTTTAGAATACTCTACTTCTAATACTAAATCCGGTGGTGGATCGATGCTTAGGTCTATTTTTTCCTTATTTCTAACGCGGTATTCATTTTGTATATAGTAGCTGCTATCTGGTTCCCCACCTCGTTCTAAATCATCCCGTGTCAAAGTTAGCGAGCCAGAACGCTTGTACTCTTCGCCGATTTCTTCACATAATGCGATCACAAAACCCTCAATAACGCGATTTGAGTTTTCGTGTGGCATATCTGGAGCCATGATTTCTAATGTCCCGTTTTCATAAGCGAGTCTGGTATTTCTTGAGCTTCCCATGTCAGTTAGCATGGCTTTGAAAGTTTGCCAGCTAATGTTTTCAAGTAAAGTTCTGGTTTCTGCTGGTGTTGAGATTGCCACCATATTGAAAATACCTCGTTGAGTGAGAAGTCGGGTTTTATGTAGGGTGTGTTACGGCTTTCTGGGATTCGATAGGAAAAAGAGTAGGTGAAAATTTGCCGTAACGCACCAAAAGTTGTTGGCGCGTTAGATGTATTAAGATTATATGTTGAGGGCAGAACATAGTCGTGCATCTAACACACCCTACAAGAATTTTATTTTTTATTTATAAACACGCTCTTAGAGGATGTTTGAAAAATCATCGGCGGTTCAAACCGCGACTACACGCCGCATTGTCCACCTGCGTGGACTTAATCTATTTTAAACCCGTGCAGACGGGTTTCGTTTGTGTAGACGCGGTTTCAACCGCCAGATAAATCCTAAAGACAACACAATATAAATAATTGCGATTATTTTTATCAGAAACGGTGAATATAAACCCGTGCAGACGGGTTTCGTTTGTGTAGACGCGGTTTTAACCGCCAGATAAAGAAATTAGACTTTTCAAACAACCTCTTATATTACAGATATTTCGGTTGGTGAAAAGTTGGGTTTTTATAACAGTTATCTGATATTACAGATATTTCAGGACAAAAAACCCGACTTCTTTATGGAATGTTAGAAATCTGAAAAACTGGGAATACTAATGCTTGAGTAAGCCGTTGGCTTAGAATGCTAAGTCCAAACGTGACTAGAAAAAATTTAGTATCAGGAGAAAATTTTATGCAAGCTCAAGCATCAGATTTAGTAGAAAAAATTCGTCAGCAATTTGACAGCGCACCTTATCCAAGAATTTCTCTTGATGAATCTCCTAAAGATAAACCGAATTTGCTCTATATTCATAGTTTAGTAACAGCTTATTATTTAAGAAATCAAAAAGTTATAGATACTAAAGGAAAAGTCATTTTAGATGCTGGATGTGGTAGTGGATATAAATCCCTTGTACTTGCAGAAGCGAATCCCGGAGCAAAAATTATTGGTGTTGATATTTCGGAAGAATCTGTAAAATTAGCGCGGCAACGGTTGGAACATCACGGTTTTGATAATACAGAATTCCATGTAAGTTTTCTTGAGGATTTACCCAAGCTAGGCGTGAAATTTGATTATATAAACTGCGATGATGTACTTTATCTGCTTCCTGATGCTGTAAAAGGGTTACAAGCGATGAAAGCAGTTTTGCAACCCGATGGTATTATGCGTGTCAATCTTCACAGTTCACTGCAAAGGGCTAATTTTTTCCGCGCTCAAAATCTATTTAAATTTATGGGTTTGATGAACGATAACCCAGAAGATATGGAAATTGGCATAGTGCAGGAAATTATGAACGCATTGAAAGATGGTGTTTCTCTTAAAGCTCAAACTTGGAGTTCTCAATATAATGAAGCTGATGGCAAAGATATTATATTAGCTAATCAATTGCTTGTAGGAGATAAAGGAGCCACTATTCCCGAATTCTTTTCACTTTTGAAAGCTGCTAATTTAGAATTTATAAAGATGGTTAATTGGTGGCAGTGGGATTTAATGGCTCTATTTAAAGAACCTGATGATTTACCTGCTTTTCTGGGTATGAGTTTACCAGAACTTTCTGCTGAGCAAAAACTGCATTTATTTGAATTATTTCATCCGATACATCGCTTACTTGATTTATACTGCGGAAATCCCAATCAAGCGCAATCATTTGTACCAGTTGAACAATGGACTGATTCTAACTGGGAAAACGCAAAAGTGCATCTACATCCCCAATTAAAAACTCCTAAATTTCGAGAAGAACTAATATCCTGTATTACAGAAATCAGACCTTTTATTATTAGCGAACACTTACAAGTAATTCAAGATTCCGTGAGTATAGATAGCTCCATGTCATTTTGCTTAATTCCTTTGCTGGAACAACCTCAATCAATGACAAACTTGGCTGAGCGCTGGAAGCAAGTTAGACCTTTAGATCCGGTTACTTTAGAACCTACGGATCAAAGTCAAGCCTTTTATATGCTGCAACAGTTATTTTTAAGGCTCGAAAGTCTTGGTTATGTGATGTTAGAGGGTAAGAGGTCATAAATTCTGGCTGGTTCATTTATCCCCGAACCCATGTAGAGATGCGATATATCGCGTCTCTACAAATAATGTGGTGAACCAGTAGGTTTTCTTCTACATAACTACATTTCTGTAATTCTGTAACAAAATCTCTTGCCATTCCAGGTTTCCAGTTTTCCCAAAAAACTTTTTTCCAAAATGTTAATTCTCTCAGTCAAAGTGGGTAAGTTACATCTAGAACTCAATAACCCATCCCCACTTAAAGGAAACACTAATGAAAACCGAACTTAAAGCAAAGTTTTTACAAAATATCCTTCGTAATAAGAAAGAAGACGAAGGTTTTACCTTAATTGAATTGTTAGTTGTAATTATTATTATTGGGATTTTGTCCGCTATTGCTTTACCTTCTTTCTTGAACCAAGCGAATAAGGCTAAACAGTCTGAAGCGAAAACTTATATTGGTTCAATGAATAGAGGTCAACAAGCATATTTTTTGGAAAATAGTGATTTCACTACTGATGTTAATGAGGTAGGTATTGGCATAAAAACTCAGACTGAACTTTATGATTATAAGGCTGCTAAAAAAAATACTGGAACGAGTGTTTATGTAGTTAACTATTCCGCGAGAAAAGCAGGTATAACTGCTCCTGTAAAAGATTATTTAGGTAAAGTGCATTTACTAGCAGTCACTTCAGGTACTGGAACTAGCGCTACCACAGACTATACAAGTATCGCCTTTATGTGTGAAACCAATGCTGTAGGTGCTGGTATCACTGATATTGCAGGTAATTCCTGCCCAACTAGTACGAAGACACTTAAGTAATAAGAGCTAAAATACAAAGTCGAATTTGAATTTTAAATCAAGAGTGAATTAGAAAAACTAATTCACTCTTTCTAACATTTACACTAGAAAAAACTAAGATGCAAACATTAAATTTCGTTACTCCACAAAATAGCTTACAACAATTAGCAGAAAAGCATTTCCAAGCTGGAGACTATATTCAAGCAGCTAGATTTTATGAAGAACTGATTACAAATGAATTTGATACAAGAGTTTATTACTGGCATCTGGGTTTGTGTCTACTTCTTCAGGGCGAACAAGAACAAGCTCAGTTGACCTGGTTTATGGGGATGCAAGAAGGAGAACCAGAGGAAATTGAACAATGGACGCAGGAATTATCGTCGGTTATTAATACAGAAGCAGATCGAAGAGAATCTTTAGAAGAATACCAATTAGCGTGGATACTACGACAGCACTTACGAGAAATCAATCCACATGATATTAATAATTTATTATATATAGTTAATCTATCTATCATTGTAGGAGAATTCACAAAAGACTTGATAGAATCTCTTGATATAATAGAATTAATAAGTAATAAAGCGAACGAGATAGACATTAGTTTATTACTATCAACACTAAAAAATGTATTAGGATTTCCGAAAATAGAAGAATTTATATTTGATTTTATAAAAGCCTGCTTACATTATTCTGGAAATAGAGAAGAGTTTATTGATGCTGTAATGTTGTCTGCTATAGATATTGCTTATTACCGTAAACAGCCTTTACTAGCATCACGTTTGGCAGAAATATGTATTGCTTTAGAACCAAATAATCAGGAATTACTGTTACATCTGAGCTTTTTCTATAAAGACTCACACCAGTTTGATAAAAGCATTGTCAACGCTAAACATTCATATGATTTAGCACAGACATTACCAGAAAAAGTCTTTGCCAATCATTTATTCATTAGCGCATTAAAGAAAGAATGTAGGGATTGGGAAACGTCCTATTCTCAACTACAGCATCAAAAAGCAATCTTAACTAATTTGATTACAGATAATCCTACTAATATTGAAGAGACAGTTAACAATCGTTTGCACTGTGCTGCATTTTTCTTACCGTATTTTGAAGACAATGCCAGACAAAATCGTCATTTTCAAAACGAAATTGCTCAAATAGTTCAAAATAACTATGGCTATTTGCAAAAAAATATTATCACAAAAACGAATAATATTAAAAAGAAAATTTTAAAAATCGGCTATATCTCCCACTGCTTAAAGAAACATTCCGTAGGTTGGCTAAGTCGATGGATTTTTAGATATCATAATCCAGACAAATTTAAAATATATACTTATTCTATTAATAATTATCATAAAACATCTGATTTTACACAGATAAATTTTTTTGATCGCTCATACAAATTTTATACATTTGCTCATAATGATAATCAAATATGGGAGAAAATTCAACTTGATGAGATTGATATACTTATAGATTTAGATAGCATTACCCTTGATATTCAAGGAAAAATTATGGCTGCGAAAGCCGCTCCAATTCAAGTAACTTGGTTAGGTTGGGATGCTTCTGGATTACCTAGCATAGATTATTTTATTGCCGATCCTTATGTTTTACCATCCGATGCTGAAGATTACTACAGCGAAAAAATCTGGCGTTTACCTCAAACTTACATTGCGGTAGATGGTTTTGAAGTAGATGTACCCACATTGCGAAGAGAAGACTTAGGAATTTCTGGCGATGCTATTATTTTCTTTATGGTGCAAAGTAGCTATAAAATCAATCTCCCAAATCTACGTTTGCAAATGAAGATTTTAAAAGAAACCCCCAATAGTTATTTGTTGATAAAAGGTTTTGCGGATAAAGATTCTTCACAAGAGTTTTTTGAAACTGTTGCTGAGGGAGAAGGTGTCTCTTCATCTCAACTACGTTTTTTACCTTTATCTCCTACAGAAGCAACTCACCGCGCTAATTTAGCAATTGCTGATGTCGTACTTGACACTTACCCCTATAACGGTGCTACAACAACATTGGAAACTCTTTGGATGTGCGTTCCTTTAGTAACAAGAGTTGGCGAACAATTTGCCGCTCGTAACAGCTACACGATGATGATGAATGCTGGTATAACCGAAGGCATTGCTTGGACGGATGAAGAGTATATCGAATGGGGAATTCGTTTGGGGAAAGATGCCAAATTAAGACAAGAAATTTCTTGGAAGCTCAGACAATCTCGTCAAACTGCACCATTATGGAATGCTAAACAATTTACCCGTGAAATGGAGAAAGCTTACGAGCAAATGTGGGTGAATTATATTCGCGCCAGGTAAATATAGAAGAAACCGGGCATCTTTCAAAAATACTCAGGGATTTTTACCAAATCGTATCAATTTCTGCCAAAGCCTGTATTTTTGCATCCCGCGTAACTAGTGGCAAATTGAGATAAAGTGCTGTTGCTGCAATAATTCGATCGGGCATATCTGGTACGGTATCACGATTAATTTGTCGTAGAACTTCAGCTATAGTTCTATTCAGCGATACGCTAACAATTGATGCGTTTGAAGTATCACAAACACTTAGCAAGCGTTGAAGTACAAGTTCCGGTAATCTATTTTTCTCTACTAAATAAGAAATTTCAACAATTGAGATGGTAGATATGTAAATTGATTGTCCTGTATTTGAAGCTTGGTCAAGTCTTAATGAAGCATTTGTTGATAATCTTTGTGGTTCTACTATGTACCAAATTATTGTATGTGTATCCGCGACTACAGCAGTCATGAAATATCCTCTTTAGGAAAGTTTCCCCACATTTCACGACGTGCTTGTGTAATATCTTCTTCTGAAATGTGAACGTCAAGGTCTGCACACATTCCTTTTATTTTACGCGAAGAACTTTTTAACAGATTTTTAGCTTTAAGAAATTCTACAAAGTCTAAAACTTCTTGTTGTTTTTCTTCAGGCAATACTCGCAAATTCTCAATGATGGCTGCTTCAATATTCATCACTTTTATTTATTACTTATCAAACAAAGCAAAAAATTATAAACACTTTTTTCACAACAATACCATTTAGTATTGATTGAATATCTCCTAAATTACCATAAAAATCCCAATTGAAACATGAGAAAGTAGATAGATTTATTATTGAATTGGTGATGTAATAGTTGACACTTACCCCTAGGATGATGTTAAAACAGCATTAAGAACTTTATATACTGTGAATAGCTGATTTCTGGAATTATACTCAAATACCTTGCTAGCCATAATCTCAAACAAATACTTTGCGTTCCTTTGCCTTTAAATGCAAAGTTTCAAGTCATCTGTAGCATAGATGTTTAGTCCTGTACTAGCACTAGTTTTTAAAAAAGCTAAATTTTTAACTGTTATTTACAATTATTATGACACCAATTAAACTTCATATCGGAGGTAAACAACCTCATGCTGAATGGAAAATTCTCGATATTGAACCACGAGAAGAAGTTGATTTTATCGGTGATGCAGCTAATTTACAACAGTTTAAAGATAATTCGATTGCAGCAATTTATGCTAGCCATGTTTTAGAACATTTTTATTATGGTCTAAATAATGAATTGCTCAATACTCTTTCTGAATGGCACCGTGTTCTAGAACCAGAAGGTAAACTTTATATCAGTGTACCTAATTTACAAACTCTTTGTTGGTTGTATCTGCATCCCTCTCTCGTACCTTTAGAGAAACATCACCTTATGCGGATTATGTTTGGGGGACAAACTAATGAACATGATGTTCATAAAGTCGGGTTTGATTTTGATATTTTAGCTTTGTATTTGGAAGAAGTCGGTTTTCAACAATATGAACCCGTATCAGAATTTGGTTTATTTCAAGATTGCAGCAGCTTAAGAATATCTGATACCTTAATTAGTCTAAATGTTATTGCTATAAAGTCAGCAAAAAATTAAAAAATACTTTCGCTTGTAGTGGTCAATTACCCACCAAAATTAATGGGACAGATCAGTAGTATTTCTTTTCATTGATTATGACGGGTTTTTATCCCAATCCGCCGGGGAATGTAATTCCCCGTCTAATGGTAAAAGTCCTATAAATAGGACTAAAATACAAACCGTCAAATTTAATGAAATGAACTACTAGTATTCCACCACATTAATTTTGAGGAGTTAAAATACCTCTTCGTAGGTTGGGTTAAGCGAAGCGCAACCCAACGCGGGTGTTGGGCTTCACTACGTTTTGCTTCGCAACGCTTGCGCGAACAGCCCAACCTACAATATTACATTGATTACCCCTCATAACTTATGTGGTGGACCACTAGTACTCCGCCACATTAATTTTGAGGAGTTAAAATACCTCTTCGTAGGTTGGGTTAAGCGAAGCGCAACCCAACGCGGGTGTTGGGCTTCACTACGTTCAGCCCAACCTACAATATTACATTGATTACCCCTCATAACTTATGTGGCGGACCACTAGTACCCCGCCACATTAATTTTGATGGTTAACACACTCGTAGTGGGAGCGTCTCGCTCCCTTGTAGTAGCTAGCGAGCTTTCCGGCTCGCACTACCGGGTACCCCTCATAACTTATGTGGCGGAGTACTAGTAGTCCATTTCATTAATTATGATGGGAGCAAAAAATTAAAAAATACTTTCGTTTGTAGTTTAATTGAAAAATTTTTTTCGTTTTTAGCATACCAATACCGCAGCAAAACTATCACTATATTTTGTCAAACAAAGTCGCCCCAATTACCAAAGTAGAAGCTTTCACCTAACACAAAATTACAGATAATTTCATATAAATCAAACATTGACAATTTCATCAAATTCATCAACTATTATTAATTCCATAATATCGAACAAACAAACATAAAACCTTGTATCTACTTCTTGGCTGGGAGTGTGACTGATCTAATGTTCTCTCTGAGACAGTACCAGAGATGAGCAATTGTTAAAATATTATAAAGAAACTGTTTATATCTGATCAAAATCTAGATGTTTGCGATAATGTAGATAACGATTAATAAAAACGGTGATTATTCACAACTCACTATTCATGTTCACCGCCATGTGAAATCGTGTTACAAATTCCCTGCTATCAATCGCATTTGTCATGATTTGTACATATTGTATTGAATTAGGCAGCACAAGAGGAAACATTTTCTTTAATTGTGCGAAATCTGCGAGGTTGCTGACAAGTTGATTAGTTTGATAAGTAATTTTAATGGCTTTTGCTGCGTTCAAAAGTTTGTTAGTAGTGATTACCGAACAAAACCAAAATTAACAGTAACTATGTGGAATTAATTGTGCTATATTCAAGAATAGTGAGACTTGCTTTGCGTGCATTACAAAACTCTACGCAGAGACCATAATTGCAAAACGGAAAGCATTTTTGATTCAAGCATTTACCTAAACTTTCAGTCTTATTTCATTTGAGGTTATGACTCAACAAGTAATTCACCCAATGGTGAAATTGCAACGCAATGTTCAATCGCTCGTAGATTCAAATATTATCAAGCCGACAGATAGCATTTGGAAAATTGCTTTGCTTTACGGCGACGAGTGGCAACACTGGAAACGCGAATTGGTTGATTTCGGATTTACTATGCAAGATCCTGTTAAGGAATTGCTGGCAGTAGAAGGATGGGATGAAGAATAAAATATGAAGTCACAGAGGATGTCTGAAAGTATATGGCGACTATAAGTCGTTATTACAAGGGCTAGAAACTCCACCATTATGTGGAATGTATATCTCTAATCTGCCTGAGTGCGGGTTGAACCGCCGAGTAGAAATTATTTCATCCTTCTTAAGATAGTAAAATTCAACTACAGGCTGCTAATGCTGCTGCAAGTTCTTTTGAGGTTTGATATCTATCCCGTGGTAGAGGTTCTGTAACCTTGTCGATTACTTCTTTTAACATGGGGGTAATAGTGGGAACCTTGGCTACATCAAACCGAAAACTTCGTCCTTGCTGACGATAAAATTTGAATGGATTCTCCCCTGTGAGTAGAAAAATTAAAGTTGGTCCAACAGCGTATAAATCCGATTGAGTTAGGGGCTGTCCCCGCTCTTGTTCGGGAGCGCAATATCCTTCTGCACCGATACGAGTTCCTGGTGCAGTACCAATTTCTTTCACAGCGCCAAAATCCAGCACAACTATACGATTGTCAAAATTTCGCACCATGAGATTAGCCGGTTTGATATCCCGGTGAATCAACGGTGGATTTTGACTGTGTAAATAATCCAAAATATCGCAAGTTTGGATCATCCATTCAATGGCTTGATTTAAAGTTACAGGTCCCTTGCGATAAACAAATTTTTCCAAATCTTGCCCGTGGATTAACTCCATCGCCAAGTATTTTTTCTTGTCTTCCACAAAAAAGTCATAATACTTAGGGATTCCCGGATGGCTGAGCAATCCTAAAGTATCGGCTTCTCGTTGGAATAACTCTTGTGCTTTGGCAATTTTTGCCATATCGGCATTCATTTGTTTAAGCACTAATAATTGGGGACGGGCCGTAGTTATACCTATGGGGTCCCAAGCTAGGTAGGTAGTTCCCATCCCTCCCTGTCCTAATGTTCGTAATACTTGATAGTGACGAATTGTTAGCTGTACCGATAGAGGTTTACCGCAATAAATGCAAAATAGATTATCGGGGGAATTTCCTTCATGGGTGCAGCTTGTAGGTGCAGCTACAGGTTTTTTCGCAGATGTCGATTGCTGTTGTAGTTCGGGTAAAAGTTCAAGTTTCAAAATTGGACCACCCCGGGCTAATTGCAGCAAACAATCACCCGTTAACTGGATGCGAGTAACTAAAACACCATTTAAAAACGTGCCATTGGTACCGTTGCTAATAATTTCCCAATCATCAACATTACCTTTATAATTGTTATTTCTCAGTTCTAAATGATATCGAGAAACTAAATTACTATCGAGAACAATATCATTATCTGCCGCTCGTCCAACCCGAATTACCGAAGATTCATCAAAGCACCAATTTTTTAGCGGGGTTTTGTTTTGTGCTTCTAATAGGGTTAGAGTAATCACGATACTTAGGAACTATAAATTATTAAGGATGAGTGATAAAGAGAAAAACAGAAAAACTTGAAATTATCAATGTCTTAATTTAAGCACAGATTATCTAGGTAAGTAGGGATGCAAAAATATTTATACGTGAGGTGAGAAGTCGAGTTTTTATAATGGTTATCTGGTTTTACGAATATTTAAGATAAAAAACCCGACTTTTTAAAGCTTGAACTGACGTATATATATATATTGAATTTGGTGTAACTACTTATCTATCATAACTTTGAGCTAAATTATCAGATTTGAGATTTTAGAAACTCCGAAAACCCAGCTATAGCTAAAACAAGATAAATTTATTATTAATTATTCATATTAATTATTCATAAATTATCTATGATTTGACTGTCTAAATTTGGACGGACTTTGGCTCGGACAAGTACAACGGTAATATTATCATGACCGTTATATTGGTTAGCTAATTCAATTAAATCTCTTACACCCTTTTCTAAATTGGCTTCCGAACTGATTAAATTCAGCAAATTAGTCTGCCAGTATTTTTCCAATAAATCGTTATCCGATAAACCATCCGAACTCAGAACAAACAGCGAATCTTCATTAATTTCTAAAAACTGTACCTCCGGAGCAATAAAATTATTATCTCTAGGTCCCAAAGCTTGAGTTAGCTGATAAGCATCTGGACGAGAGTAAGCAATGCTCGATTCAACCCCACGAGAAATTTCTCTTTGACCTACTTCATGATCTACTGTTATCTGTTCTAAACCCCCTTTACGAGTTACCCGATAAAGACGACTATCGCCCACATGAGCCACCGCTACACGAGTATCCTGTATTAAAACTAACACTAATGTAGTACCCATACGACCCACACCAGAACGAGCATCTTGCTGGTTAACCTCGTGAATCGCTTGATTGGCTTGAAGAACTCCTTCCCGGATAACTTCTTCACTGGGTAGTCCCTCTGATTGCCAATGTTCTTCAAAATACTGCCGTAAAGTACTTACTGCTAACTCGCTAGCAACTTCACCACCTGCGTGTCCTCCCATGCCATCGCAAAGAATATACAAGCCCCGCGCTCCTGCTACTCGACTTTTGGGCAGATCGACTTTATGAATTTTTGTTTCAATGCCAAAATAGTCTTCGTTATGATCGCGTTGTTTTCCGACATCAGTCAACCCTGCATTTTCTAAGCTTGCTAGCTGCATCGGCAGAACTATTGTGGGTGTATCGTCAATTTTTGTTGGACTTTGCTCTAATTCATCTAGCTGTAAAATTGTCGGATGGGAAATTTCTTCATCTTCGCAGCAATCAATACTCAAATTATTTTCTACATTATTTTCGCTTTGCTTCGACTCCCCTTGCAACTCTTGAGAAATTAATTGCAAGTGCGATCGCAATTCTTCAGTTGTGGCAATTTTACCCGATTCCAAATTTCCTAACAGTTCTAATAACTGACCAAATTGAGTGCGTTGGGATTGGCTAAATAATGCTTGCCAAATCTTTCCTAAAGCTTTGATGGTAGGTAATTCTTCTTGCTCTGGGGATGATTCTGACTTTTTGCGTATATCTACGCATAGACGTTGCAACACTAACGACTGGTCTTCATCAACTCGTAAATTAGTTAAATCTAGAAGACTTTGACGACAATTGAACGGTTCGAGCAAATCCCACAACTGAGTCATCTGATAAAAATAATGTGTAATCTGCAACGATGTAATTTTATCATCTTGCCATAGTTCTAATAAATAAACCCAATCAGAACGGTCTTCAAGTACAATCACCTGCATATTCCCCAGTTGCCATGCATCATGAATATAGGGAATTCCCAGGTTCAAGTAGGGTTGTAAGGCAATATAAGTTTTAGCAAGGCTGGGAATTTGAGCTTTCGTTACGGATGGATTTATCGACTCCTGAAATTGTGGATTTGCCAACATTGCCTTGATTGGCGACACTTGATAAGGTTGACAATCGATCACTTTCACAGAGGCTTGAGCATTCACAGCATTTTCAAAGAAAGCTGGCAATGGTTCAAGCATTTGATAGCGTTTTTCACAATCTAAATAAGAACCTGTTGCAAATAAATTAGGAGTTTGTTGAGGCAAATTTTCTGTATTTTCTAGTTCCTCTGTTTGTTCTCCTTGTTCTTGTACTGCTTGTTCTTCGGTTTCCTCCTCATCTATTCCTACAACTTCCGTACCTTCTTTGATGGCGATCGCCAACCAAATTTCGGAACAAACCGTATCGCAACTGTGGCACTGGATTGCATTCAGAGGGAGGAAAACACCACACTGTTGACATTCCTTTTCAGTTAAGGATGCGCCACAGTTCTGACAAAATTTGTTGCTATTAGGATTTTCAAAATTGCACTGAGGACAAATCAGCATTATATCCGCGTCCTTAACTCCCGCTCATTTGTGCTTGTAATCGTTACGCCGGCGTTGATTAATGGTAGATTAACCGCATTGCCGATGGCAAAGCAAATGTTGATATTTTTGGTTCTACCATGTAAAAAAGTATAACTATTTTAATTGTGACGTATATTAACTATAACTTTGAAATGTAGGCAAATTAATTGTAGGATAATTTTCCGGATATGCAATACAAAATTATGATTCCCTAGGGAACAAACATCTGACGAGTAATAAAAAGCAGTTATCGAAACGATAAATTATCTCTCAAGAGGTAATTGAATAGAAAATATTGTACGATTAGAACCGCTTTCCACCTCAATAAATCCGTCTAAATGCTTGGTCAGTTTTTGTACCAATGCTAATCCTAACCCGGTACCTCCTTGTTTCCAAGGGTCATTACTGGGAATCCGATAGAACTTATCAAAAATACGCGGTAATTCAGCAGTAGGAATTTCCGCGCCAGTGTTGATCACTTGAAACTGAATATTATCAGATTTTATCTGAGCCTTAACAATAATTTCTTGATTAATTGGACTAAACTTACAAGCATTAGTCAGCAACTCTACTAAAATGCGTTCTAAACTGAACGGATCGCAAATTATAGACGGTAAATGAGATTCCATCTCTAACTTTAATCTTTGCCGACAGCAGTTACGGTTGCGTGTATTATATAATTCAATTACTCGCTCCAGCCATTGAGATACTTCAATTTTTTCCAATACCAATGGTTTAGCATTAGTATCGAGTCGCTGTAAATCGAGAAAATTGTTAATCAAGTTGATTTCTCGTTCGCATTCATTATTTAATATTTCAAAATAACGAGATATTTTGGAATGATTGTTGAAATAATTAACTGATTGAGATGTGTCAGAAGGTAAATGTTCTTTTTCTAACTTAATTCCCAACATTTGAATCGCCATTTTCATATTAGTTAAGGGCGTGCGTAATTCGTGGGATACTGTACTTAAAAATTCATCTTTAAGACGGTTGAGAGATTCCATCTCTTCTAATTGAGCTTGTGCGGCTATTTGACTTTCCCTAATTGCCACTTCAGCTTTTTTACATTCAGTAATATCAATACAACAACCGATATAACCAATAAATTCATTATCAGATGAAAATCGAGGTACACCCTTATCGGAAATCCAACGATAATCACCATCAGCACTTTTTAAACGATATTGTATTTGAAACTTTTCTTTTTGTTTGATTGCTTGAAAGTAGGTTGATAAATATGCATTTTTATCTTCAAGATGTAAATTATCTAACCATCCCAAGCCCAATTCTTGCTCAATTTTACGTCCGGTAAGCTTTAACCAACAAGAATTAAAAAAGTTATGCACTCCCTTATCATCCGTCATCCATAACATAACTGGTATGCGAGCAGCTAATTCCAGGAAACTATTCTCCTTTAAATTTGAAGCTTGAGCAAGTTTATAAGCAGTAATATCTTCACAATCGATCAAAATGATCGGATTTTGCTGTCTATCCAGTAATTTTCTGGCTTTGATTTTAAGCCAAATAATTTGACTGTCCGGACAATTTAAACAAAATTCTCCATCTTCGACTTTTTCTGAGGAATTGTTTAACAATCTTGTGAATAAATCGGATAATTTTTCCCGTTCAAAAAAAGCAAATATATTAAAAATTAATGTTTGATGCAAATCAGGGGGTAAATAACCCAAACGCTTTGCACCAAATTGATTTACAGACAAAATCATTCCGGCAGAATCTACAGTAAAATTGATACCGGGATTTTGGTCATATAAATTACGATACCAATCCAATTCTTCTTGAATACGACGCAAAGCTTCCGTCGTGTAAATTTCTAAATTCGAGGTGATTTCAGGCACAAGTTCCAAGCTTGAAGATTTTGCAGATACAAGATTTTGTCTTTGGTGAGTTTGATAGCAGTTGAATGACTGATTTAGACTCATAATAGGAATGCACCCCAACATTAGCAATAAGTTGATTAAGAATAAAAAATTAGTATTATACAGCTTCTAGGACAAATTTAGTCAGAAGTATTTGGAGAAAATTTTAGATTAAATTGTCAAATAAATCACTTTATTATTTGGTTTTTTATCGGTATATTCAATACCTTAATCTGATTAAATATATTTTTTTAGTAAATAACTTACTTATTACGAATTTTAATCAAATATTGACTTAATGGGGTGATGGTTGTTATACCCTTTTATTTGGTAGCGAACTATTAGAAAATACTAAGTCATGTAAAATTTTTACATCTTCCTTTGTAAGGTCGCGCCATTGTCCCAATTCTAAAGTATCTAATTTGAGGTGTGCTATTTGGACTCGTACCAGCCGTAAGGTAGGAAATCCCACAGATGCAGTCATACGACGGACTTGACGATTTTTCCCTTCACTCAGAGTCATTTCCAACCACGCTGTAGGTACATTTTTGCGAAAACGAATCGGGGGAATGCGATCGGCTAAAAGTGGTTCTTCCGATAAGAATTGTACTTTTGCTGGTTGAGTACGGTAATTTTTAATTACCACACCTTGTTCTAACTTATTTAAAGCAGTTGCATCCGGAATACCTTCTACTTGCACCCAATAAGTGCGACAATGCCCAAACTGAGGATGACAAAGGCGATGTTGTAACTGTCCGTGGTTCGTTAATAATAATAAACCCTCACTGTCAGTATCTAAACGTCCTACAGGATACACATTTTTGACTGAAATATAATCTTGAAGAGTACTTTGTTCTGGATTGTCCTTAGAAAACTGGCTCAGAACACCATAAGGTTTATAAAAAATGATGTAGCGATATTTTTTCTTGGACATTGAGAATGGGTAATTGGTAATTGGGAATTGGGAATTGGTAATTGGGAATGGGTAATTGGGAATGGGTAATTGGGAATGGGTAATTGGGAATGGGTAATTGGGAATGGGTAATTGGTAATTGGTAATTGAAATTAGGATTTGAAAGTATTAGCGTAACGTATCCATCAAAATAAATTATTTCCCTGATTACCCATCCCCCATTACCTATTACCCATTACCCATGTCCTCCATTGATAATTGTTAACCTATTTATCTCCATTAGCAAAAAAGTGATAGGATAATTTTCAATATGCTAGGGGTGCCTGTTGAAAACGGGCTGAGATTACACCCTTTGCACCTGAGTCCGGATAATACCGGCGGAGGGAAGCTGTTTATTGAGGAAACCGAATATGCGTACACAATGGGTTGTTAAGCGACGCGGCAAGAACAACGTTTCTCAAATGCATTACGCTCGTCAAGGTGTGATTACTGAAGAAATGCACCATGTAGCCACACGGGAAAATCTGCCCGTCGAACTCATTCGCGATGAAGTGGCGCGGGGTAGAATGATTATCCCAGCGAATATTAATCATACCAATTTGGAACCAATGTGTATTGGCATTGCTTCTAAATGTAAGGTAAACGCGAATATCGGTGCTTCCCCTAACTCCAGCGATTTAAGTGAAGAAGTCGATAAGCTGAAGTTAGCGGTTAAGTATGGTGCCGATACCGTCATGGATTTATCTACAGGTGGCGGAAATTTAGATGAAATTCGTACCGCTATTATTAACGCTTCACCCGTTCCCATTGGAACCGTACCAATTTATCAAGCTTTAGAAAGCGTCCATGGTAATATTGAGAACCTGACTGCTGATGATTTTCTCAACATTATTGAGAAGCACGCTCAACAAGGTGTGGACTATATGACAATCCACGCCGGGATTTTGATCGAACATCTACCTTTAGTAAGAAACCGGATCACGGGTATTGTATCTCGCGGTGGCGGTATTATTGCTCGTTGGATGCTACATCACCACAAGCAAAATCCGCTTTATACCCACTTCCAAGATATTATCGAGATTTTCAAAAAATACGACGTTTCCTTCAGCTTAGGCGATTCTTTGCGTCCCGGCTGTACTCACGACGCTTCCGATGAAGCACAATTAGCCGAACTTAAAACCCTTGGACAATTAACCCGCAAAGCCTGGGAACACGACGTACAGGTAATGGTAGAAGGTCCCGGACACGTACCAATGGATCAAATCGAGTTCAACGTTAGAAAGCAGATGGAAGAATGTTCCGAAGCTCCTTTCTATGTTCTTGGACCTTTAGTTACCGACATTGCACCCGGTTACGACCACATTACCTCAGCAATTGGTGCAGCGATGGCTGGCTGGTACGGAACCGCAATGCTTTGCTACGTGACTCCAAAAGAACATTTAGGATTGCCAAACTCCGAAGATGTACGTAATGGGTTAATTGCCTATAAAATCGCAGCCCATGCAGCCGACATTGCTAGACATCGACCGGGAGCAAGAGACAGAGACGATGAACTTTCCCACGCT
The DNA here is from genome assembly GCF_015207665.1 of Plectonema cf. radiosum LEGE 06105. Taxonomy (GTDB): domain Bacteria; phylum Cyanobacteriota; class Cyanobacteriia; order Cyanobacteriales; family Nostocaceae; genus Rivularia; species Rivularia radiosa_A. The sequence continues at coordinate 21,012 of NZ_JADEWL010000046.1, forward strand.
CGCTATAACTTCGACTGGAATCGTCAGTTTGAATTATCCCTCGACCCCGAAAGAGCTAAAGAATATCACGACGAAACCTTACCAGCCGATATTTATAAAACTGCTGAATTTTGCTCGATGTGTGGACCTAAATTTTGTCCTATGCAAACCAAAGTAGATGCTGACGCATTAACCGAACTAGAGAAATTCTTGGCAAAAAGCAATAAACAAGCCTTAGCACAAAGTTAGTAATGTAGAGACGTAGCAGTGCTACGTCTCATTAATCCTGGGAAAAAACCAATTCTTTACGTCTCATTAATCCTGGGGAAAAACCAATTCTTTACGTCTCATTAATCCTGGGAAAAAACCAATTCTTTACGTCTCATTAATCCTGGGAAAAAACCAATTCTTTACGTCTCATTAATCCTGGGAAAAAACCAATTCTTTACGTCTCATTAATCCTGGGGAAAAACCAATTCTTTACGTCTCATTAATCCTGGGGAAAATACGAATCTTTCAATTATCTGATTTGCTCGAATTATTAATATAAATTGTTCGATGCAAATCTAAATATGGGAGACGTAGCACTGCTACGTCTCTACATTATTAATTAGGGTTTAATTACAATCTGCTTATATCGTGTCTGAATATCAGTAATTGAAAACACATATTCAAACTGTAAATTTACGGATTGATAATATTCCGCTCCACCTTGCTGACGGTCTATCAGTGAAATTACTTGATTAACTGTATAACCCGCATCTCTAAGCCTGGTAACAGCTTTCATTGCCGATCGCCCTGTAGTCACAACATCTTCCAAGACTACAACCTTAGCTGCTTCCGGTAAATTTGGACCTTCTACATAAGCTTTGGTTCCATGACCTTTAGCTTCTTTGCGAACAATCAAACCTGGTATAGGTCGGCTTTCCAGTGCAGAAACCACACTTACAGCACTGACAATCGGGTCGGCTCCTAAAGTTAAACCTGCCACAGCTTGAGTATCCAAAGGTAGCATATTTAAAAGAATGCGACCAATTGCCAAAGCACCTTGGGGATGGAGTGTTACCTCCTTACCGTTGATGTAATAAGAACTACGCACTCCAGAAGAAAGCACAAAATCTCCCTCCTGATAAGCAAATTGACAAAATAAATCTAGTAGCTGCTGACGAACAAGATTCAAATCAGTATTAGTAGCCCATAAACCAGTTTGGGTAGAACTTTCAGCGCGATAAATCATTACAAAACATCAAAAATTATGTTACACCGGACTAGTTGAACTTATGCGAATTCTGACATTTAGGATAAGTCAGCGGTCAAAATTCGCACCAAAATACAGGAGTTGTTAATATGTCCTTAAACTTAAAAGCCCTAAGTGGGTTATTAGTGCTTGCTGCTACCATTGGGTTGCCGGCGATCGCCATAGCAGAAACCGAAACATCCAGCTATCAAACACCAAATGAAGTATTTGAAAAAGCATTTTACAAAAATTATCCCGACTTTTACAATAACCAAGGTTTATTTAGGGAAATAGATTGGATATTTGGATCTGGTTCTTTGTTTAAGAATTCTTTTCCTGAACACGAAATTGAACGAGATGGTAAGCTAGTAAACATTCTTTATCAAGATGTACTCAAGCAACAAACAACCAACGACCCATATCTTCGGACTCCAGATTTACCAAATCCTTATAATACCTCGTTACTAGGTTCTCCTAGCTTGAGAGCTACTCAGTTACAAGTTGGAACTGAATTCCGCTTTGATAGTCTACCACGTCGCTAAAAGAGAAGATTAGAGGTATAGATAAATATTTCTTAGCCATTAGTTCTCGATCCGAAGGACTAATGGCTAAATGTAGGAAGTTAAATTTATTGTTAAATCCAGGGTGCAGGAGTTGAACCTGCCTAACACGAATTATGAGTTCGTTGCCTCAACCGCTCGGCCAACCCTGGCTGATTAATCATTATACCGTGAGTTTACCTTTTTGTATACAAAAATCATTAAAAATAATTCAAGAAATCAAAAATATCAGATTTTGCGCTACATCATTTAATCATAAAATAGTGCAAACTAATATTTATCAAGTATTATCTATCAAGTTTTCCGTTTTTATCGAAAACAAACTTCAACACTTTTGCTTTATCCTGACATCGAACAGCTATATTAATTCCGAAGAATGAAACTAAATTCTACTGTACTTCTAACGTTGATTTTGTTAACCCTGATGTTAGGGGCTGGTTCAGTCAGCGCTTTTTGGGGTTTTACCTTGGGAAGTGCGGCTCTTAAAGGAGTCACAGCGCCGGATACTCGTCCTACTACCAAGTATGCCAGGAAAGGCACAACTGGTGGTCAAGAAAAAGAAGGTGTAGTCTTTGTCAAAGAAGAAGAAATCCTTTCCATTGTAAAATCACGCATCGAAGGTAAAACCAAAGCCGCTAAATCAAAAACAATCGATGATTTAGAAGAAGGTAAAAAAGATACCAAACGCAAACAAGAGGAGAAGCCACCAGAAGCTCCAGAAAAACTCCAAGCAGGATTTCCTATACAAGCCGAAAGCGAAGGTGTAACTCTTGCAGTACAGTCAGCCGAATATTCGGGGGGCGCTTTGTTGCTAAAAGTAAAGATGGATAATAAAGGTGATGATTCCGTGCGCTTTCTTTATAGTTTCCTAGACGTGACTGACGATAAAGGAAGAACTTTAAGTGCTTCCACAGAAGGTTTACCATCAGAATTAGCTTCTGATGCACCACCATCATATGGTACTGTGAGTATTCCTGCTGCTTTACTTGATGATGTCAAACAAATTTCCTTAGCCCTTACAGATTATCCAGCACAAAAATTACGGTTGGAAGTGTCAAATATTCCTGTAGAAAAGTAGATATTGGGAATATTAAGTGTTAGATTCTGTATTTTACATTGAGTATCTAGATTCATCGCTAATAATTTGAATTTAACTTGAAATTAACTTGAATTTAACTTTAATGTAAAAATACAGCATCGAAAAATCCAGGATAGTGGGGCTTGAGTTTTACGTGAGCAAAGACTGTGAATAGTCTTGATAATTTAAATTGGTCGGAAGTAGGGCTGAGATTGCTATCAGTCTTACTTTTAATTGCCATAAATGCCTTTTTTGTCACCGCAGAATTTTCAATGGTGACAGTACGGCGATCGCGAATACATCAGTTAGTGGAAGCTGGGGATATTCAAGCGATCGCAGTAGAAGTATTGCAACGTAGCATTGATAGATTGCTCTCCACAACCCAGTTAGGGATTACTCTTTCAAGTTTGGCACTGGGATGGATTGGAGAAAGTACGATTGTAGAATTGATTAATATATTGCTGCAATCTCTACCCATACCCAGAACAATCAATGTTTTCCTCGCTCATTCCTTATCAATACCGATCGCCTTTTTTTTAGTCGCTTATCTACAAATAGTTCTAGGAGAATTGTGTCCTAAATCCGTAGCAATGCTTTATTCGGAAGAATTAGCCAGGTTTTTGGGGCCTTCAGTTACAGCTATTGTGAGATTTTTCAGCCCCTTTATCTGGATTCTTAATCAATCAACTCGTTTTTTATTACGCCTATTCGGTATAGAATACACAGGCAAAAGTTGGAGACCACCAGTTACTCCTGAAGAATTGTTATTAATTATTTCCACAGAGAGAGAATCCACTGGTTTAAGAGCCAGAGAACGAGAACTGTTAAAAAATATCTTTGAATTTGGGGAAGTGACAGTACAAGCAGTAATGGTTCCCCGCAGTAACATAGTAGCGCTATCTAAAAACGCAACCTTACGAAATTTTCTCCAAGAAATGGCAGGTGATGGTCATTCCTGCTACCCTATATTCGGAGAATCCTTAGATGATATTCGCGGCATCATTTATTTTAAAGACTTAACAAAGCCTTTAGCATTAGGACAATTAACTTTAGACACACAAATTCATTCCTGTATGCGTCCTGCAAGGTTCGTACCAGAACATACACCCCTAAATGAACTATTACCCATGATGCAACAAGAAAAGCTAGCTATGGTCGTAGTAGTGGATGAATTTGGCGGTACAGTAGGATTAGTAACCATCCAAGACGTAATTGCTCAAATCATCGGTGACATTGACGAAACGCAAAACAGCAATGACCTACTCATCAAAATGATAGACGAGCAAACTTTTCTAGTTCAAGCGCAAATCAACTTAGAAGACCTCAACGAAGTATTAGAACTCCATATACCTTTAACAAAAGAATATCAAACCCTCGGAGGCTTTATGCTATACCACTTACAAAAAATTCCCAACATTGGTGAAAGCTTCCGCTATCAAAATATAGAATTTACAGTAGCATCAGTAACAGGTCCCCGATTACAGCAAATTCAACTAAAAAGGCTGTAACAGAGTTAGTTGACAGTTGTTGACCTTAAACCTTTGACCTGAATGCATATTCCACCGGGTCTGTCAATCCCAATTCAGCAAAAGCAGCAAGACGCAAACGACAAGAATCGCAAACTCCACAAGGGACATCACCACCGCTATAGCAAGACCAAGTTAATTCCCAAGGAACTCCTAATTTGTTACCTAATTGAATAATTTCGGTTTTTTTCAAATCGATTAAAGGTGTAACAATATTAATGGGATTTCCTTCACGTCCTTGCTTGGTTCCTAAACGAAATACCTCTTGCATTGCTTTAATATAGTCGGGACGACAATCTGGATATCCCGAATAATCCAAAGCATTTACACCAATATAAACCTTTTCTGCGGCGATAGTTTCGGCATAAGAAGCGGCAAAACTTAAAAATATCGTATTTCTTGCAGGGACGTAAGTAATGGGAATATTTTGAGACATTTCCTGCAAAGAACGCTCTTGAGGTAAACTAATCGAATTATCTGTAAGCGCCGAACCACCCCATTGCGTTAAGTCAAATTTAACAACTTGATGTTGGGTTACACCAGCTTTTTGGGCTACTGAAACCGCCGAGCGCAATTCTTTTCGATGCCTTTGCTGATAATCAAAACTGATGGCGTAACATTCATATCCATCAGCTAAAGCTTGATATAAAACAGTGGAGGAGTCAAGTCCTCCTGATAATAAAATTACAGCTTTCATTTGTCTTTCCTCCTGGAGACTCCCGCCATGGCTATACTTAGCAGCTTGACGGTGAGAGGTAGGGAGGGGCAACACCTAAATTGCATACGATTAACCATCCTTCAACCTTTGTGATTGCTTCACTCCATTATTATGCGCTAACGGTTATAGCAGTCTTATCTATACAAATTGAAGTTTAATTGCAAAACCGGAGACTTTTTGATTAAATTCTACGGGTTGAATTTCAATCATTTAAGAATACTAACGAAAATTTCAAGTTAATCAAAAGACATGATATTTTTTTGTGAATAATTCAAAAAAAAGATTAACAATGCTCGGATATACGAAAGAAAGACGGATATCGGGAACTCACAACGAACTTTGAAATTCTTCATAAATAGAACCTCTATGTTACCATCTGGTTACGATCTGGATGGTTATTAGGTTGCTGCTTTGTTGGCAAAAAAGTACAAAAATCAACAATTGTAGCGTCTTTAAAGTTGGTGGTTGAGGAGAGAAAATTAGAGTGCAAGATAGCAGCATGTCAGCGGGAGAAAACAATGGATACGTACAGCGCCATCAACCACGTCCCATTCGTGTAGGCGTGATTGGTGTAGGTAACATGGGGCAACATCATACCCGTGTACTAAGTTCGATGAAAGATGTAGAACTAGTTGGTGTAGCCGATATTGATATTGAGCGGGGCTTGGAAACCGCCAGTAAATATAAAACTAAATTTTTCGAGGATTACTGCGAGTTATTGCCTCATCTTGAGGCAGTTTGTATTGCCGTTCCTACCCGCCTACACTATGCCGTCGGGATAAATTGTCTATTAGCAGGAATCCACGTTCTAATCGAAAAACCAATTGCTGCAAATATTTCTGAAGCAGAATCTTTGGTTAATGCCGCAGCAGAATCTGGCTGTATCTTGCAAGTAGGGCATATAGAGCGCTTTAAGCCAGCTTTTGGAGAATTAACTAAAATCATCAAAACTGACGAATTGCTCGCCTTAGAAGCTCACCGCATGAGTCCTTATTCAAGTCGGGCAAACGATGTTTCAGTAGTGCTGGATTTGATGATCCACGATATCGACTTGCTTTTAGAATTAGCTGCTGCACCAGTAGTGAAGTTAGCGGCTAGCGGTACCTGTACTCCCAACTCTACCTATTTGGATTATGTCACTGCGACGCTGGGATTTGCTAATGGTATTGTTGCTACCTTGACTGCTAGTAAAATCACTCACCGCAAAATCCGTAGAATTGTAGCTCATTCCAAAAATTCATTTACCGAAGCTGATTTCCTCAACAATGAAATTTGGATTCACCGATACCCCACTAACTCAATAACAGACAACAGACAAACATACAGACAAGACGGTTTAATTGAAAAAGTTTACACCTCAAATGTAGAACCATTAGGGGCTGAATTAGAACACTTTGTGAATTGCGTGCGCGGTGGTAATCAGCCTTCAGTGGGTGGCGAACAAGCTCTCAAAGCCTTGAGATTAGCTAGTTTAATCGAACAAATGGCTGTATCTGACAAAGTTTGGAACCCTTTAGATAGCCAATCAGAACCGATAATGCAATCTTTTAGTTCCACTATTTAGAAATTTGAGAAATTTGAGAAATTTGAGAAATTTTCACCGGACTTGAGTATTCAGCCTGTATTCTGAGAATTTAAAGCGTTATTTTAGCCATCGATCGGAGTATTGAGTAGGTATTAGCTTACTTAATACTCCTTTTTTTGCGTTCAGATAAATGATAGATATAGCGGTAGTCATAATTATTAGGACATTTACCTGTTGCCTGTTCCCTTAAGAACAAAATAGACATCTCCGAAAAAGAATGTAGAGACGCGAAATTTCGCCTCTCTACAAGGTTTCTGGATGACGCATAATTAATTTCCACCAGATGTCTAATATGATGTCCTAACCAATATGACCATTGCTATATAGCGGTTTTCACTTGGGTGCAATACAAATTTTACCTCACCCCGCCCAAAGCCTCCCCTCTCCAAGGCATCGGAGAGGGGAGGGGTTAAAAAGTAAAAAGTAAAAAGTAAAAAGATAATCCCCATAAATAAATTAAGGGGATTTGATAAGGACGTATTGTTTGAAGGCACTACGTGTCTCGAAACAAATGTTTTTACTTCGTTCCATAAATAAATAATGGTGCTTAAACCATTTTTATTTTTCTTTACTTTTGCCTTTTTATTTTTTACTTTTGCCTTGTTCGGTGAGGTTTTAGTGTATTGGACTCAACTGAAATTTGCTATGTATGATACGAATATTTAATTTTAGGAAAATAAAAATAAAAATTATTTAGAGTGTAGTCAATTTATCTTGATTGTTGACACCAAAATAATGCACTTTTTATGAAGCATACAATCAATTCAAATTCAAACTTAATGTATCTAATGTTTCATCATTGTCTAGTTGCTGGGGGTTGTGTATACCGTTAAAAATAAAAAACCAACAAATTATGATCCGCGATCGCTTTTTTTGATCAAGGCAGGTATTTGTATCAGGCTAAATATTTTTAGCAAAACTCAAACCAGTCAAAAATGACGTTATCGGTCTGTAGCTTATTCATTTCGCTTTGTAATTTTAAATTCACCAATACATATTTACTGACTTACCTGTTTTACACATATATGGTGGCGGTACATGAGTAGGTTTGCTAACATACTCAGAAAAAGCGCGATCTAGTCAGTTATGAAGTAGTTTGTATTTTGTAGCTTGTCACCCGTCTAAACAAATCTACAAAGATAGTATGGCCATAACACTTATCGTAAAAGCGATAATAAAAAAGCCTTATTTCTTGAGAGAATACATAAAAAGCCTGGACTGAAAAAACCAAAACGGTTCTAGCTGTTACAACAGACTTTAGTTCCCGTTGTTTGACTTCATACTTCGTTAACTTACAAAAACAGTCGATTACTGAGGTACACGAGTAATTTTTGCTCGCATCTCAATTAGAGTTGATTCTTTTTTGTAAGATTAGCATGATACCTTGTTAGAGCTAAGTAGAAACTAGGAATTTCCATGACAGACCAACCTTCCGCTGCTACCCCGATGAATGCCGCTGCGATACCGATGAACAGAATCACGGCATCTACTCCGATTAACACAACTCCCAAGCTGACGAATCCCGGTAATGGTGGGAGTAAGAATCTTCTTAGTGTAGACCTTGGTAGGACTTCTACCAAAACCAGCGTTAGTCGCGAGCCGAATAGTGTGATTTTTGTTTCCTCCAATGTCAAACAAATGACAATGGAACAAGTTCATGGAGGAGTTTTTGAAGCTCGTGCAACAGATCCTTTGATGGATCTTTGGCTGGAGTATCAAGGTAATGGTTATGCTGTTGGTCAACTCGCAGCTGACTTTGGAGCCGATTTAGGAGTCGGTCAATCTAAAGTTGAAGCTGCACTGATTAAAGTTTTGGCTTGTGTGGGATACTTTAAGCTTAAAGATGATATTTCCGTAATCTTAGGTCTTCCTTATCTTTCTCAAGAACAATTTGAAAAAGAAAAAGCACAACTCATATCTCAAGTTACTGGCCCTCACGTAATGAACTTCCGTGGTGAGTCTGTAACAATCAACGTTAATAAAGTTTGGGTAATGCCAGAAGGCTATGGTAGCTTGCTGTGGTGTGAATCCCAACCCAAGAAGGGACCTGGAGCGCCCGACTTCACCAAAGTTTCTGCCGCGATTGTGGATATTGGACACCAAACTACAGATTGTTTGATGGTGGATAACTTCCGTTTCGCAAGAGGAGCTTCCAAAAGTGAAGACTTTGGTATGAGCAAATTTTACGAACTCGTAGCCGCTGAAATTGAAGGTGCAGACAGTCAATCTTTATCTTTGATTGCTGCGGTAAATAAGCCCAAAGGTGAACGCTTCTACCGTCCTAGAGGTTCCAGTAAGCCTACCAATCTAGATGATTTCCTTCCTAACCTAATCGAAATGTTTTCCCGCGAAATCTGCACTCGTGTGTTAGCATGGCTGCCAGAACGTGTTACAGACGTAATTCTTACCGGGGGTGGTGGTGAATTTTTCTGGGAAGACATTCAACGCTTGCTCAAAGAAGCAAAAATTAATGCCCATTTAGCTGCACCTTCCCGAGAAGCTAATGCTTTGGGGCAGTATATTTATGGAGAGGCACAATTATCTGCCAGTCGCTCTTCTAGGTCTTAAAACTGATGTTCCAATGGTCAAAAAAAGTAGTTAAATCTGTTACGTTCAATCCAGGGGTAGCGGATGAAAGCTTGTTAGATGTTGTTGAAAGGCACTTAGAAACAGAGCCAGATAAGACTTTCAGCGACCTCTGTAAAGAAGCTTTATGGCAAGCTTTGTGCGTACCGGAATCTGTACGACCAGATCCGCAACCAACATCAACAGCAACACCGAAACCATCATCCGGGGTGGGAGAACACATCGCTGACCTGGAAAGAAAATTGGCTGACCTTGAGGAACGTTTCTTTACTAGGGAATCAAATCGGTTGGTAACGATGGAACAACATTTGACACAGCTTAGTCAGCAAGTGGCTCAGTTGGCAATGATGATCAATCAAGGTTCTGTCGTTCAACCTTCAACTCAATCAAAGGTGTCTGAAGTATTAAATAATACTTCTATGCCGACTTCTACTGTTAGTAATCCTTATAAAGAGGAAGACCCCTTAATCAGCCGCTTGAGCGAACTTGTGGATGATTTTTAAAGGAAAACAGGGTGTATATCTTTTGTGCTGCTGTCAAACATCTTCGATCGCATTTAATTCCGCAGCAAGAGGTTTTCTCTGCCGTCTTATTAATTGCAAATGGTGTTTGACAGCTATATTTTAATGAATGTTTATTTTTAGGTATAAACAATGTCAAACTAACAACCTCTACTACTCCCCCTCTCCCTGAGTTTCTATTTGCAATTCGGGCTTTTGTTCGCTCTTAATCTTGTCTAAAAGCGATAGTACCCTGTTACCTCTTTCAATTGAACGGTCTTCCAAGAAGATTACTTCCGGGGTACGACGTAAACGGATTCTTGAACCAAGTTCGCTACGGACGTAACCAGTCGCTGACTTTAAACCAGCCATTGTCTCTTCTTTGGCTTCATCAGTACCATAAATTGAAACGTAGATTTTAGCGTGTTGTAAATCACCTGAAACATCTACATCAGTAACGCTGACCATTCCCGTACCCACTCGGTCATCTTTAATCCCGTTGAGTAACATTAGGCTAACTTCCCGTTTAATTAATTCAGCAACGCGGGAAACGCGGCGATTAGTAGCCATAAAAATAAGCCTCCTAACAGAGGTTTTACTACAAAAACTCGGCATTGATGCAGGGTTAAACACCCCTCACAAATCGCCTACTAGATTAAATTGTACTTAAACCAAGCATTGCACGCAGGGTAAAAGAAATAAACACAAAAATGCCCACTAAGATTCCGATAAAAATAATCGAGGTGATAGGGCGCTTAAATATTGGTGTTAACCAGCCAAACGCATTCAAAAATATACCCAACGCGGTAGTTACCAAGTAGCGGGGGTAGCGAGACACGTTATCCCAAAAACCATCAAACATTTTTTTTGAGTATCTTGTTATTAACTGTAGATTTTTTGATGTACTTACTCAATAAATTGTAATCTAATAGTTGGTACATCTCTCATCTAATTTAAATTTATCTGGTTCTTCATGCAAGTAATCGGCATTATTTTAACGAATAGCAATATTTTTGGTGATTTTTTGATTTTCTCCCCCCATCTTATCAGCAATATGAGCTACTTTACTTGTTGCACTCATCATTCTTTTACTAAATAATTTAATTTGTGCAGAATTAGCAAGTAAATTGGGAAAAATTATTATATGTAATTGCGAAGCTAGATTTATCGAATACGCGAATAACTGTATCTCGAAATCAATTTTCAAATATTTATCTGAAATTTTCATATTTGAGGTAAGATTTATCACCTATTTATGACAGTTGATTTAAAAATACTCTTATTTTTTGGGGTTAGGACGTTTTTTTATTGGCGATTATTTGTGACCTTTTAATCTTAGTAGAGCCTCCTGATTTATCCCCTGACAAACTAACTTATCTAAACTAATTTATATATTTGTCGGGGACATTGGGAGTGTTTTTACTATTTAAGCACTGATGTCGATCATCTATAGTCATTGTAAGTTCTGTAAAAGTAAAATAAAGCGGCAGTAGGTTAAATATTATTAATCTACTTATTTAACCTGCTTGAATTTCACTATTACTGTTACGAATAGACCATGCTAGTTCTAGCAACTTAGTCCAGCGCTTTTGTAGCTGTTTCGGAGTACATTTAAGTACTTTGGCAATTGTTTGGTCGTTTTGTTTATCGCTTTTCAATTCCAACATTTGACGTTGTTGTTCGGAAAGTTGATTGACAAAAGCATCCCATTGAGTAGAAGACATTCCTAATTTTTGTTCCAAACTTGCACCCAACCACTGATGTACTAATTGCCAATTATGGGTGCGTGCGAATTTTTCTACATGGTACTTAAAACGCTGTTGTAGATAATCGCGCTGACGACTGGTTAAACCGAGAATTCGATCGATTTCTGGAGCGCTCAAATCTTGGAGTTTCAACGATAAATAATCTACACAGTCACTTTGACCTTGAACTTGCAGGTAATTCACCAGTTCAGAAATAACCCGATCGCGCTCTGCTTCTTCTGCTGGGTCAAAATTTGATTGTGCAACCATTTGCGATCGCACTTGTTGAACAGCAGAGTTGCGCTGGTATGCTTCTGCATCTTCGGATTTGGCAGATTCTAAAGCCATTTCCATGTCAACGGTGGTTTCTTGAGGTAAACGACGGCTAAAGCCTTGAGCGCGGAGGATGATTAATTGTTGGTTAGCGTTTCCTGGTAGGGAAATACGACGTTTAGCATACTGTTCGGTAAATGCCATGTACTCTCCTAATTGCAGCCGAGTTCGGGGAGTGTAGTCTTGAGGTAATTCGTTTTCCCGACGGAAGGCTTTAATCGCTTCGATATAGAATGCTTGGAGGAAATCTTCAATCAAGTTGTAACGTGCATCAAAACCCAACTGACAACCGGGAAGACTGATATGGCGGTAAACCATTGAACCAAGAGTGCTATGTAATTCTACTCTACCGCGTCTGGAACCTAATTGATAATAATGCAAGCATTTTTGCAAGCGATGCCGCGCTAAACTAAATAACCAAGATTTAACTTGTCCGGATGTTTGAATGCGGTAGCTTTTCTCGCAAATGCGTTCTACTTCTTTGGCTATACGTGTAGCGATTAATTGAATAGTTTCAGGAGTAGCTTTAACTTGAGATTCCAACTCTTGACATATCTGCTGAATTAACACATTGTTACTATCCTGGTTATTTCCCTGGGGCTGTAAATTTGCAGCTTCGTTTTCAACAGCAGATGTAGATTCCGGTAGATTAGCAAAGTTTGTTTTCATCATTTTTTTTATTTTTGGTACTGCACCGTAACTACATAGCTCGCAGCCTGGGGAAAAGCTTATCAAGACTCAACCTTGCTCGCTGCTCACACTTATGAATGTAAGAAATATCCGTAAGTTCCGGATATGCCGGTGTGTCGCTTTCTTAGGGTTTCTTCAAAACGCTACTGTCACACTCCTAAGTATAAATACTGGAAATAGCTTCAAAGCTTTGTGATGTAAGGTTTTGAACCGCGCTGTACCTATGCTCATTTTACCTTGGTGAATGTGACAATTTAGAAATTGGAGTATTTAAACTAATTAAAAAGACAAGGTGAAGTAACAGGGTTTTTTGATTTTTGTCAGCAAATAAATCCCCTACATACGGGAACGATGTTTTCCACTAACCTTGAGCATTGCTTGTTTATTCATGATTCCTTTACACACGTAGCAATAAACCCGGTTTCTACAGCAGTTGTGATTCTAACTTCCTTCTATCCATGTTGCAGCTTGCTCCCAACCCAATCCTTGACGTATAATTACTGGCTGTTCTTCAGTCATATCTACAATAGTAGAGACTTGACAACCAGGTTCTTCGCCGGTATCTATAATTACATCTACTAAACCTTCCATCCGGTCAAATAACTCTACCCGCGATAAGGATTCTTGTTCAATCCATGTGTCCTCATCGTCACTATCTGAAGCTGGAATATGAGCGGAAGTAGAAATAATTGGGTTTCCTAGAGCCTCCAATAACGTCAAACAAACCGTATTATTAGGTACTCGAATTCCAGTTGTTTTGCGTTTGGGGTTTTGTACTAACTTCGGTACCAATTTGGTCGCTGGTAGTAAAAACGTGTAAGTTCCTGGTATCAAGTGTTTCATAATCCGATAAGCTGTATTACTGACAAAAGCATAAGTAGCCACATTAGAAAGAGAAGGACATAAAAATGTCAGTGGTTTATCATTGGCTAGCTGTTTTATTTGTCGTACTCGCTGCACCGCCGATTTAGCATTTAAATCGCAACCAATGGAGTAAACTGTATCGGTAGGGTAAAGCATAACTGCACCACTTTGTAGCGCTGCAATAATATCTTCTATTCTACGAATTTGCGGATTATCAGGATGAAGAGTCAAAATTTTTGCCATGAATTAAAAATTTGATTATGTAATAAATTAATTCAAATAATTCAAAAATTAAAAGCAAAATCAACTTTTAATTTTAATTTTAATTTTAATTTGATAACTGTTAACTGTTAACTGTTCACTGTTCACTGTAATCATGAGTAAAATTGTTTATTTTCAATGTCCAACTGGGATTTCTGGTGATATGTGTTTGGGGGCTTTAGTAAGTTTGGGAGTAAGTATTGAATATTTAATTGAAAACCTCAACAAGTTAGGAATTGCACAAGAATATAAATTATGGACTCAACCAGTTCACCGCAATTTGCAGCAAGCAACTAAAGTTCATGTAGATTTACTTGATAATCATCACCATCACCACGGACGACATTTACCAGAAATTGAGCAAATGATCGAATCGGCTGGTTTACCACAAAAAGCTGAAGTTTGGAGTTTGGCAATATTTCGACAGCTAGCAGTCGCAGAAGGAGAAGTACATGGTATTGCTCCAGAAAAGGTACATTTCCATGAAGTAGGTGCTGTGGATGCGATTGTGGACATTGTTGGTACTTGCTTGGGCTTAGATTGGTTGGATATTGACAGCAATGACCAAGGATTACCTTTACTATACTGCTCTAAACTACCGACTGGGGGAGGAACTGTCCGCGCTGCACATGGAATGATGACTGTACCAGTACCTGCGGTATTGAAATTATGGGAAATACGAAACTGTCCCGTTTATAGCAACGGTATCGAACGGGAATTAGTCACACCAACAGGTGCGGCTATTGTAACAGCTTTAGCAACAGAATTTGGTTCGCCACCAGATATGACTTTGAAAAAAGTTGGTTTGGGTGCGGGTAATTTAGATTTACCAATACCAAATATTTTACGTGTTTGGTTGGGTGAAACTATACAAAAACCAGTTAATCACCATCGAGCTAGCGTCGCTGAACGTGATCATGTAAATCATCAATTTGAGAATCATCCTCAAGATAATTATCAAAATAATTCGAGTCCTTATTTAGAAAATATTTCAGTTCTAGAAACCCAAATAGACGATATTAGTCCTCAAGCAATTGGTTATATATTTGAAGCATTATTTGCAGTTGGGGCGCTGGATGTTTTTACCCAAGCTGTAGGAATGAAAAAATCTCGTCCGGGAATTTTATTAACGGTTATTTGTCAACCAGAAAGTTTAGTGAAATGTGAAACAGTTTTATTTCGTGAAACTACCACATTAGGAATTCGTCGCTTGACTCAACAACGTGCAGTATTACAAAGAGAAATCCAAGAATTAGAAACAGCATATGGCAAAGTTAAAGTTAAGGTAGCTTGGAGGGGGACGATAAAAAATAAAACTATAACAAATGTACATCCTGAATATGCAGACTGTGCGGAATTAGCTCAAAAATATGGTATTTCCTGGCAAGAAATTCACAGGTTAGCATTACAATCTTGGTATGCAAAAAATCAACAAAAGTAAGTATTTTAAAAACCCGACTTCTAAGGATTATTTCAGCAACAACAAAAATCGGGTAGGTTTTCAATATCCTACCCAATCAAAAGCTAATTAAACAGTTGTATTAACTGATATTAATTAACTGCATCTCTGATGGTTCTTTGTACTGCATTCCCAGCATCTTCAGCAGCCCGTTCAGTACCTAATCTCGCATCTGTAGCAGCCCGTTGAGCATTTATTTTTGCATCTTTGGCTGCTTCTTCTGCATTATTAGTAACTTTACCAAAAGCATTAGAAGTATTTTCTTTGATGTTTTGAATTCCTCTCTTAGTTCCTTCAGCAAAATCTTCGGCACTATCTTGTGCTTTATCTACTGCATATCCGGTACTTTCTTTAACATTTTTGCCGAAATCTTCGAGGTTTTCTCCTTTCTTATCCAAAGTGCGACGAGTATTACCTGATAAGCTACCAGTTTGGTCGATAACGTTAACTTCAGCATTATCTCTCAAACCCTTAGCTTTCAATTTTGCAGCAGCTTCCACATCTTTACTTCTTGGGTCTACATCGCTATACTGATTCATTCCTCCTCGATAGGTAGAATCAGGAGATTTCGCATCTACAGAACTACAAGCTTGGGTAATAAATAGCAAGGTTCCTAATACAAAAGCAGTAAAAATCTGCTTAATTTGAATTTTTCTGATTGCAGCAAATACTTTATTCATTGTTTACTCCTTTTTCTTTTTTTACTTTAATGTTTGAGCAATTGATTACTTGATAAAATAACAAACAACCAAATTTCAAATATTAATTGATTCTTTAGTTGTTGAAAAGTTAGTTTTATTTACCTAAAGCCGGATTTCTCTGTATTTCCGGTCTAGCGTTTGCTTCTTGAGCCTTATCCTTAAGAAAACTGGAAGCTTCTTCTACAGATTGTTTCACAGCATCAATCCGTTCTTCTACACGATTCCCCAAGTCTGGACTACGTTGAATCAATCCACCAGGTTCAGGATCATTGATATTTTCTAAGTTCTTAATTGGCAATTCTTTCTCTTTAGCTATTCTACCTTGAGGTGTCTCAGCACCAGGATAGAGCAATCCATCAGATTTATTTGCAGCAATCAATAATTGCGAGTCAATATCTAGTTGAGCTAATTTATCTGCTTGCAATGCCGCATTATTTGAATTTACTTCTAAAGCATATTGACCATTACTAGAAACTATGCTGGTCATACACAATAATATTCCAGCAATGAATATTGTCACAATTTGACGTAGTTGTAATTTCTGGAAAAATCCGGTTAAACGATTCACCTAGGTTCTCCTCCCATTAATCTCATTAAATTTATATCCATGCTTAATTGGGTCATCAATTGTCAAGATTACATCAAAAAAAGCAGATGTTTCCTCTAGCGAAAGTCTTATTCTTTTGATTAGTTTTACAATACCTTTCTCTGACTTTGGAAGGATATAAGTCTAAATAATCACTAAATAATCAAATTCTTACTGAATTATGCCAATCACACATCAATAATTATCAAAATATATAAAAATTTAGTTATAAATTTATATGATTATAAATCCATCTCAGAGGATGTTTTGAAGCTATCCGACGGTTTAAACCGCTACTAAATAACTAAAGTACACCTGGGTGGACTAGTTAATTAATAACCTGCTTAGCCGCGACTTCTAGTCGCCAGTAAAGTATTAAATTAGATTTTTAAAACATCCTCTAAAGAATTATTTAATAAAATCTTAATTCAAATATGAACTTTAATCATTTATAAATTAACTTACTTAAGATAAATTATGAATAAATACAAATAAATCAAGTATATGCAAATTAATATTTATCATCAAAAAATCACTAATTAATTTCTCTACTAAAAAACTAAATAGTCAAATAAACTAGGAATTTTTGCTAATTTAACATATTATTTTTGATGTTAGTCTATCGAAAAAAAAATGAACAGCAAAATTAAAGAAATGATTAAGCAAGTTTTACGCTGGCTACTTTTAGGTGGAACGTTATTTTTTTTAGCAAATGCTTTGAAAAATAATTGGCAAGAAATTGCAGCTATTCGTATTGATGGAGTTGGATGGTCAATTTTAGCAATTGCGACTGGAATAACTTTGTTAGCACACGCTTGGGCTGGGTGGGTATGGACTTGGATTCTTCAAGAGTTGCATCAATCAATAAGTTCAATACAACTTATTCAAGCTTACCTCAAAACAAATATTGCTAAATATTTACCAGGCAATGTAGGACATTACATCGCAAGAATTATGGCTGCAAAAAATCTCAGGGTTAGTACTAGTGCTGCTACAATCAGCGTACTGCTCGAACCCTTATTAATGTTAGCGGCAGCTTTAATACTTGTAATTTTATGCAGCAAATTTACCTTGGCATCCGGTTCTATTATTTTATTAATAGGGCAAATATTCGGTTTAGTTGTTGTACTATCTATACTTCACCCTTTATTTCTTAATCCATTAATTCGTTTTGCACACCGTCGCAAAAACAAATCTAGTTCAGATAATTTAAATGGTGTTTCTTTAAGTCTAAATCGTTATCCGCTACTACCTTTATTAGGAGAATTGGGATTTCTATTACTGCGTAGCGCGGGTTTTATTTTTACTTTATATGCAATAGCCCCAATTAATCCAAGTCAAATTCCTTTAATCATCGGAGCATTCAGTTTTGCTTGGTTATTAGGATTAGTCGTTCCCGGCGCTCCAGCTGGTTTAGGAATATTTGAAACAACTGCGATAGCACTTTTACAGCACTTTTTTCCCACCGCGTTGATAATTGCTGCTAGTGGCTTATATCGTTTAATTAGCATTTTAGCCGAAACTATTGCTGCTAGTTTTGCTTGGTTGGATGAACGTCTTATTTAATAATTTTCTTTTCTAAGTAGCTTTAATTGAGAAAATATTCGATAAGTATCTAAATTTGTTGGCAATTCATCACCAGCAGAATCTTCTTGCATTTTAATTAAATTGTATTCCACATTATCTGCATAAATTGCAAAAGTTATCGTAAATATTTCTATGAAATTAATTACCCACTTACATTCTTCTTCAGGATAAATATCATAATAACAAATCAAATTCGCAATCCGCATTTCTAAATGACGACGGGAATTTTTGCTAATTAAAACTATTTTTAGCAGTACAATTACTAAGTTGAGTGGATTTCCTTGAGAAAGCAGTAAAGTAAATAACTGGGAGGGTTCTTTCCCATTCTCTGAAATTAAATAATCAATAATTTTATTACAAATTCTCAGCAATAAATTCTGATTAATAGTTTCTTGGTTATATTCTGTTTTCCACACTAACAATTTTTCCGATAACTGCTGTTGCAAAGTTTCAATAAAATCTTGTTGACTGAGGGAATATAGCAAATATTTAAGCAAGCTTTCTTTAAAATCTTTTAAATTTTGATTCCTAGTCTGTTTAATAAAGATATTCGCAATATTTTCATAACTAAATGCACCCTTTCTGACAACAAGTACTTTAATCAAACGTAAAACTTCATCTCCCAAAATACTTGGATTTTGGTAACGATTAACATTTGAAGCAGCAGATTGAGAACGAGCAATATACATTGCTAATTCAAATTTAAATTTATCTTTTAATTGTTTAGAAAGACGTTTTGCTGCTTGTTGTTGTTCTTTGGGGTTGTTTTTATCCGTTGACTGAGCTATTAATAAATAAGAACTATAGCGATTTGTCCAATGCAGTTTGCTTTGGTCTTCGTGTTTAATCGCAAATAATTTTAGTTCTTGACAATCCTTACTATTAACAAAGTTGATTAACCAAGCTCTAAAAATATTAATTTTTCTCGAACTAGTTAAATTTGTTTTGGGTGTATACTTCGTAAATAAATCAATTAACTGTTGAATATATTTATATTGACGACGATTTTCCCAATTATTAATCAGTATATAACAAGTCCGTTTCAGAGTATTACGAAATTCCGGTTCGTTACTACCGATAAAAATGTCGTAGATTCCTAACTCGTAATCTGAGCTACCTGAATCTAAGCAATCTACAAATAAGTTCTTAAATTCTTGTAAAACATCTTCTGGTTCATGGTTTTGAACCATTTCTACAAAAAAGCTATAAACTTTTTCTTGTGCAGCCTGCACATCCAATCCTCTATGATTCAAGTCAAGAAGATGCTTTTTACCCTGTATTATCGGTAAGCTATCAACAATCATATTATGGTTATATAGACCCAAAAGTCTCCTGCTTATATTCTTACTAGCTTATCCTTCACAAACAGGAGCTTCAATCTGATTATTTTAAACTTATGTATTTTTTACATAAATTTGATAAACTTATGATTTTAGGATAAAAATATTGCACCCACTTGTGTAATTACCGCGCTTGAAAATTTAAAATTATACTGGGATTCGACCGTATCCTTAATTAGTTAATTCTTGTTTATTTATTAAAATCAGGAAAATAATTTTTTATAGCAATCCTATTTGTATGTATCGAAATCACGGTGTTTAGATCCCCAACTTCTCCAAAAAGTCGGGGATCTATATTCTCACACTCACCATCGCAAAATACAAATACAAATACAAATATAAAAACATCCCAAATGCAATTACATCTGGGACAACAAAACCATAAATAACATTAATGGGGGTGGAGGGACTTGAACCCTCACGACATTTTACAGTCAACGGATTTTCATTCTTCCGCAGCTTTCGCTACTACCTTGATTGTTTTCTCAAACATTAGGTTTTAAGAATTGGACTCTCCCTTTACCCTCGACTTTACAAATAATTAAACAATTGCTTGCAATTACGTTAGGGTCGCTCCCGTCGAGTCTCTGCACCTTCCGAACTATTAAAGTTAATTCGGCTTGGCTCAGGATTGCCATATCTTACGTAATATTTAAACGTAAAATTTAGGTTTCCCTGAATTTGAGAGCATCCACTTGTAGAATTTCTTCAACAAGGCTCAACTTTTTAAGTCCGTAGCGTCTACCATTCCGCCACACCCCCATGTTTTTTTGGGGACTCGTCGATATCAGCTGTTAGCAGCAAATATCTCCTCATCTATTTGAGCATTAATTACGTATTTTGTCCAACATTTTTCCAAATTTTTTTTGACGCTTTTCTGATATTTGAGTCGTGATTCACATCACGAAGGCTTGAAATTCATCTAAAACGGTGATTGTGATACTCTAGGAGCATACAATCTGCTGGTCTCTCACCTGCCGTTTTGACTCCGCTGGGGAATATAATTCCCCATCTAACAGCAAAAGCCCATTCAAATGGACTAAAAAGCAACCCATCATAATTAATGGGTTTGTAGTAACGATTTATCGCTCCAATCAAGGGCGCGCATCCCAACAACAAACCTTGAAAACTAATGGGACAGACTATTAATCTAATACCTTACTTTCAGATCATGGGGAATATTGCGACCAGCGATACTTCCTTGAGTCCCAGCTTAAGTTTATGATAGAAAATATATTCAACCAGTTAATAATGGAAAATATATGCAATCAAGTCTACTCACTTATTTAAACAGCGAAACCATCATGGTACCTTTGATGTACCTACTTTTGGCAGGTTCCTACCTGTTGGTCATTCCAGTCATGGTTTTAACCTACATGAAATTTCGCTGGTACTCAGTTAGTTCCTTTGAACGTGGCTTCATGTATTTTCTCGTGTTCTTGTTCTTTCCCGGTTTATTGCTTCTATCACCGTTTGTTAATTTTCGACCACGGCGGCGACAAATTGAAGTTTAATCATGTATTGGTAGGTCATATTTAAAAATGCGACGCATTGACGCTATTGGAATTGTATTTGGCGTTTTTGGTTTAGGTGGTTTAGCTTATGTAACTTTTAAGCTTCTGGGTTTTAATAGCTTTAGCGCTGGTATTTGGAGCCAAGTTTTATTAGTTGGAGGTTTAATTGGCTGGCTGCTCAGCTATGTTTTTCGTGCGGTGGGAAATAAAATGACCTATCATCAACAACGAGAAGAATACGAAAAAGCCTTTTTGCAACATCAGCTAGACCAACTTTCTCCCGAACAAAGAGATCAACTTTTAGCTGAGGTGGAACATCAGGAAGATAAATAAGCTTGAAAATTATTTGCAATTACACCCAACCCCCCTGAAGCTAACGGGGATTTTACCCCGAACAAAAACTTAAATCCCAAATTAAGATAAATCTTTGGTCAAAAATATCCACTGTGATATACAAGCTACTTTAGATATTACTCCCTTCCCGTTAAAAGATTACCGAAAAAAAACCGCAGAGACACAGCGAAAAGTGCGGTCTTGGGGTATCCCCAAGTAGAGCAACTTTTCAAGAGAGAGAATGCAAAGCAAAGAGATAAAGAGAAATAGGTAATTTTCTAGCGGGATAGGAGTAAGATGATAAAATTCCGGTTTCTTTGGCAGTGAAGAATTAAGCAAACGTGCGAAATAACTATATAGACTGAGGCTTTTTTTTACATAATTGATATTTTATAAGTATTCTTACTTTGATTCACCGTAATTCTCCTAGGACAACTATTTTTGTGTTAAGTTAGCGATGTTTTTTAAAAGTCAGTGTTCAAAACCGGGTAATTTTACCGCTCAAACAAGCTGGAAAATGATTCTAGTGGGTAATTTCGGCTAAAGATGCTTGATTACTAATATTTATTGATAACAAGAAAAACTTATATGAAAAAATGATCACAACAATGTTTGATCTTGCTATCTGTACTAGACAATTTTACAGATATGATTTTGAATATATAAAGCTATTACCAGTAGTAAAAAAAGTACTTGGTACTAAGTTTTATGTTTTGGTTATTATATGGAATTGAATAAGGTATAAATGATGAGTGTGAGAGAGTATAGATTATCAATGATTTTAATTTTGTCGCGTTATGGGAGAAAGCGCTATGAGTGAAAGTATGGCATTTATTGGCGGAGTTGCAGTCGCTGGGCTAGCAGCTCTTTTGCTGTTGAAGGGTTCTGGTAATTCCGTGCCGAATTTTAACAGTACTCCCCAAGTCCAAGCACCCATAGTCGCACCACCCTACATGGCTCAACCAGGTACTTATCCTGGCTTACCAGTTTATCCAAACCAGATTCCTCCTGGTTCAGATACGGTTGAGTTGCGGACGCAGTTAGAACGTCAAAAAAACCAACTTGATATGCTTCAACGAGAAAACGACCAGTTGAAGAATCAAACTCAACAGTTTCAGTCTCAAATACAAACTTACTACCAATCACAATTAAACGCTCAACAAAACCAAAATGCCGCACAACAAACTGCGCTACAGCCCCAAGAAGCTTGGTGGTCTTCTAATATACTTTGGGCTGTTGGAGGTATGGCACTGACTGTTGGTGGTGGTATTGTAGTTGCTGGAGTCTCAGCTTTATTCTCTCCAAAACATCGTCCTACAAGAACAGTACAGGTCATTCATCCTTACAATGGCTCTGGTCATACAATATCTCCTCCGGTACGCCGTGCGGAGTTTTTACCTCCTCGCTCCGAAAGACGTATCGAAACTCCTGAATACGACGATACTTACTAAAATCCAGTGCGATCGCGCTGCATTTGCACGATGACAGCGCAACCAGTTTTTACAATATTAGATTGATTATTAATCATTATTGGCATTAAGTTTCGCTACATTTTGTTGCGAAAATTAAAAATAATTATAATCACCTTACTATTAGTGGGGGAAGATGCGCGAATTGCTTATCTTCCTTCATTTTTTTACGCTATAAAAAATTGAGTTTATTGACGAGTAATATAGCGGTTTGCGGTTGAGTAGAATATATTCAAATTGTGGTGTGGACATTCCTCTTTGCCCGATTTTTACCAATTTTATTTGTATTGCACCCAATTGAACACCGCTATATCCACTGTTGTCAATCTAAAACGTCATAAGTTTTTGTTATGAAAATGATGATGTTATGACTTCGCTAGATTCATCTCGTTTTCAGTAAAAACAGACAACAAGAAGTAAAGAATACACAATAATATTCCCACATAGTAGACACTTTATAAACTGTCTATATAAAATTATTACACCTGAGCCTAAGTTTTTATACTAATTAAAAGTATAAAAATAAACTTTTAATCCCTGAGTTATTTGTAAAATGCAATATACAAAAATAGAACTTAATTGTAAAATATATTACAGTTAATATGGTAAATATTTTTTATAAAAACGGTGTAAGCAAAGAATAAACTAAGTCTTCATCAAAATTGCTGATTATGACAAGCTTAGAAAATCCTAAGTCTAAATCAAATATCATAGACAAAAAAATATTGCATATATTTACTTATTGTTTTATTTACTGCTGAGGAAAAACTTAAGTATTCTCACTAGCGGTTTTATTACTGATGAATGACAATGTAAAAAAAATACATAATAAAATATAACATCCCTGATTACTTGGAAGTATTTTCTGAGTAATATTACTGAAGTGTGACCTAAAAAAATAAAGATTCAGCAAAGTAAGTTATTGAGTAGTCCCGAAATTGTAAATTGGAAACATACAGTCTAAGGAACACCTCTAAGATGCTAATTTATGAGAATCTAAAATATAGCTGAAAATTAAGTAAAGATTCTCTAAAGCACAACTAAATGCTAAGTTCAGTTTTCTAAATATATACTTCGATAGGTGTGTAGAAGTCTGAGCAAACCCTGAGAATAATTAATCTGACAACTTTTAATTATTGTCTGTATGTAATTAGTGACTCAAAAAGAACCCATACGTGGGATACTCTACCTTAAGCAATTTTATGACAGTGGTGTGAAGGTAATGGAGGCAAAGATGAATATTTCTTATTTAATACCTAAAACTAAACGGCGGATATCAAATTACTCAGACAAACACACTTATTGCTTTATTGATACAAAATTTTTCTCATTTCAATCAATAAAAATTTAAACGTAATACCTTTAACGAATAAATTACACGTTTTATCCACGAGTAATAAACAACTGCGATCGCAATTTAAACCAGGTAGTCAGGTTATTTCCCTATTGACGATATGCAGTCCAATAGGTGAATTTCCGTCCCCACATAATCCAGATTTGTTCTCGTCTCAAAGCGTATATTTACGTAAATAAATTCACAGAAACGTAGTAAAAAATGTTTTTAATGTACGGATTGCATAGAAACATTTTTCCTACTATTTTTAGTTGAATCTGGGGATAAGGGTTAATTATTTTGAGATAAAAAGCCCTAATCCGTTAGTTTATTCGTTGAGCTTGTTTGATTTGAGGACATTAAAATATCGGGATTTAAACCTATCTGCAACTGGTTTTTATCTTGACAAGTAGTTGATAATATGCTCTGATTGCAAAAAAATATACATTTTGCACACAAGGAGAAATCAAAAATAAAATTTTCTTCGATATTATGTATAACTTAGTGAACTTTAGCGATACAATTCTTGGCTACTAGTTAAGAATTTGAATTTGAGAAAAAATGGCTTTTTAGTTAAAGCCAATACTTGAGAAAACCTAGCTATTTATTGCATTGATGCCTTCCAATGATATCTTTAATCTCATGGCTAAGGCGTAAAAGCCTCTTTTTAACCATCGGTTCCTTGAGTGTTATTACTTATGGAATTATACCGACTGTTGGTCAAACAGTGATAGAGAATACCGCAAGTGGTGGAGCCGATAATTTACCCGATCAAAGAGTTGATTCTAATCAAGTAATTCTGAGCGCTTCTCCGGCAGATTTACGGTTGATCAAAACTGGCGATCGCGCTGCTGCGGAACCTGGGGATACGGTAATTTATACATTGCGGATTGAAAATGTTGGTCGATCGCCAGCGACAAATGTCAGCGTTACCGATAGATTACCGTTAGGATTGCGATTTGTTTCTCAGTCACTGCGGGGTTCTGTTGGTGATCGAGCGGTGGAGTTTAGCGAACCAAGTATTAATGCTTCGAGTAGAGGTACAAATGTCACAATCAACTCGACAACTACTTTGCAACCGGGAGAAAGCTTAGTAATTAATTACGCGGCTGAGCTAACTCCAGATGCTGTACGCGGAAGCGGAACAAACTTAGCACAAGCCCAAGCTGGGGGTTTGCGAAGTAACCAATCAAGCCACAGATTGCGGATTAGATCGGGAATTTTATCCGACTGCGGTACCTTGATTGGCAGAGTATTTATTGATAAAAACTTTGACGGTGAACAACAGCCAAACGAACCTGGGATACCGAATGCGGTGATTTACATGGATGATGGCAACCGTATTGTTACCGATGCCAATGGTTTGTATTCTTTAGCTAATGTGATTTCCGGTTATCGTTCAGCGGCGCTGGATTTGACTAGTTTACCAGGCTACTCTCTGGCTCCGAATAAATATTTTATTGAGACAAATAGCCCGTCACGCTTAGTGAAATTATCACCTGGAAGTATGGTGCGGGTGAATTTTGCGGTTACGCCTGCATTTTCGGAGGGTAAGCAATGATTAAGAAATTATCTCACGTGCGATTGAGCAATAGTAACAACTATCGTCACCAAAAACAATTTTTCCATACGATGTTATCTGTCTTATTAAAGCTAGGTAGCGCGGGAATTTTACCGATAGTTATGGCGATTGTCGGATTTTCTGCAATGTCTTCTAACGGTGCTGTAGCTGCTGAGTCAGATGAAAAGACTCAATTAGACATTAGTCTTAGATTAAGAGAGGCTCTCGATACAGGAAAAGAGGTAAAAAGTCAAGAGCAGGGAAAACCTTCCATCTCTGAAGTTTCACTGTCTGCCAAGCCATCAGAAGAGGATAAAAGTCAAGAGATTTCTCCAACTCCACAGCAATCAGTCGAACTTGCACAAATAGGAGACAGTTTAGTATCTCCTAGCTCTGGGGGAAATTCGCAGTCAGACTCTTTGTTTGGACAACAAGGAGAGTCATTATTTGAGCGACAGCAGTCGGTTCCTACTGCTCCTAACGACCAGAAAACCCAAGCAGAACCCCTAAATCCTCTCCAAGAAAATTCGACACCTGCAAGGAGAGAAAGAAGTCGTAGTGAGGTGCAACTGGATATTTCACCTGTAGGAGACCCGGTAGTCCAAGCTGATGGACGTTCAACAATTCAGATCCGGGGACAGATTATCAACGAGAAAGGGGAGGTTATTCCCAAAGATGTATTGGTAACTCTAACAAGCAGCGCGGGTGAATTTATTGGTTCCGATCAAGACCCAGATGCACCAGGATACCAGGCACTTGTGGTCAATGGTGAGTTTATTGGCACTTTACAGTCAGGGCTGAAACCTCAAACTGTCCGTATCCGGGCGGCTGTTCATGAAATCAAAAAACCCACATCTACCCTAAGACAGAGAGAGCGAGCAATTGATGGGGAAATCCTTTTAGACAGCACTAGAGATACGACTCTATTTAATAACGAACTGATCGACGAACCGATAGAAGCCTATACTCAAGTAGAATTTACCACTTACTTACGACCTTCCCTAGTCACGGGTATTATAAACCTCCGCATTGGTGCTAGAGGTACGAATTTCTGGGGTAGTCGGAGAGAATTCCTTGACCCGGATGCAGATGATGGAACCGAGGTAGACTTGGATTCCCAGATATTCGCGACTGGTAAAGTTGGAGAATGGTTGTTTACCTAAACTCCGTGAGAAGACTCCCGCCATAATCTCCGATTTGGCGGCGAGATGAATCACGGGTCAAAAAAGAAACACCTTCCGACCAAAATTGAGCGTAAGCGAAATCAGGGAGGAAGGTAGTTGAGT
>NZ_JADEWL010000229.1 GCF_015207665.1 Plectonema cf. radiosum LEGE 06105
GGTAAGTAATGAGTATTAAGTAATAAATAAAATAATAAATTTTTACTCCTTACTCCTTACTTGTGACAAATCCAGGCTTGCTCCGGTGGTACTAACTCCGGTGGTACTAACTATTTCTTTGTACCTCATGCTTCAACTAAAATTTAGACAGGTTACTGAAAAAATTAGACAACCAAAGCTTGATATGTGTTTTCTTTTGTTGCTCGTCCAATATTCTTTGCAGAATTTTAGGTTTGATTTTTTCGTACTGTGCTTTGAGAATGGTTTTACTTTGATTGGATGGAATCAAGCTTTTATAATTTTGACTTGCTTCCAAACAAATTAATAATTGTTCACGCTGGTGGGGTGTAATTGTAACAGTTGTGACATCAGGTAATTTTGTTGGTTCTTCTAATGCAAAAAATAACAGGTGATAGTATCCTTTTTCTGCTAAATGTCTGACTATTCTTTCTTCTTGTTTATCTTTGATATCTAAGAAGTAAGATAGCCAGCGTGTTAATGATGAATTTGCTTCGTGTAGAACTGTTACCCACATAATCATCGGGTAAATATTAATTTTTTGGATAAATTCTGTAGTGTTTTGTTTGTCTAAAAATTTATAAATCTCTGCTTGAGGTAACATGACCGAAAATGTAGGAATTTCTCCTTGTACTGTATATAGTAAATCAGGGAAAGCAATTGGTGCAATTGGCTTGTTTACAGGCCATTTTTTTTGCAAACAAATATTTTTAGAAGTTAATTTTAATGGTGTTATATCTACTGATAATTCTGAAATATGTTTATCATCATTTTTGGTAATTTGGTAGGATTGACGTTGAATTAGCTCTAATTTTTCTAGGATTTCGGTAATATTATCGGGTCGATTTTTAATTTCTTTAGCTAAACAACTCATCACTAAATTTTCTAAATCAATAGGTACATTAGCCTCGTTGATCATTTCGTTTAATAAAAGCGGTGTTTCAAAACGATGAGCTTGATACCATTCACCAAAGGAGTTACTTTTTAACTGAAATGGATGCTTTCCACAAAGCATCTGATACATGAGAATACCCAAACTGTAAATATCCGAACGTATATCTAATAGTTTGCGTCCTTCCATATTTTCTGGAGCAGTATAAGGTAAACTACTTATAAAAGATTGAGAAAGTGTTGCTCCAGCCCTTTCTTTTAAGAGTTTAGCAATACCAAAATCTAATATTTTAACTATTTCTGCTTTTTTTACATCTTGAGTAATAAATATATTTTCTGGTTTAATATCTCGGTGAATAACTGGACAATTTTTACCTTTGAGACTCACACCTTGATAAGCGCATTGTAAACCCAAACAAATTTGATAGCTTATATCAAAGAATTGTTCTAATGTTAAAGGCTGATTATTTATGAATTCTAATAAATTTTTACCTTGAAGATATTCCATTACGTAAAATGGAATTTTATCATCAGTAATACCATAGCCTAATATCCGGACAATATGTTTACTTTTACGTCCTAATTGAGAACTGATAAAAATTTCTTTTGCAAAGCGTTGCGATATCGTTTGATTATCCAAGTTTGACGACAAAATTTTTACGGCTACTGGTATTCCAGCGTTGGTACAATCTTCTGCTAAATATACTTTACCTCCTCCCCCTTTACCTATTAAGTCTCTGATTAAATAACGATGATTTAGGAATTTTCCAATATAAGTGTCTAATTCTGTTTTATGTTTTTGAGTTAACATCTTATTGACTTTTTGTTGCAACATAAATCAATGAATTAATACATTTTTCAATTTGGGAGGAAATCAATGTTTATATAAGTAAGTCACCTCTAGCTTTTTTCCCTATAAATCAGGAGAGGGATTGAAAATAAGGTCTTAACTTATATTTAAGTTTAATTGCTTACTAAGGGCAATCAATTTTTATGAATAGATATAAAGTTTTAACTGAGCATACCGGGATTTCTAGGAAACACACTAAACATTATGTAACACAAGCAACTAATGTTTCCTATGAGAAATTTTACGGAAACACTTTTTGCCCCTACATGAAGTTTGGGAAATTATCTAAGTGTATATACTGCGATCGCAATCCTGGATAATCCAAGATTTGGAGGTGAAAGCTTTTAAATACAATATTTTTCAATGTTTATCAAATTTATTTTTTGTTCACTCTCATGGATGTAGATTGTACATACTTAAACAGCTATTTTAAGATATCGAATAAAATATACATAGAATAATACCCCTGTTTATACGGAGCAAGGAAAGCGCAAGGAGTAAGAGTTTATGCTTAGGAAATGCGATCGCGAATTAAACGTAAGAGTCTTTCGAGTCGTGATTCTATCTTGAGTTGGAATGCTAAAAATTGAGTACGTTGGAGTTTATTAAAGTTATTATCGCTAACTAAAATTAATGAGGGTTGTCCGTTTGGTAAAGTTTCACCAATAGTTAAACCTTCGGTGTTATCTAATGCAATATCTAGGTTTCCTAAGTTTAATAGAAGTTCTTTTTTTACAGGTTTAATGCTTTTCAAGTCAACTTTTTGTAGACTATTGATATTTTGTATATTATCAGCATTTTCTAAGGATATTTTGAATAATGAATTTACAAAACCTAAACCTGTAAAAGTTCTTTCTATACTCAAAAAATGTCCTTGATTATCGAGTGCGACTAAATCGGTTAAACCGCTAGCAAATCTACCATTAATATTGAAAAATGGTTTGACTATTTCGGTGGGGTAAAGAAATTCTTTTTCTAATTTTCTAGTAATTAGATTATATTGTAAAATTCTGCATAAGCTTCCCTGATTGGGCTTAGCTTGTTCACCATCTTGAATAAGTGCGTTTTCAGTAGCTGTAAATAAATGTTTTTTATCAGGTGTAATTGTGAGACTTTCAAAAGCTAAGTTGTTACGAATACCGCGTTTTTTATCTTTGGATGGTAAATATTTTTCAGGTATTGTTAAACTAGAAATTTCTTGCCCTGAATTGAGGGAAAACTCTTTGATAAATGGATTTATCCCCGCGATTGTATCACCTTCGGATGAGACAAATATAGATGAGTTGTTAGTTAGTGCTATTCCTTCTGGGTCTATATTTCCAGCAGAAAATATTTTACCACTTTTATCTTTTAACTTTGTGACAGTAACAGGTTTAATATCGCTACTTTGAAAAGAATCTATATTAAGATTAATATTAAAAGTATAAAATCTCGCTGGCGATTTTTGAGAGCGGTCATCGGATATTATGTAATAAAGTTGGTTTTGACTATCATAAGTTATTCCCGATAACCCTCCTAATTCAGTATTTTTAAAATTTGTACCTGTGGGTAAAGTTGCTTCACCGATGAAATTTATACCCGTTACCTCAACAGCAGAAGTTCTCAAGTTACTCAAAACAAACACAAACAGCACAATTGTGACGAAAAAAATAATAATTAATGGTAACTTAAATAATTTTCTAATTCCCACGACAAACTTAGGTTAAAGGTTTAAGGTTTAAGGTTTAAGGTTATTACCAAACATCAACTAACTTCTAACTCATAACTCCTCACTCCTAACTTCTAATTCGTCATACTGGCTTTCAAAAAAGTTAACTAGCCAATCTTTGACACTATGGGTTGCTCGACAGTCGTCTTCATTGTAACGTTTGATGATTTCTAATAAAGCGCGATCGCCAGTTTTCAACCATCTGTCATACCAGTAAATACACTTAGCACCGCTGGCTTCTGAGTCACGCCATTCAAATCCCATCCACCGAGCAATCGCTTTCAAGGCATAACTCTCAACTGGCAATGTTACTGTAGCTGTTAGTTGTTCGTAAATATCGACAAATCGATTCAATACTGGTAATACTTTTTTGGAAGGAGTACGGTGAAGTTTTGCTAGTCGTTGCACTGTGTCAAATTCATAAACACAAAAATGATAAATTGGTGCATCGGGATATTGCCATACTAATTCTAAAAATTGCCGCCAAATTAATTTTTCTTCCTCTGGTTTTTCTGCAAGAAAAGAATAAAATTGTTCGGTGTTCTGTTCTCTGTCAACAACTAAAACCCCTAATAAATAATTTAAATTCAAATCTGGCTGTGCTTCTATATCAAAGTAGAGTTCTATAGGGGCTGTATAAGTAATAGTTTCGTATACTACTGGGTCAATTTCTACGATTGTGGGATATTGAATTGGTGGCGATCGCCGTTCAATTATCGCTTTATCGTTTTCTAAAGTTAGTAAGGATTGATGTGTTGTGGAAAATTCCTCGGTTATCGTTTGTTCTACTAACGCTTGTGGTAAAAACAGCGGACGATTTTCCAATAAAGATTTTCCCTGTAAAATAAGTTGATTAGCAACTTCAGTATCAAAACCGGGTAAGTCTTTTAGTTCTGAAGGATTGGTTTGAGCAAGAGATTCTAAAGTTGTAATGTCAAGGATTTTTAACCAATCGTAACGACCTGGGGTTACTCCGGGTACCAACGAAAGATGTTTTTGTGTGGAAGCAGTTTGATGACAGCTACTGTACCAATTACAAAGACTGCACTTTTGCCGAGAAATAAATACTTCGGGAGGTGTTGGTAAATAGAGCGTTTGGATACATTCGTCCAAGATTTCTTGCATCCGGGGTATCCATTTGACTAAATCAACATTGTATCTGGGTTCTTTTCCCCGCAGCATCAACCAAGCCGTTTCTAATTCAACTTGCTGTACTGCTTGTAAAACAAAAGCATAAAATGCGGCAATAACTTGATATTCTTGTTTGGGACGCTTACCTAATTCAACTCTAGCGGGAACGTACATCCAATCTCCGAATCTTGAATTACCCTGTTGCTTGATGAGTAAATCCGGACGTGCTAGCAGAGTATGATTATCAGCATAACTTGTTGTCAGTATCCCTTTATAAATATATTCAACTCCCTGCTGCATCAATTCCAAAGTTGCCGCTTCCGCAGTTTTCGGTTCCCCATTGGCAAACTTTGGACGTTGATAACTGATTTTTTCTAAAATCTTTTTTTTATGAGCATATTTATCTTGATACAGTTTTAGAAGTAAGTCGCTAGGAGCATCTTGCTGATTTTTATCGCCGCGAACATTCAAAAACGGTCGGCGTTTACACTTTTGATATTGTATTAGTAGTTCGGCATTAATTAACATTATTTTAAGTTAACAAGAATTAGTGCAATCTGGGAGTAATCAAGATAACCAAAATTGGTGTTGTGTAATGTACATTGCTTATAGCAGTATTCCCGGTTCGGATAAGCAAAGGAAACAGTTTTTAAAAGATAGGAAGAAAAATCGTTTTGAAATATTTAAAAGTTGAATTTACTGTTTAAAAACCTTTATAAAGTAAATAAATCGGTCGCTTTTAACCCGTTTTATAATCCAAAATCTCAAATCTAAAATCTAAAATTGGTATGACAAGTATATCTGCTACACAAACAGGGTTGCATCAATATCGACAACAATTTCCCGCTTTAGCGAATAAAGCTTATTTTAACTTCGGAGGTCAAGGACCGATGCCGCAAACGGCTATGAATGCCGTAATTCAAGCCCAAGATCAAATTCAGCAAATTGGTCCTTTTGGCAGCGAAGTTAATGCTTGGCTTATACAACAGACTAAAGCCACTAGAGTAGCAATCGCAACCGAGTTGAATGTACCATCGGAGACAATTACACTGACTGAAGATGTAACAGTTGGTTGCAACATTGCCATGTGGGGCATTGATTGGAAAGCAGGAGACCATATACTTCTTACAGACTGCGAACATCCAGGAATTGTTGCTACAGCTCGCGAAATAGCACGCAGATTTTCTCTAGAAGTTACTACTTGTCCGATAATGGCAACTTTAAATAATGGCGACCCTGTAGCAATAATTGCTGAGTATTTGCGCCCCCGTACCCGCATGGTGGTGTTAAGTCACGTACTTTGGAATACAGGACAAGTTTTGCCTTTAGAAAAAATAGTAGTCTGCTGTAGAAACAATAATACAAAATTAATGGTAGACGCAGCGCAATCAGTCGGATTATTGTCATTAAATCTTGGCGAATTGGGAGTGGATTTTTATGCGTTTACAGGTCATAAATGGTTGTGTGGACCTCCGGGTGTAGGGGGTTTGTATGTGCGCCCCCAGGAACGGGAAAGTCTTTATCCGACCTTTGTCGGTTGGCGTAGCGTTGTTATTGATGGTCAAGCTCAACCTGTAAAATGGCAAGAAAGCGGGGAAAGATATGAAATCGCAACTTCTGCTTATCCTTTTTATATTGCTTTAACCGAAGCAATTTCAGTGCATCAAAAATGGGGAACATCCGAGCAACGTTACCAACAAATTTGTCGTAACAGCGAGTATCTCTGGAACAAATTAATGGCAGTATCGGGTATTAAATGTCTACTCCATTCTCCCCCCGAATCGGGTTTAGTTTCATTTCAACTGGAAAGTAATCAATCTAAAACTAGTTTGGAATTAGTCAAATTTTTAGAAGCCAAAGCAATATTTACTCGTACAATTGCTGACCCCGATTGTGTCCGTGCTTGTGTTCACTACTTTACTTTAGAATCGGAAATCGATCAATTAGTTGAGGAAATTCAGGGATTTTGTAAATAGGTAATGGGTAATCGGTAATGGGTAATCGGTAATCGGTAATCGGTAATCGGTAATCGGTAATCGGTAATCGGTAAGCTAAAAAGCGTTTAATTTGTATATTCAAATTTGATTAAAGTCTTGTAGTGCGGGGCATATTGCCCGCTAGGAAAATACAAATTAAATC
>NZ_JADEWL010000230.1 GCF_015207665.1 Plectonema cf. radiosum LEGE 06105
TTGTTATCCTTTAACCTTTGACCTTTAACCTCTAACCTTTAACCTTTAACCTTTAACCTTCTTATCCTCCTTTATTTTGCTTAACCAAATTACTACGTCTTCTAAATTAAGTGCAATTTCATTTCCTAATGTTTCGAGATATATAAGTCCATCGCTAATTGCCAAACCTCTGATGGGATACCATGTATTTCTGATGCGAATCAGAAGTTCTAACTGAATTATTTTACCCTGAATACGCTGACGATATTTCCACCAAGTTCTCCATAAAATAGCTGCTTTTTCGCAATGCATTTGATAATCTTGGGGAATTTGACAATACTCATATTGATAAAAACCACGTTCATCTACATTTCCCATCAAAATAAAGTGATATTCCGCTAATACCTTACTTATTAATTGCCAGTGAGTTGAATTATTTTTAATTAAAAATGGATTTAATGAACTTTCTAATTGAGTAGTAGCAATCACTCCTTCCTTTTTTGCTGTTAATCGATTGCTTTTATAAGTTGTTTCACCCTGCAATGTTAAGTTTGCTAATAAAACTTCCTTTTTCTGTATAGATAGTTTAATAAATTCTCGAATCAAATCAATATCAGATAACATCGCAAACGAGGGATAATATTATATGTTTGCTATTTTACCCATGTATTAACCCATCTCTTCACCGTGTAAATCCGTAGATTACTTGATATAGAATAGCGGATCATCTTACCTGCACTATTTTTAATATTCCATAGCTTTAATTTGCTTATTGGCTTGTATCTGCGCCTTTTTCATGGCTTGTTCTAAGGTTTGTTGTCCTAAAATAGCGCTGGTAAATTGATTTTCAAAGTTATTGATAATTAGTATAGGATACTTACCAATTTGCCAAGGAGTCGCGTAATCTACTCCCGCTAAAAATGCCGATTGCAAATCATCTTGTTCATAACCTAGTTTCTCGGCTACTGATTTTCTCGTTGGTAAAGCAAAACCGCTTTCAGTCCATTTTTCCATACCTTGTTTGCCTGTAAGGTAAGAGATTAATTCCCAAGCTTGAGCTTTGTGTTTTGCTTTTTGATTCATCACGTAAGCAACGGTAAATACCATTGTGCCTTTTTTGTTGTTTATCGTCGGCACTTCTGCGGTTGCAAATTCTAAGTTAGGAAAAGTCTCTTTTAAATAAGGAATCGTCCAATTACCTTCAATTACCATTGCGACTTTACCTTGAGCAAACATTTCGCTACCGGAATTCGTCCCTACATCTGTTTTTTGTGCCGAAGTTCGTTCTTTTTGATATTGTTCTACAGCTAATTGCAATCCTTTCAAAGCTTCGGAGTTAGCAAAATTTGCATAACCATTTTGATTAACAATTTCACCGTCGAAAGCTTTTATCTTGTAAGCTTGTCGCGCTAATTCTGGAATTTCTCCAAAGCCATATCTATCTATTCTGCCATCTTTATTAATATCTTCGGTTAACTTTTGAGAGTAAGTACGTAATTCTTTCCAAGTAACAGGAGGATTAGTTAAATCTTTTTTCTTAAAGGCTTGTTTATTATAAAACAAAGCCAGAGTTGAGTAATCTTTCGGTAGTCCGTAAATTTGGCTTTCGTACTTAAAACTGTTTAATAAGGTGTCTTCAAAATCACTTAAATCAAATTCAGAATTTATATAACTATTTAAAGGTTCCAGAACATTTTGACTCATCAAAAAGGGAGCTTCTAAAGCATCTAAATAAAATACATCCGGTGCCGCTTCCCCAATTAAACGAGTTTTGATTACATCCATATATTGGTCGTTGATCACCTCGTATTTAACTTTTATATCCGGATGTTCTAACTCAAAATCTCTTAATAACTGTTTTAATAGCTTTTGTTCAACTGAACTCGCTCCCCAACCGCTGAGTTTGATATTAACTATATCTGATGATGTAGAAGCACTCGATAAGAATAAATTATGAAAAACTACTATTATCAAGATAAATCCTAGCAACATTCCTAAAAATCTCAATAGTTTTCTTTTTATAATCATAGGTTCAACCACTTCTTGCACATTAGCTATCCAGGCGAAATTAATTCTCCTCTTATATTCCCATATTTAATATTATGTGCGGTTAAATAGTTGCGATCAAAGGGTTGAGGGAATACGTAATAGGGAATAGGGAATAGCAAAGTTTCAGCTTTATAATTATTTTTTAACTAACTTGAGATTTATTTAATATTTATTACTTTTGACAGAAAGATTTTTATTAAACAAGACCTTTATAGTATTAAACAAAGTCATCAAGACTACTATCTTAAATTTGTATTTATATGTAGTTTTATTGATGTATGTAAGGTAACATGAGCAAAAGGTTGCCAGCGCAACCAATCTAAACATTTAAATAACGGGCTATAAAAAAACATCCCGAAGGGTGGCTAATGCAATCTGTTCAGGTTAATACAGAATTTTTTGAAGTAACACAAAACACCCAGAGTGCTGAATTAACGTCAGTACTCTCTCTGAGTCCAACAATACAAGAATCTCAACTTCAGAGAATTTCTAAAAATGCCATTCGTAGAAGTTTAAAAGCCTCTACTGTGGATGGGATGTTTGCATCAGTATTTGAGATTACGACTGGTGGAATTCTCTTGAGTAATTTTCTCGTAGAGTTGGGCGCAACTCCAGTACAAATTGGGATGCTTTCTTCTATTCCCATGTTGGTAAATTTGTTACAACCTTTGGGTGCTTATTTTTCCGAACGTACTAAAAGTCGTCATAACTTTTGTCTTTGGACTCACGGTGTTGCAAGATTGATATGGTTATTTTTGGCGATCGCCATTGGGATGATAAGTTGGGGTAAATCGGATTTAGATAACCATCAGTTAGTTGTTTTAACGCTGCTGATTATTTTAGCGAGTCATGTATTTGCAGCTTTAGGAAGTGCATCTTGGCTGAGTTGGATGGCAATGTTGGTTCCCCGACAGTTGCGGGGAAGATATTTTGGTATGCGAAATAGCATTTCTAGCTTTACTAGACTGCTTTATGTACCCTTGGCTGGTTTTGTTGTAAGTTGTTATCCTGGTGGACATATCCAAGGTTACGGATTGGTTTTACTGTTTGGATTGATTGCTGGTGCAGCAAGTCTTGGTTGTCAGTTTTTTAAAGCCGATATTAATCCCCAGTCTCATAACTATTCAAAAGTAAAAATTTTTAGTCAAAATAACAGTCAAAATCAAGATTCAAATTTAGATAATCCAGGAATTACAAATCCGTCTCCAAGCATTTGGAAAGACTCTAATTTTTTAATATTCTTGGCTTACTTTGGGTTGTGGATGTTTTCCTTTAACCTCAGCGCTCCCTTCTTTAATCTTTATATGCTCGATACCCTAAATTTAGATGTCAGTTGGGTAACTATTTACGGCAGTTTTCAAGCCGGTGCTGGGATGCTAATGCTGATTTTATGGGGTAAATTAGCGGATAAAGTCGGTAATCGTACCATCTTATTTTTAGTAGGAATATTGGTTGCAATAATTCCAGTTTTGTGGGTGGGAATTGGTGTGGATTCTCTGAGTGTTTGGTTGTGGCTACCTTTAATACATATCCTCATCGGAGGTAGCACCGCAGCAATTGAATTATGTAGTAATAACCTACAACTAGGTATCGCACCAGTCAGAATGCAGTCAGTTTACTTTGCGATCGCAGCAGCTGTCGCTGGTGCTAGCGGTGCGATTGGAACTACAATCGGCGGTTTTCTCGCAGAAAATCTTGTTTTCGGTGGTTTATCTGGTTTATTTATCATTTCTGTGGGTTTCCGGTTAATCGCTCTTGTTCCACTTTTATTTGTCCAAGAAGCCCGAAGACAATCTTTAACCAAAATGTTTAAGGGTTTACGTAAATTGCAATTAGCACAGAAGTCCGGTTTTTAAAATATGGTAAAAACCCGACTTTTAAAAATTTGTAGTGGGAGCGTCTCGCTCCCTGATAGCAGCTAGGGAGCGAGACGCTCCCACTACCAATTAATGAATTCATTAATTATTGATAATTCTTCATTGTTCATTGACAGCAGTATGGCTAAAGTTTCTTGTTGTTTCCCACACAACTAAATTATTTGGAGCTTTGATTGCAGGTGGTTGATGTAAAGTAATCAGTTGTATCAAAACTTTCTTTAACTGAGTACGGGGTACAATTTCATCGACAAAACCGTGTTTGAGTAAATCTTCCGCACTTTGAAAATCTTCAGGTAATTTTTCTCGCAGGGTTTGCTCAATTACTCGTCTACCAGCAAAACCAATAGTCGCTTTCGGCTCTGCCAAAATTATATCGCCCAACATCGCAAAACTTGCAGTTACCCCACCAGTAGTAGGGTTAGTCAAAACCGGAATATATAAAAGTCTTTGTCGTCGATGACGTTCTAAAGCTCCTGATATCTTTGCCATCTGCATTAAAGACAGCAATCCTTCCTGCATTCTAGCTCCACCAGAAGTACAAATAATAATTACAGGATAGCGTCGCTGAGTCGCTTGTTCAATCAGTCGTGTGAGTTTTTCCCCCACAACAGAACCCATGCTCGCACCAATAAACCGAAAGTCCATTACGCCTAAAGCAACGGGTAAACCATTGATTTTCCCCAAACCCGTTCTCACAGCATCCGTTAAACCAGTTTTTTCCTGTACATCCCGTAACCGATCGCTATAGGATTTGCGATCGCGAAATTGTAAAGGATCTGCGGGAAGCAAATGTTCATCCATAGCAATCCAGCTATTAGAATCTATCAGTTGACGGATACGTTCATCGCTATCAACTCGATTATGATGTCCGCATTCAATGCAAACCATCTGATTTGCTTTTAGGTCTTTTGTATACGCCAATACACCGCATTTAGTGCATTTGTGCCACAATCCATCAGCAATTTCGCGCTCCTGACGCTCAATACTGATAGAACCCGTTTTACGTCTGTTTGCAAACCAATCAAATAAAGATTTAAAACCGCGTGTTTCGTCGTTGTTCGCCATTTGTATCTTATGCAGGTGGAATTTATGTCAAATTTAGTCAAGAATACAGGATTTTTGTTTTTTGTCTTTTTTGCAAATGTTATAAATTTATAACAAATTACAGAGGACAGAAAATTAATTCCTCAATTTTTTCTAAGCAATAGAGGCAATATGAAAGCATCTTCGCTTTTCAGCTTAACGAAAATATCTAAACCAATTCAAGTCTTATAGTATATGTTTGTATCGGTTCTTTGAAAGCAATGCAGTTCACAACGGACAATGCGATACTTCATGCTTGTTGTAGATACGTCCAATCATCGATAATCAAATACAATGACTATTATCACTCCTGATCGTCTCGTCGTGGAAGAAAGCCCTTCTCACACCGCGCAAGAACCAGATCGTACACTGTGGATTAGCGAAGCAGGGGGGCTTACCCAGTTCGGTGCGTTCATCGAAGTTCTGCAACCTGGCTCTCGTTCATCGATCAAACATTGGCATAGTGATGAAGATGAAATGGTCTATGTCCTCGAAGGTGAGATTACGCTGATCGAAGGGGACACGGAGACTGTACTACGTCTTGGCGATGCTGCAAGTTTTCAAGCAGGAGTGCCAGTAGGTCACTGTCTTGAGAATCGTAGCGCCAAAGCAACGCGATGCCTGGTAGTCGGCACCCGAGCGGCAATAGACACAATCACATATCCTGACCTTGATCGGGTTTGCCACCGCGATCGATCTCTGCCAGACGACATTTGGACTAATGGTGCGGGAGAACCTGCCTCGAATCCCTACTGACAATGATTGCAGGATGCTTTTGTACGTGAGATATGAAGGAATTCCCACCTTCTACGAAGTAAGGTGGGGAAAATCTCAACTGGGAAAGAAGAATCGTAAATAACTCGATAAAATAGCTTCACCACAAAAAAGCGCGATCGCAGAACCTAAAGCTAAATAAGGACCAAAAGGAAAAGGTTGATTTTGTTTTGCGGCTTTTCGTGGTATAATAATGCGACCTTCGACAATAACTCCGGCAACACAAGCGATAAAGCTCGCTAAGAGTAAATACTTCCAACCCAACCAAGCTCCCATCATTGCTGCTAATTTCGCATCACCTGCGCCCATTGCATCTTTACGGAAAACAATTGTAGCAATGCGAGCAATGACATCAAACATCCATAATCCGAATACTGCTGCTGCAATAGCTGGTATCATCTGGTTTATCAATCCCGACCAGCTAGATTGCGGTATAAATCCTAATATCATTTGAAACAAAATACCCAGCACTAACCCCGATTTAGTTAGTTCACTGGGTAAAGTCATTGTATCTATATCAATTATCGATAGTGCTAATAACCAACTGCAAAATAACCAATAACCTATCGTCAGTGGTGAAAATTTAAATACCAGGAAAACTAGTACAAATAATAAACCCGTTACAGCTTCCACAATCGGGTAGCGAGGAGAAATGCGACTTTTACAATAACGACAACGACCTCGCAACCAAAACCAACCGAATACCGGCACATTATCGTAAGCTTTGAGACGATTTAAACAATGGGGGCATCGTGAAGGAGGATAAAGAATCGACAAACCAGCAGGTAGCCGATAAACTACAACATTGACAAAACTGCCAATAGATGCACCGAAAACAAAAACAATTAAACTCGCAGGAACGAAAATCCACTCATCCATCAAGTTATTCCCAAATCATTTACCCAAAGTAATTCGTAATTCGTCATCCGTAATTCGTAATTACCCTTAAATTTCGGGGGAGATGGGGGGATGGG
>NZ_JADEWL010000047.1 GCF_015207665.1 Plectonema cf. radiosum LEGE 06105
CTCTTCCCCTCTCCCCCTCCTCTTTAATCTGTGCCGCTGCTTGCTTTCCGTTACGTACTAATTCCTTTACCAAATCATTGCTAACTTTGGTTAGTTGACGTAGCGCTGATACGCTCCATTTCTGAACATTAGCGCGTACTAGACGCTGTAAACGCTTCGGTAGTTTTGAAAACCAATTGTAAATTTCTATTGCGCTATACGCTATGTAGCGGGATGCTCCGAAATCATCGGATGCTAGCCAATTATCGAATACTTTTTTACCTTTTGGGCAATGGGCAAGGCAGTCTTGATAAATTGAGTTTAATGCTTCTCCGTTTTCTAATAACCCATCGAAGGTTCGGCGGACGAAGCCAATGAATTGGTTGAGCGTGGTTTTAGCTTTGCTTTGTAGCTGGGGATTCTCAAACCGAGAATAATCAAAGTTTGTGGCGAATACAAATGGGGGGTAGACGTTTTGGGTATTGTCGCCTGAAGCTATCTTGTGCATAATAGAAGTATCCCTTTGATTTGATTGGGAAACCATACCCTCCGAGCTTGATTGCTAGTCTTCGCGGGGGGTTTTGGCTTTTAAGTTATTTTTGTCCTATCAAGCGCCGCAAGATTATAAAATTGTGGCGCTTGTTTTTAGTATTATAATCTAACAGTAGTAAAATAAGCTAATTATTTGTAACGAATTGATAACTAATCACTACTTAATAGTAGTAAATGGCTCAATCAGCGAAGCTTAATTGTACTATGGAAGGGAAAACGAGACTTGATGTAAAACACCGTGAGTAAAAGGGTTTTTGTGACTTTACCTGATTCAGTATTTGAAGACCTAGAGCAGTGGGCTGATTCCCAAGGAAGACCAAC
This sequence comes from Plectonema cf. radiosum LEGE 06105, assembly GCF_015207665.1. GTDB lineage: Bacteria > Cyanobacteriota > Cyanobacteriia > Cyanobacteriales > Nostocaceae > Rivularia > Rivularia radiosa_A. The sequence goes on from NZ_JADEWL010000047.1 coordinate 853, forward strand.
TGCAAATCTTGCTGCTTTCTTGATAGAGACTTCTATAAGACAAGCCAAGGAAAATGGAGAAATATCGCCGCAAAAAAATAAGGAAAAGTAAAAGCAGGTGAACCCATCTACAATTAATATTTCTGAATTACCTTCAGTAGAATTGGAAATGCGAGCGCAACTCCCTAAAACGCCTTGTATTTATTTTGCTATAGACTCTACTGGAGAAATTCAGTATATCGGGCAATCAATTAACCCTCTTATAACGATGGCTTCGACACCATCGTTATAAGAAGTTATCTAGGATAGAAGGTATCAGAATTGCTTGGCTGAAAGTTTCTTGTCGTGATTTACTCCCAGAAGTGGAGAAGGCTTTAATTGATTGGTTCAAGCCACCATTGAATAGACTTGTTGCTTCTACAAGTAGAAGCAAATCCGATGTCAGCGCTTATCGCTTAGAGTTGCCAGATGCACTAAGAACGCAGTTCAAGGGAATGACTGCGATGAATGGCACGAACATGAAAGATGCCTTGATTCACTTTATTGAGTGGTATGTAGGAAAACAACAGCTTCCGCCAGAAAACAAGCTGTTAAACGTTGGGATTGGTCAAAAAGAAATAATGCAATCGGGAATACACAAGGATTCGCCAACCATACCCGAACTCATGAATGCTTATATTCTGCTGAATTACAAAGGCATGGGAGAAAAGCAACTAGTTGAAATGGCAAATGATTGTCAGGTTACTCCGGCACAAGTACAGGCTGTTTTAGGAGGGCAACCTGTAAATGACCAAGCTGCGCGTATATTTTCTGTTAAATTAAAGATGCCTGTTGAAGATTTTGTTGCTCAGTATCCCGTAGTCAAGCCGTAGCAGCAATCAACCAATAAAAAGCTTCATTGTTATTTTGAAAATATTTAGCCAAACTATTTCCTAACTTCTACATTACCGAACGGAAACTGTTTCCTTTCGGTAAATTATCCTAGTACAAGATAGCGTAAATTTAGCACCCATATCAAAAGCTTTAAATCCGTATCTTATAATACTTTTGACTTTTAACTTTTGACTTTTGACTTCCGCGCAGCGGTACTAGGCTTTGAATACAAATAAACCAGAATAGCGGTAGTGACGCACAGCCGCACTATGTGAACCCGTATCGCACTTTTTTGAGATGGGCGAACATTATAAATAAATACCAAATAATGGTAAATAATAACAATAATGTAAAAATATTAGCTGACAACTGACGCAGTTATGCCGCAGGACTTCTCCGGTCAAAATCTCCAAGGACGCTCTTTCAAAGGTTTAGACCTTACAGGTGCTGACTTTAGCTACGCAGATATCCGCAGTACAAATTTTACTGGTGCAATTCTTCGGGAGACAAAGTTTATTTATGCAAAAGCTGGACTGCAAAGACGTTGGGCTATTGTGATTGTCATAGCTTCGTGTTTACTGGCGGGATTATCGGGGTTTTTCTCTGGTTTTACTGGTGCTATGGTATCGTCGTTGATACTTAATAATGACCATTTCTTATATAAAATCGCTGGCTGGGCAAGTTTATTTGTACTAATTGTCTATCTTAGAGTTATTATTCGTTTTGGAATAGAAGTAAATACCGCAACAGTTGCTGGAGCATTCGCTGTGGCTATTGGTGGAATCGCAGCTTTCGCTATTGCCTATTTTATCGATGAAGCATTAACTATTGCTATTGCTGGAGTATTTTCCATTGCTGCAACGTTAACTATTGCTGCAACCTTTGCTGTGACTATAGCTGTAGCCTACTTGTGTAAACATCGCACTCCTTGGTACTCTCAAGAAAATCGCTTAATTTTCAGTTATCAATGCTATCACAAGAACCCTTTTTTTCATCTTTGAAACTAGCATTGGACCTATTTTTTTTCTGTGATGACATCATCCCGCACACAACCCTCTTTATTGTCGTGTATTACGCGATACCAGCTATATCCATCATTTTGCTTTAGGGGTTTACTTGTTATCTTAACTTCAGTGCCTGAAGGTGGTGAGACGATTACTTTACTTTTTCGCGTGCATTGTTCACGAATATTAACGTTTTCGCCATCTGAATTGGTCCGTAATATGCCGATCTTAGGCAATTGTTCAGGATATGTACAAATATTAAACTCGTAATTATTGTTATTCTTCCTAACAACACACACAAGTTGTACTGGAGAATTCTTACGATCGCCTGACGGTTCAAACTCAATCTTACCAAAAGCCCCAGAAGCATAAAATGCTCCTAAGTTGAGTTCCTCTTTTACTCCACTTCGAGTTTGTTGTCTATCGATTGCAGCAATCAAAGCCTGTGTTGCGTCATAAGCAAGGGCAGTTCGCCAGTTTACGTCAGCACCACCCCATAGTTCTTTAGATTTATTGACGAATTTTGATGACTCATTATTAGTATTAGAGCGATCGATATGCCAAAAAGCTGCGACTACCATGCCAATTGCCTCGTCTCCAATATTTAAAATATCTGGGGTATAAACATCATCTCCTGCTATAATTTTGAGTTCATGTTGTGCAGATGCTTTAACTACCTTTTTTGTTTGTTCAAGAGTATTGGTACTGGATGCCAACATCAGTACTTCTGCACCATCTTCAACCGCTTCTTCTACGCTCTGAGCAGGATTAAAATTCTGCTCATACAAGTTAAACTCTTCTGTTATGCTTCCTCCTGCTTCTTCAAAAGCTTTCTTGAACTCAAACTTAAGGGATTTACTGTAGTCACTATTAGAATCGAAAAAAACTGCTACTTTCTTTTCATTCCAATTTTGCTTTATATAATTTTCTAATTTATTTGCAGTTTGAGTATCACTAGGAACTGTCCGGAAAACATAAGTCTTTGAGCCGTTTGAACGATCGTAATTTTGGTTCTTACAAATAGGAGACTTGATAGAAAGCGGTGTTTTTGTAAGACAAATAGAAGTACTGATGGGAGTAATGGCTACAAGTTCTCTGGATTCATAAATACTTTTTGCTGCTATGGTGACATCGCTCGCATAATGACCGACTACACCTAATACTTCAGAATCCTTAGCTAAGGCTGTAGCAATCTGTTTAGCGTCTTCAGGATTGTTTTTGTCAGAAGCGATTTTTACTTTCAATAAAAATCTATTACTTGACTCATTGGAATTATTTTCATCTTGAGCTTGAGCAACACCACGTAAAATTTCTAATGCATTATTTTGATCGTTGTTATTTTTGGTAATCGGTACAGATACGGCAATAGTATATTTGGGTAATGCTTTATTTAATTGAACTTTAGCATTGTTAAGAAAAATTCGTGTCTCTGGATCATTTGGAGCTTTTTTAAGCGATTCTTTAAAAGAGTTAGCTGCCTGTTGCCATTTTTTCTCTTTTACATACTTCATTCCTTCTTCTTTTGTTGAAAGTGGTTCTCCAGGAATTAAAGTTTTTTCACCGAAAGTAATAGGAAAATTATCTTTGTAATTAAGCGAAGCAATAATACCTACTAATGTCAATGGTAGTAACGTAATGGACAAGAATAACAATATCGAGATTGCTAAACTGAATTGATTGTTTCCATTAGAACTCATATATAATAGTATATTTTTTATTTGTATTTTAATATATAAAATACAACAACTTCCAATTTATTTGTATGTATTATGATTAATTATTTTTTATAAAAATTAGACCTCTTACAAAAGTCCCAGATATATCTGACTTTTGACGCTATGTGCAAAATTAGACTGGTAAGTCAGCAACAATTATAGCTTGTTTTTTGTCTAATCTCACAAAATCGCGCTGCTCCCCGACTTACTTATGTAGCTTAAGCGATCTACCTCGCCAAGTCCAACCCCAGCCTGTTTCAGTTTTAACCACTGATGCAATGGCAATAACTGCAACTAACAAACCTGCCAAGCTATTGAGCCACCAATATTTTGTAGAAGAATGAAGTGCTTTTGCTACTATTTTTCGCAAATTGTATTGGAAGAAAATAGCACTTAAAGCCAAACAAATCGTAAAAAAATCAATAATTTTCCATCCAATCAATATATTTTTACCAAATACAATCGCTAATACTAGCCAAGGAACTGAGTAAATATTCAGCATTAACACAGCTAACAATATCATTAACCACAAGTTCCGTTGAGAACCGGAGTATAAAACTTTAGTCCAACCCTCCCATAGTGTTGCCCAAGAGCGATACATTCTTAATTCGGCTAAATATCCTCCTAGCATATGTTGTAATTTTAGACCACTTTGTTTAATACATCGAGCTAAAGCTACATCTTCAGCAACATAATTGGCTACTGCTTGGTGTCCACCTACTCGATCGTAAGCAGAGCGCCGAAATAGCATAAAAGATCCTATTGCAAAAGCTGCGTTTTTTTTGGGGTCTTTTAGTGCCTTGGAATTCAAAGAAACAAGCAGGTTAATAAACATTAGTGGCTGAACTAGCCATTCTGCTAAAGACTTACAAACTAATGCTGATACACAATTCAACAAGTCTATTTGACTCGATCTTGCTACTTGAACAACTGTTTCAATTGCTTTTGGCTTTAGCATGACATCAGCATCAATAAAAAGCAAAAACTCTCCCTTCGCTCGTAGGGCAGCTTGAGCACAAGCCCAATTTTTACCTGTCCATATTTCTTCAGCTGGTCGATCTAGCCCTGGCAAAATCTTCAAACGTGAATCATTAAGACTTTGCTCAAGCAGATTGAGAATAGTTAAAGTATTATCAGTAGATCGATCGTCTACAACCCAGACTTCAAGCTTATCAACCGATAAATCCGTACTATTTAAAATAGATAAAATGCAATTTTTTATATTATCCGCTTCATTATATGCCGGAACAATCACTGAAACTTTGGGAAATTCATAATTAAGAAGATAATCTGTTTCATTTTTTGATGGATCTAGTTGAGGTATGTCCCTTATTGCTTGTCGCAAAGAAATTAAATAATTAATCAAATTGAGCAAAGAAATCAAAATAAATAAGAGCAGGATCAAGTTTTAATTACCCCATATCTACTAATAATCTATCAAACAATTAGTTTTTACTCAATAATTAGTTTAGATTTATTTTTCTAAACTATTCATCATCGCATCTTTATTACTAAATTCATAACTACCGCCAATGTACTCTAATAAACCTTTCTTAGCACAATAGTCCAGAAAACCAACATAATCACAGGGAATACAGCCGTATAATACAAGAATAAGACGTAAAACAAAATGTTTTATGCAAACCAAACCTGAATTTTCTCCATTAAGCAATCCACTGAGAATGCCAACCATTAAACCAACTATTATGCCAAACCAAACTCCACCATAAACATCTTCTGGTCTATAATAAATCCACCAAATAAAATCAGATATATGATAATAGATATACCAAACAAATATATTTATTATAAAAGAAGTTAAAGCAGTATAAACTGATATATTAATAGCATTTCTAGCTGCTTTTTTTATATCATGATTAGGTTCTATTTTTTGATACTTGTTATTATCTGTTTGAACTCCTAATGCTATCGCAATTTGCACCCCAACAAATATCTCTAAAGTTAGTAATCCCCATATTGTAGTGTTAAGAATGCCAAAATGGTTAATAAGTAAAGGCAATAACTCTTTTGTATTATTTAATGGCTCTTTAATAAACATATTAATAGTAATAGCAAATAAAAAACTACTCAAAACAGTAATTATTAAGCCTAAGTATTTTCGATTTATTAAGAAAAAACTAGATAGATTTTGAACTCTATTATTTATTCTCGAAATGTAATCTCTAAGTATTAACAATTGTAAAACAGAATAGAGCAATAATCCTAATATGCTTGAAAATATAGTAATATCTGTACCCAAAGATTGTTGATTGTCAGAATAAAAAACTTTTTCTAAAAAATTATTTAACCAATAACTTTGAAAATTTTCTGGATTCAAACCTATTACTTTAGATATTATTGCAATTATTATCATAGATATTGCAGATAACGCTCCACATATCATTCCAACACGTAATTTTTCTCCCGCTTTTGTCCATGACCATTCAACACTTTCTACAGCTTTTATGTGTTTAGGATCTAGCCTATAAAATACAATTGCAATTATTATTCCAAAGATTATTAAATCTAAAGGTTGAACTTGATCTATTTCTATTAATTTACTACTTAGCCAACGTATCAGTCCAGATATCAATCCGATCGTTGCAACTATAAATGTAGATTTTGAATTGATAGTAGACACATATTCTATTTTAGATGCTAATACTCCAGCTATCATTCCAGATATCATTCCAGATATTGAACCAAAAAAGATATAATTAATTAGATTTACATTAGCTCTAGGAGCATAATTGAGTATATCGGATAGTAACCCAGTAGAGAAACCACATATAAGTCCTACTATCAATCCAAGTCCTACAAAATAAATATTTTTTTTAAACAATTCTGTTTCAAACCATTTAAAATCATCTACTTGAGGATTTGCTGCAAACAACCATTTAGGCTGTATATCCTCAATATAAAAAATATAAAAAGCTGATGTTTTTTCACGAGTTAATTGTTTTAATAGCCAATGTAACCATTTTTCAGCTTTTTTTTGTGGATACTTATCTTTGTTCCAATTCTCATCTTTAAATGTAGTTTTAATTTTAGAAACTACTAGAGTCTTTTGTCTCTCTGGATTGGATAAATATTGTCTTATAAATTGATCTTTATCTGGTGCATCTTTATATTCTTCAGTGAAAAAAATTAGATCGGGAGGTAATTTTAGGTATTCTGTTAATGAAAGTTCACCTTGTATATACCTTTGCAATTCATTAAGAGACTGGTCATTTTTCTGAAAATGTTCCTGCCAATATGTTATAATTTGCTCTTGATCAAGAGGTTTCAACTCAAGCGCAAATGTATCAGTAAAAGAGACTAATTCTGGATCGAGTAATTTTTCTTTTTCTCGACTGGTAATAACAAACTTAATATCATATTTACCATCTCCAGTAATTTTTTTTAACTCTTTCACAAAATAACCCTGTTCTTTTTCATTTACTTTTTCAAAGCCAGAAAATAAAAATATTACTTTTTTATAGCCATCAGAATCTAGTGTGTCAAAAGTATATTTGTTGAGATTGTAACGTTTAGGTAAGTAATATTTCATCCACTCAACAAATGTCCCTTTGTCTGAGTTAAAACTGGAAATATCTAAGTGTACAGGAATTCTTGTTTCGTTCGGTTTATATTTACTAATTAACTCTTCGTTTAGTTTTCGCAAAAACTTTTTTTTATTTATGCCTTGTTCACCTAATAAAATTACGTTTTTTTGTTCCTTAATAATCTGATTAATAATGATGTTTATTGTGTAAACACTTTGATAACTTTTGATATCTCTACGTTGTATGTCATTTTGGGCTTCATTCCCTGGTACTATTACCTCCTTAGAACTCAGTTCAATGAATTCGTTAACGGAAGAATCCTCCCAAATTTTCTTAACCATTGTAAATAAAAATTTACTAGCCGCAGAAAAATTTTGTTCATTGGAAATAGCAACTTTGCCTCTGATAACTTCCAAAACTTGCATATGTTCTGTTCCACTGAACGTAGATTTCAGCTTACTGCAAAGTTCATAAATAGAATCTATTTTAGCTATCTCATTTAAATAATTAATCAGTGCTGAGGCGAATAGATCGTCCTCCCTCACGTTAATAAATCGAAGTTTACCTGGCTGCTCAATGCCAATATCTTGACAAAATGCGTGTCGATCATCATACGCAATATTCCTTAATCTTAAGAGTTCTATAAGTTTGTCTTTATCTGATTTGTTTAATTTAAAAGCCATATCAATCTAGAAAGTATTTTACTTAACTAATTAGCCTAATTATAGTTTGGCTATAACATCTTCCAAAACTTGCATATGTTCTGTTCCACTGAACGTAGATTTCAGCTTACTGCAAAGTTCACAAATAGAATCTATTTTAGCTATCTCATTTAAATGATTAATCAGTGCTGAGGCGAATAGATTGTCCTCCCTCCCGTTAATAAATGGAAGTTGACCTGGCTGCTCAATGCCAATACTTCGACAAAATGCTTTTCGATCATCATACGCAATATCCCTTAATATTAAGAGTTTTATAAGTTCGTCTTTGTCTGATTTGTTAAGCATCTTAGAATCTTTCTGCTTTTTCAAGATTACGGGATTTAAATGTTCGAGAATAATTGCTGATTTTGGTGTAGAAGAATTTGTGCGATTAATTTCTATTTGAATGCGATTTTTACCAAATTCGTAGGCAGATTCAATCGTTCTTCCAGAAGCCAGTGATTCATAAAAGCCCACTGCAAAAGCAATTGCAGTATCATCTCGAATTGGTTGCTGCATACCAATAACATAATCAACATACGGGCTAATTGCTTCAGCTTGTTCGTTGGAATTACAAGCATTAAGCAGTACGCATTTTACTTTATCCTTTGTATTCTCTTTATTAATAAGTCTAAATAAATCTTTAAGAGCTTTGGTACTCACCAACTGTTGCTCTGCTACATCATTCAGCAAAACTAGTCCCTGGCTTCCGCTACCATGTCCGCAGAAGTGAACCATTTCGGGCTTTACTTCAGATAGTAGGCGTTGCAAGTCGCTAAGACGCACTGCTTCTCTTACTTCCAATTCATATTGCTCGCGGTTTTGAGGATGTTGTAATGCTTCTCGAATCTTTTCTATTTCTTGGGATAGGTCTAAATCGCGATGGGGATTGGCTGCCAAAATTAAGATTTTTCTAAGCATCATATTTGAGGAGTGATTGATTGGTGTATCTTCTGTTTGGTTATTTTGATAATTATCACCTTTGACTTTCACTCCGAATTGTACCGTTGTCCACTCACGACTAGGAAAAGCCACTGGGTTTGCTTTACGAATTGGTGGCTGTTCGGCAGCAAACGCCATCAAAAGTTCATCTAAAGCGCTGCCACTTCTTGCTGCTCCTAGTTGTGGAAGTGGTTCATCTAGGGATGGTAATTGCAAACAACGAAAATTAGCCGTACCAATGGTGGCAAAAACTTTTAAAATATCCTCAACTCGATCTTCCCCTTCTAAATTCATTTGTAGTGAAATCAACTCCTCTTGTTGGGGATCGAGGCAAATATAATCTTCTTTTGAGGGATATACTTGGTCGATCGCCCAATCATGCTGCAAATCCAAGACAACAACATTAACTACCCTCGAATAGTTATTGCGAATTTTAAAGAACAAGTATTCACCCGTCTGTAATTCTGGATCGCTAGGGTTAGTAAATGGTTCCGGTTGCGGTTTATCTGATGACTCGTAATCTTTTTGCTTACCTAGCAATTCTACTAATACTTTCCCTCTTAAAGGAGAACTAGTATCATGATTATCCATTTCCTGTATTGCCTGGTACTTAGACAGGTGTACCAATCGCTGCACTACCTTCTGAGCAGAAGTACTGCCATTTACTTTTAAAGCAGGTCGAAGAATAATGGGGGCACCAGCGCGATCGCATATCTCATAAATCACTTCATCTACTTTATTTTTTTTGATATCTACTTGATAATCGGCAGCTTCTTCTTCCCCAACCAACTCCACCCAACCGTTAGAACTTAATTCCATTTCCACGGCTTGCAAGGCTTGATTATTTTCTTGGGATAAATCATTCTCTTTGAGCAACCGCACTTTCCGCACTAGCTTCACGGGTGCAGAGGTTAATACTGCTTGCGCTCCTTGTTCGATAGCTGGTGAAGGGCGAAGTATAGTTTTTACTTCTGCCCAAGAATCCGTCGCTCCCAGTTCTGTAATTTCTGCTACTGCTATTCTTTCTTCTACTTGACCGAAATTAACTACACCGCGAGGATAAATTGCAAACTCTGCCCCTTTACGTAAGCCCTGTGCTTGACCAGCTTCAAGTTGTAATCTAGTGGTGTTTCCCCTCACCACCTGTAAAACATTAACTGCATACTCGGTGAGAACGTATTCGCTACCTAACACCAGCCGCGTACCTTCACCCATCAACATCGGTGTTTGTTCGAGAAACTGAGTTTTGATTTTGCCCTTGATGCGATCGTGTACCATTTTATAGGTCATTCCCGGCATCGGTTGATTCAAAGTATCTAGCAACCAATAAGTCAGCGCACCATTACGTTTACTAACATTAAAAGCATATTCTTTAGCCAATTCCGAAGGATGGCAAGCAGCTAATAATACATAACCTTTGACTTCTGGTAAGATATTAGCAACGGCAGTTGCTTTACGAGTTACTCCTGATTCTCCTGCTTGTTCTCGTGTTAAAGATAACCAATTTTCAGTTAATTCTGACACAGAAGCCACCAGATTTGATAGTGGTCTGGAAGTCATATCAATCGTATCTAAACCGCGAATATCTGTATCTCCTCCTCGCACTGCACCACCGGAGTGACAGCAATCCAGCACAATTGTGACGACTAACCCCTTATCCACCATTTTTTTTAGGAGTATAGCTAGTTCCAAATCGCGGAGATATTGCCCTTCTTTAGTACCAATGTCAGTGGGAACAAGTCCTTCATCAAGCCCCTTTTTTCCCTTGATTTGGGGATAGTTGGTTGTTGCTCGTCCCCCATGACCTGAATATTGGATATATACCAAATCTCCTGGTGCTGCTGTTTCTGTAAGTTCCTGGAACTGTGCGACAATGTTTTTGTAGGTGGGTGGCTTGGAACTTTGACGAATTTCAGAAATATTCGATTCTGGATTAGAAGCAGTTAATTTAAAAATCTTTGTCGGTGTTTGGGGTTGACGCAGAAGAAATTGTTCTACATCGTTAATATCGTTGACACACCCTTTCAAGCTTGTGTAAGATATCCCACTTGATAAGAGATTGGGTAAATAGTAGTCAATTCCAATTAGTAAAGCGTATAAATTGGGATTTAATTTTTTTTGTTCGCTCATTTTCTGTTCTTTCAACTCGTAATTACTTTACATACAATTCCTAACTATTCACACCAGTAACTTCAAACAAATCATGAACGGGAGTAGGAAATTGTTCCCCGGATTTTTCCGTTTCTACTTTCAATAGGTAAAGTCCTGGTTTTAAAGCATCAATAGCTAATGTCCATTCTTTTTCTTGCTCTTTAAAATCGAGATTAAGTGCAGTTTCTGAATGAGAAACAGATGTGATTATTGCTTTCAATTTCTCATTAGCTGGAGAGGAACTAATTACTCTTCCACGTATTTCGATGGGTTCGGAGGGTAAATAAAGGTCATCAAGGGAAAGACTAATCGCTGGTTGTTGCGCTCTTACCCCTGCTAAATCAAATTGACTAAATTTAAGACAATTAAATAAATTTTCTAAAATTTGACTTTGATTTTGTAGCGAACCGTGGGTTTCGGCAATAAAATTGTTGTTTAAACTATTAGATAATTCAATGGGTATGGCAGATACTTGTGGTACTGTCCCATCACCATCACTTAAATCTGGTCTACTTTGCAATTTTATTGGTAATTTTTCACTTACACTAAGCTTTCCATTTGCTAGCAATGCTGATTGGAAAGTAGGTTGTTTTATGCCGACTATAGGAATAGTTGTAAAATCCTTTTTGTAGTTTTCATCTTTTATATTTATCTTAACAGCAGCTTCAATTTTTCGATGAAATTTCAAAGCATCTGCAGCTCTTGTTTTATCTATATTAGGAAGATTATCAGTTTCTCCAATTCTATAATACTCATTACCTATTTGTAGCGTTTCATAAATAGGTAATAATTGATAAATAGAAGTCAAAGAACGCATAACTTCTGTTAATTCAAGAAATAGTTGTTTGTATCCATTCGCGAGGAAATTAACTGCTTTAACTGACCCTCTGTGGGGAGTACCAAAGGTAAACAAAGCTTTACAATCTCGCCATCCTTCTAATACTTCTACGTAATAACGGCAGACTAACCCACCCATACTGTGTGCCAAAAGAATTACCTTGGCATCTTTAATACCTGTGTATTCCCGCCATTGCTTTAACCGTTCATCCAGCAAGCGTTTGAGTAATCGAGCAGTTACACGATTATCGCGTCGCCAATCATAGTAAAACTTAAAAAAATTGGCTGGCTTGTCGTTGTTATAAATATCACCTTTTATTACATTAAACTTATTAGTTATTAGACCTGAGAGTTCGGAGTAACCAATACTCTTAGCTAATCCTGGAATTAAATGAGGTATCTCTATTATTCGAGAAGCCTTTATACCATCTCCTAAATCGTTTGCTTTTGGATCATCATTACCATTGAGCTTGAGTTGTTCAATCCAATCATTACGATTAAATAATGCCGATCCTACAACCCTTCCCGAAACACCCCAGATATCTTTGCCATCCTTCCGGAGAACACTACCTGTGATTCCAGGAATAACAACTACAATATCTCTCATCGGCGTTTTTGGCATACTCTTTCTCCTAATCTTTAAAAAAGATAATGGTAGTAATGCAAGTCGTTTGCGCTGTGTTGATTAGTAATAGATGTAAATGATTTATACATATGCAGTAAGACTCATAAGTGCTTATCTGCCAGCTTTGTAATTCTAAAACCAAAAACTATAACCTTCAGATGAATTAAATAACAGAGTTTTAGTGATAATGTTTTATCTTTGTGTATTTTACGTAACCAAGCTAATTATCACATAGTTTTGTCAAGAAATGTACTACAAGTAAAGTTTTTCTCTAAAAAATATCTCTTTAGATAGATTCCCTAAATCTTTATTTAAAGTAAGCAAATAATATATATAGGTGCAATCAAAAGTAACTTATGCAGTTTTGAGTCAATTTTGTAATCAAAGTTCATAAGAGAGTTGCTTGAAGTAGATGAAAATACCTTTCCCGTGGGTAAATAAGTACTAAGTCTATCTGCAAAAAACTTTTCTTCTAAGCATCAGTCCGATGATTTAGGAACCCATCCAAGTCCGCAGCCACTCTACAATCATCTGAGCTTGTTTTGAGAGAATCTCCTTCCTTAATGACAGACACGTTACCGTCAATAACGCCTGAAACATTCATTACCCTCCTTTCAATCGCTTTGTTAAATATCATTCGTCCAAGTTCAAGGTTTCCAAGACGAAGATAATTTTTTATGGTGAGTGCGATCGCACAAGTTCCTTTACCAAATCATGGCTAACTAAGATGAGTTGTCGTAACGCTGATACGCCGATGCCTGCCGCTCCGCTAACCGCCACTTCGGCATACCTAATCTTTATCTCAGCAGTATCGGGCTACGGGTTACGTGCAGTATCGCGCCATAACTTACTTCCCCAAGGTTAATTCAAACCTTAACATCCGGAATCAATGAACTAGGTTCCCCATAATAACTAACCGTAACGCATCGTTTAGCACGAGTCGCTGACACATGAATTAAGGAACGCTCCGCATTAACTATGGCGTTATATGCTGCTTTGTCGGAAGCATTTTTTAAAGCGGATTGTAAAGGTAAATAATTATCATTAATTCCAGCTAAAACAACATATTCAAACTGCAATCCCTTAACTCGATGCATTGTGGCAACTCTTACTCCCGGTTGAGATAAGTTGTCTGGTTGGCTGCGTTTGATTTGTTGGGTTTTTATTCCTAATTCGTTCAGAACTGATATATATTGATTAACTAATTTATTTGTACGGACAACTATACAGCTATTAGAAAGGGGATTACCTTCTTCTTCTAGTTTTTGGAGGTATGTTTTAATAAATGCAATTTCTTCACTAAAGCTAGAAAATCCGCGTATAATTGGCTCATCTCCGTGGAGTAATGAACGGTATCCTTTCAAATCATCTTGATTCCCATCTAAATCGTCAACTGTGACCCCTTCAAGTACATTAGTTGCCCATTTTCTGGTTTCATCAGTAGTACGATAGTTAATTCTGAGCTTGTGCGATCGCCCTCGAATATCTATACCGCATCGACTAAGAACCAGTTTGCGACCGTAAATACGCTGATGGGGGTCGCCAACAATAAAGATATCATTACCAGTATCTTTAGGTGGAACTATTTCTCGAATCAGTGAAAAAGTTGCTTGGCTCATATCTTGGGCTTCGTCTACGATTACGGCTTTGAAGGGTAAAGTTTCACCGGGTTTATTTTTTAGTAGACTGCAAACGTCGCTCATTGCGTCTTCGCTTTCTTTCCAGCCTTTTTGTTGCAGTAAGGAGCGATATTCTTCAAATACTTGCCAAATAGCTGCTCTTTCGGCGCGATTTAATCTGGTACCTCGTCCGGTTCTGGTAATCTTGAGATATTGCTTGAGGGAGTTTATTTTATTAGCTTGAATTACTTCGCGCCATTCATCTTTGTAAAATTCTAAACTAAGTGACGGAGCTTCTGGTTGACAGGTGTAAGCTTTTTCCCACAGTTCTGCAACTTGCTCGTCATAGACTATTTTGGCAGTAATTCCTTCACTTTTTAGAAAAGATGCTACCCAAGCGTCGATATTTTCAACTTTAATACGTCGCATGGTTTCAGTGGAGCAGATTTTACGTAAGTTCGCTTCAATATCCACCGCTAGGTTACGGGTGAAAGTTGTGAACAAAATGCGATCGCGCTAATTATTTACGCACTTAAATGAATCATGCGATCGCACTTTCAATCCAACTACTTAAATCAATTATGCGATCGCACTTCTAATCCAACCACTGAGAACTATATGATCGCTCTCCCAATCTAACTACTAAAAACTATGCGATCGCACTGCAATGCCTTTAGAAAAATAACCTATTTAAAAAAGCTAGGTTGAGCCTCAAATTTGGGACAATACTAATAGCTGTAATTACGATTAAAATTAAATGCATGTTATTAGCCGCAGGATTTTGCGGGAGTTTTGTGAAGCACATGCAGATTCCTGTGATGCGCTTTATGATTGGTATAGGGTTGCAACTAAAGCAGAATGGAAAAACTTGATTGATGTTCAGGCTATTTATGCTAAAGCAGAAGCTGTTGGAAACTTTACTGTGTTTAACATCAAAGGTAATAACTACCGCTTGATTGTTGATATTGTTTACGAAGCCCAAAGAATCTATATAAAATACATCCTAACTCACGCAGAATATGATAAGGAAAAATGACCCGTACTTTTAATCCTGAATCTTACGGTAAATTACTAGCTAAATATCAACCAAAAATAATTACTACTGAAGAAGAAAACGAACAAGCTCTTAAATTAGCCCAAAACTTAGAGCATCGTCCCCATCGTACACCAGAAGAGGATGTACTTTTGGAATTATTAGTAACATTAATTGAAAAATTTGAAGAAACTCATTACCCAATTCCCCAGGGAACACCTCATTCAATGCTAATATACCTGATGGATGCACGCGATATAACAGCCGAAGCATTAATAGATGTAATTGGCTCCTTGGAAATTGTACAGGAAATTATCGATGGTATTCGCACTATGAACAAAACAGAAGCAGAAGCACTTGCAAACTATTTTCACGTAGATGTTAGCTTGTTTATATAACTGACTTTAGAAATTAGCCAAGGTGAGTAAATTCACTGTTTTATTGTCTAAAATAAAACAAAAAGCTCCTAGACGATGCCAAACCCCAGAAACCTCAACAACATAATCCAACGCATCCTCAACGGAACTCAAACCGATGATGATCTGGAAGCTTTGCGTCAGTGGTTAAATTCTGGTGCCTTTCAAAATCTGCAAGTTGGTAAGTACAACGTCAACATCGGACAAGGACAAAATATTCATATTGGGGATAAAACCTACCAAGGACTTGACGCACAAGCAATTCGAGAAGTTGCTAATGCCATACTTCGAGGTGACAATGCGACCGACATCCGCGAAATTATTCGTTCTACCCTCAAAAAAGAGTTCCCAAATGTGACACCATCAGAAAATTCTCAAAATTCTTCCCGTAAAACTATTTTAGTCCTAGCTTCTAGCCCTACAAATGAAGCAAGATTGCGTTTAGATAAAGAAGTACGGGAAATTGATGAGGGTTTGCGAAGGTCACAACATAGAGAAAAATTTACTTTACAGCCAAAATTCGCTGTTCGTCCCGATGATTTACGTCGTGCTTTGCTGGATTTTAACCCCCAAATTGTTCACTTTTGCGGTCACGGTTCGGGTGAAAATGGCTTAATTTTGGAAGATGATGCTGGATTAGCACAACTTGTCCCCACCCAAGCTTTAGCAAACTTATTTAAACGATTTGCAACGCGAGGACTTGAATGTGTGGTTCTCAATGCTTGCTATTCGGAAGTTCAAGCCAACGCGATCGCAGAATATATCGATTACGTAGTCGGAATGAGTAGTACGATTGGTGACAATGCCGCGATTCAGTTTGCAATCGGTTTTTATGACGAATTAGGTGCTGGTTGGTCGTTTGAAGATGCCTATCACGGTGGTTGTGATGCCATTGCGCTACAAGGAATCCCCGAAGAAAATACCCCTATCTTCAAAAATCTAAAAAAAAAGTCCCAGTAACGGCAATAAATCGGGTTGATGAGTTGGTGCAACAGGTGCGTATCCGCATCCACGATACCATCCAAAGTTTACACGGAATAATGCCCTTATGGGGAATCGATAATTGGGTTCCCTTGGGAGATTTGTTTGTAGATGTCAATATTTTAGAAAAAACTAGCAGTAGCCGTAGGTCAGAAGTAGGTGATTTGTGGCAAGATTTTACCAAGGGTGAATCCAATTACCGCAGTTTGGATCGGATTGGTTTGGGTAATCAACAGCAGCGCGTTTCCGGGTTATCTGTGCTGGAGCGAGATACAAACTTGATGGTGGTGGGGAAACCGGGTTCAGGGAAAACCACCTATCTGCAAAGGATTGTCACCGAATGCAATAATGGAAAATTGCAAGCGCAGCGAATTCCCGTGTTGATAAAGCTGCGGGAGTTTGTAGACGATGGACGCAAGTATGGCTATAACTTGGAGCAGTTTTTGGGACAACTTTGGCGCTTAAGTAATGCAGACATGGAACTGGTGTTAAGCCAGGGTAAAGCTTTGGTTTTGTTTGATGGGTTGGATGAGGTAACGGGGGAAGCGGGAAAGCAAATTACCAGGGAAATCAAGCGGTTTGCTCGTGCTTATCCTCAAGTGTTGGTAGTGGTGACTTGTCGGACGCAAAGCCAGGAGTCGCGGTTTGAAAGGTTCGATGATGTGGAGGTGGCTGATTTTAATGAGCAGCAGGTGAGAGCGTTTGCAGAACATTGGTTTGGGACTGTGTGTGTGGATGCGGGGGAGGACAAAGCACGGGATTTTTTGGAACAGTTGTTTCGGGAGGAGAACAAACCGATTCGGGAATTGGCGATTACACCGATTTTGTTGAGCTTGACTTGTGCGGTATTCCAGCAAACGGAGAAATTTTACTCGAAGCGTTCCAAGCTATATGAGGAGGGATTGGAATTATTGTTGGTGCAGTGGGACAAATCGCGGGAAGTCGAGCGGAATGAGGTTTATCGGGATTTATCGGTGGAGCGGAAGTTGGAATTATTGAGTTATGTTGCAGTGAAAAAGTTCGAGCAAGAACAGTATGTGTTGTTCGAGCAGGAGGAATTGGAAGGGTATATTGGGGAGTTTTTGGGGATCGAACGACGGGAAAGTCAAGGGGTATTGAGAGCGATCGCATCTGTGCATGGGTTATTGATTGAGCGATCGCACAAGGTTTGGTCGTTTTCGCATTTGACTTTTCAAGAGTATTTAGTGGCGAAATTATACTTTATATTTCTTAATAATCCTGAACTGACTTTTGCACAGCTAAGAATGATAGCACAACAATTTCCAAAATATTACTGGGCAGAGGTATTTTCACTTTTATGTGACATGACTTGGGATGATAAATTGCTACGCCAGCTTTACGAAAAAATTAATACTTTGATAGTTCACGATAAAAAAATACAAAATTTTCTTTGTTGGGTCAAGAAAAAGTGTATATACAATAAAGATTTTTACAAGCCTGCTGCTATACGAGCTTTTTACTTTATCTGTTCAGAATTACTAGAAATAGATATGATGTTTCATCTTTCAAGAGATATAGGAATTGGATTTGGTGTAGATTTTGATATAGACTTAGATCGCTTTATTATATTTTTTTTGCAATGCAACAAGTTGGAAATTGAAAATATAAGAAATATTTTTGGTATGTTGATTCGATTTATCTCAATACCCAATTACAAACATCTAAAAATAATCAAATGCTTGAAAGAGATACTATTACCTTTATATGATTCATATATTAATATGTCATTAGAAGAATTTAAAAATATCAATAATATTGAGAATATAGCTATTAATGAAAGAGATATAGGTCACAAGTGGGAGTTTAGCCAAGCTCAACTACAATTATTAAATGATTACTATAATGCTAATAGACTAATAGTATTTATCTCAGAACGAAGTGACAACCTTACTAATAATGTAAAAGAAGGAATTGAACTAACACTCTTATTGCCAAGTGCAGAAATTGAAAAATACAAACTTAAATCGAAGGCTGAGTAATTATTAATAAAATCATTCAATTTGTTTTGGTAATTAGATTATAGCCAGCTTAATTTATAATGCGATCGCAGTCTCAAAGTCCTTATCATCAGCATTACGAGGACGAAGATATAAAGTAATTTCCATATCGAGACGCTTGAGAAAAATCAGCAATTTACCTTCACTAAACCGTTGAAATTCTCCTTTCATCAAATGGGATACCTCTGGTTGGGGAATACCGAGAAGTTCGCTAATTTCTCTTTGTTTTAAATTGCGTTGTTTTAGCAATCTAATTACCTGAATTCCAATTTTACCTCGTGTAAAAAGTTCGTCAGCATCTTCTAAACCCAAATCAGCGAATACATTACCGCTACTTTCTTCAAAAATAGCCTCTTGCGTCATTTTAGTTCTTCCCTTGCTACTGCATCTTTATAACGTTGTTTAATTAAATCAATATCAGCCTGTGGGGTTTTTATACCACTTTTTGATTTTTTCTGAAAAGCGTGTAGAACATAAATTTTTTCTGCAATTTTTACAGCATAAACTGCTCTATAGGTATCAGTATCATAACGCTTAACAATTTCATACACCCCACTCCCAATACCCTTAAAAGGTTTAGCCTCTAAAGGTGTTTCCCCTGCTTGCACCAGTTGCAACGCATATCCAACCGATGCGCGTACATCTTCTGGGAACTCGCGGATATTTTTACGAGAGTCTCCTATCCAAACTAAAGGGCGTAAAGAAATTTCTGCATTCTCCTCACTGTTTGTCATTTTATATGAAATTTCCTATAAAAACAAGTAAGAGAATACCATAAAATATAATTAGAAAATTTATTGACTGTGGCGACAAATGGTGAGTTAGCCTAGCTTTCCGCAGGAATCGCTTCCTTACGTTGCAATGACAGTTAGGACATTCAAAATAGTTTAAATAAAAGTTATTTTATCCGGTCAGAGCATTATTTTTACAGTTATCATGTATCAAATCATATTGTGCTGCTACTTTACTTAGTCAGTAGTACTGATGAATCGGCTAAATTTTAGTTAGAAATTTCATTGCTTGTGCTGCTTGTACTTATATTGCGGGCGGCAAGTTTTTGATGCAAATATTACATCTTGAATTGATAGCGATGGAATTATAAATGAACATATATTAAGCGCGAGGTATGGGTGACTGACATCAAGGTTGGACAGATAGTTCGAGTTCGCTCTCGTCAATATTTGATTGAGGATGTTGTGATTTCGACATCCGATATTGGTGACAATAGGGTGCGGCTTGCCTGTTTGGAAGATGATGCTCAAGGACAGCAATTAGAGGTTTTTTGGGAACGTGAGGTGGATGCTCAAGTTATGGGGGCTTCGTCTTGGGAGTCGGTTGCCAAAAAAGGTTTTGATAAGCCCAATTTTTTTAGTGCTTATTTTCATGCTCTGCGGTGGAATTGCGTTACTTCTACTAATCCCAAGTTGTTTCAGGCTCCCTATCGTGCGGGAATTGAGGTGAAGGCTTATCAGCTTGAACCTTTGAGAAAGGCTTTATTAATGCCGAGGGTTTCGCTATTTATTGCTGACGATGTGGGTTTGGGAAAGACTATTGAAGCTGGTTTAATTTTGCGCGAGATGTTGATGCGTCAAAAAATTAAGCGGGTGGTGATTTCTTGTCCTCCTTCGGTTGTTAGACAGTGGCAGGAGGAAATGGAAAGTCGGTTTGGTTTGATTTTTAAGATTTTTGATAGAAATTTTATTGCTATGCAGCGTCGGGAGCGCGGTTATAGTATCAATCCTTGGACTACTCACAATCGGTTTATTATTTCTCATGCATTGCTTAGGGATGAGACTTACGGGGCTTTGTTAAGGGATTGGTTGGGAAATTTTGCTGCTAGCTCAATGTTGATTTTGGATGAAGCTCATAATGCTGCACCTGCTAGTAGTTCAAAATATGCTGTGGATTCCCAATTGACAAAAACCGTTCGCGATATTGCTCCTCGTTTTGAACACAAGTTATTTCTTTCGGCTACTCCACACAACGGACATTCTAATAGTTTCGCTGCATTGTTAGAAATTCTCGATCCACAACGGTTTTGTCGGGGAGTTACCGTTAATCAAAAGCTGCTGGATGCTGTGATGGTACGGCGACTTAAGCAGGATTTGCGAGATATTGGGGACAGAGATTTCCCAGAACGTAAAGTTATCCCAATGGTAGTTGACAATTTACCGGAAGATGCTCCGGAATTAAGGCTATCTATTTTATTGCAGGAATATCGCAGTTTGCGGGAGGAGCGTCTTCAGGACGTTTCTAAGTCAGCCCAAAATACTGCGATGTTGGTAATTACTTCTTTGCAGAAACGCTTGCTTTCTTGTATTGAAGCCTTTGCTCGCACTTTGAAAGTGCATCAAAATGCAATTGAAAAAGCTAGAAAGCAGGAAAGGGAAGTTGCAAATAAAGAGAATTTGAGGAATTATCCCTTACTTTTACAAACTCCCGGTTCTGATGACGAGCGTGCTGAGATTTCGGAAGCCGAGGTGGAAGCTGAGGAAGATTCTCAAATGACAGCTGCAACCAAAAATGCTGTTTCGGGGATTACTCAACGGGAATTGGAGTTGCTTGAAGAAATGAGTCAAATTGCTGCAATGGCTCGCTATCAAGCAGATGGCAGAATTGATCTGTTGGTAGATTGGATTCGTCAAAATCTTTGTCCCGATTTGGGTAAAGCTGGTGCAGCTTGGAACCATCGCCGCGTTTTGATATTTACTGAATATACGGATACGAAACGCTACTTAGTGCAGCAGTTATCAAGTGCGATCGCTAATTCCCATCTTGAAAATCAACGCATCGATACTTTTCATGGGGGAATGGGAGATGATAGGCGGGAAGCTATCAAAGCTGCATTTAATACGGAACCATCAGAGCATCCTTTGAGAATTTTGATTGCGACAGATGCAGCTCGCGAAGGGGTGAATTTACAAAATCACTGCGCCGATTTATTCCACTTTGATGTACCGTGGAACCCCAGCAGAATGGAGCAGCGCAACGGTAGAATTGACCGAAAATTACAGAGGGAAGCAGTAGTAAGGTGTCATTATTTTGTCTTCCCCCAACGTTCTGAAGACCGAGTGTTAGATGTGTTGGTGCGGAAAACGGCGACTATTCAGCAAGAGTTGGGTAGTCTTTCTCCGGTGGTGGAAAAGAATATTTCTAAGTTACTCGATCAAGGGATTCGGGCTGAACAAGAGCAGGATTTAACTGAAGCGATTAATGTTGCTGAGTGTAGTAGTGAAGAGTTGGTAATTAAAGGTTCCGCAATTAAGGAAGAATTGGAAGCCGTTCGAGTCCGCAATCAAAAACTATATCAGCAACAGGTAGAACTTGAAGATATGTTGCGAGATTCTCGGAGGTGGTTGGGTTTGGACGAGCGACACTTCCGTAATGCTTTATGTGCTTCTTTGGAAATTATGGGAGCGAAACCTTTAGAACCGTTGAACTCGCAAGAAGCGGTAAAAGACCCAAATAGTGCGAGATGGGTATTACCTGCATTGGATGAAAAAGCGGGAACGGACCCGACATGGGCTAATACTTTGGATACATTAAGACCTCCCCGTCAGAAAAAACAAAAGTTGTGGGATTGGAGGAAAGAAACGGAAATTCGTCCGGTAGTGTTCCGTGACCCCGGTACTTTAGACGGTAAAGTTGTACACCTGCATTTAGAACACCGGATGGTGCAACGATTGTTGGGACGCTTTTTATCACAAGGTTTTCTTTATGATGAATTGACCCGCGCTTGCGTATGTTTGACGGATGACCCGGTGCCGAAAGTTATCGCTTTGGGAAGGTTGTCGTTGTACGGAGAAGGAGCTGCGAGACTTCACGATGAAATTATTGCAGTAGCAGCAGAATGGATTGCTCCAGAAGCGCGGGGGAGAGGGAAGTTACGACCTTTGACTGAAACTGAGAAGAAAGACGTTTTACAAGAATTGGAAGATTGTTTAGCAACCCCAGCTTTAACAAAGGTTTCTGAATCAATCAAACAACGCTTTAAAGAATATGCAGCCAGGGATGTCGAAGACTTAATTCCTCATTTAGAAAAACGCGCTGATACCTTAACCGAGAGAGCTAAGAAAAAACTCGCAGAACGCGGTATCAAAGAAGCCAAAGAAATGAAAAAGCTGCTAGAAGAACAGCGCGATCGCATTCTCAAGCAAGAAAAGCAATATCAAGTGCATCAGCTTTCTTTATTCAATACAGATGAATTGCGCCAATTGGAAGCAGATAGGCGACATTGGCGAATTCGAGTAGGGGAACTAGAGAAGGAAATCATTGACGAGCCGGAACGAATTGAGAAGGGTTATCGGGTGAAAGCTGACAGGGTAGAACCCGTGGGATTGGTTTATTTGTATCCGGTTTCGAGTTGAGGAGAGAATGCAATCCCCGGTTTCAAGCACAAGTTTTAGCCGGGGAATAAAATTCCCCGTCTCAAAGCAAAAGTCTTCTAAAGAAGACTAAAAAGCTTACCTAGTCCTCTTCAGAGGACTTTAGCTATTAGACAGGGATTTTCAATCCCTGGCGGTGGCGGATGTGGGGACAAAACCGGCGGTTATGGGGATAAAACCGGCGATTGTGGGGGACAAAACGAGCGGATGTGGAAACAAAATCCTAATTCCAATCCAAACCGCTATCAACAAAACCCAAAATCCCAATTCCAACCCAAACCGCTATCAACAAAACCCAAAATCCCAATTCCAACCCAAACCACTATCAACAAAACCCAAAATCCAATTCCCAACCCAAACCGTTAAAAACCCAACATCCCAATTCCCAACCCAAACCCCTAAAAACAAAACCCGAAATCCCAATTACCCATTAGCAAAACCATGACAAACGACATCGAAACTTGGCGACATAAAGAATGGTTGGGACTTCTACAACCAGTTGGATTAGTAGTATCCCCTCCGGCTTTAATTAAGGCGCAAGCTGTGGTTAACCGAGGTAAGGCTGTAGAATTACAAACTAGGCTTACTGAGATTATTTGTTATGACCCAATTCCCAATTTAAATTCTAAGGAAGTCCTATGGATTAAGGATTTTGCGGCTTTTACTGAGCAGGTTTTGGAGTGGATGCCGGAAGATTTGCTTGGCACAATGTCAGGTGGTGCGTTACCGCAAAAGTTAGAAGTTGTACTCACTGATTACGGAGAAACACTGAAGCCAAGTTATGCAGTACCCGACCCAGATAGCGATGGTTGGTTGATGCTGGTTAAGGAAGTTGCACCGGGTTTGGATTTGGATGGGGTAGAACCAAGGTTAGAAAAGGGAAGCGGTTGGAAAGCGACAGTACAGGAAAAATTTGAGCGTTTGTTGCGGGAGACGAATATTCCTATCGGGATTTTGTTTAACGGTACTCGTTTGCGGCTGGTTTATGCTCCTTCAGGTGAATCTTCGGGACATTTGACTTTTCCGGTACAAGCGATGTGCGAGGTGTCGGGACGGTCAATATTGGCGGCTTTGGATATGCTTTTGGGACAGGATAGGTTATTTAATGTCCCTACTCAGCGTCGTTTACCAAAGTTACTTAGCGATAGTCGCGAATATCAAGCTGAGGTTTCTAATAAACTGGCAAATCAGGTACTTGATGCACTTTGGGAATTATTGCGGGGATTTCAAATTGCTGATGCTGGTGTTAACGGTAAGTTGTTGGGAGAAATTGCTCGTAGCGAACCGCAACATATTTATGGGGGATTAATTACAACTTTGATGCGGTTGGTATTTTTGCTTTATGCAGAAGACCAAGGATTAATGCCAGGAGATGATATTTATCAAAGAAACTATTCTGTTACTGGATTATATGAAAGATTGCGGGAAGATGAAAGCAGCTATCCCGATACGATGAATCAAAGATATGGTGCTTGGGCTTGGCTATTAAGTTTGGTCAGATTAGTTTACGATGGTGGTGGTAGTACGGAAGCTTATTTACCCGCACGTCACGGACAGTTATTTGACCCCGATGAATATCCGTTTTTAGAAGGAAGAAGTAAGAACAGTCATTACAGTGAATTTGGTTGGATTGAACCACCACGGATTCCCGACGGCGTAATTTATCGGGTATTGCAAAATCTTTTGGTTTTGGATGGGGAACGTTTATCTTATCGTTCCTTAGACGTAGAACAAATCGGTTCCGTGTACGAAGCGATTATGGGTTATGAGGTGGAAATTGCTCGCGGAACTTCCATTGCTGTACGTCCGAAAGATGTTGTGGTCAACGTTGATGAAATTTTAGCAGCAAAACCGGGTGACAGGGCAAAAATATTACAAGACGCAGATTGTAAGGTTGCGGGTAAAGTCGCTATAGAGATAAAAACAGCGAAAACACCGGAAGAATTTGTAGCAGCATTAGATAGAAAAGTTTCTGCTAGAACTTCCAATTTATTATTAAAAGGTTCGCTGTATTTGCAACCGGGGGAAGAAAGAAGAAGAACGGGTTCTCACTACACACCCCGTAAATTAACCCAACCAATTGTAGAAAAAACTTTGCGTCCGGTATTAGAAGGTTTGGGAGAACATCCGACATCGGAACAGATATTATCGTTGAAAATTTGCGATTTAGCGATGGGTTCCGGTGCTTTTTTGGTGGAAACCTGTCGTCAACTGGCTGAGAAGCTGGTGGAAGCTTGGAATCGGGAATCGGAATTAGATGGGGAATCAAATTCGGGGTTTGATAACGAAATTCATCTTGTGGAATCAAATTCGGGGTTTGAAAACCATACATCAGCCAGGGAATGGAATTCGGGGTTAGACAGCGATATTAAAGCCGGGGAATCGAATTCGGGGTTTGACAGCGATATTAAAACCGGGGAATCGAATTCGGGGTTTGACAGCGATATTAAAACCGGGGAATCAAATTTGGGGTTTGACAGCCACCCATCAGCTGGGGAATCAAATTCGGGGTTTAAGAACCAATCTTCAGCCGGGGAATCGAATTCGGGGTTTGACAGCCACCCATCAGCTGGGGAATCAAATTCGGGGTTTAAGAACCAATCTTCAGCCGGGGAATGGAATTCGGGGTTTGACAGCCATCCATCAGCCGGGGAATCGAATTCGGGGTTTGACAGCCAATCTTCAGCCGGGGAATCGAATTCGGGGTTTGACAGCCATCCATCAGCCGGGGAATCGAATTCCCCGTCTAAAAGCAAAAGTCCTCTAAAGAGGACTGATAATGATCAAAATATTACCCAAAATCTCTTCCAGTCTTCTTCAGAAGACGAAAGCTATGAGACAGGGATTTCCAATCCCTGGCTACCGGGGACTAATAATATTACCCAAAATCTCTCCCAGTCTTCTTCAGAAGACTTATGCTATGAGACAGGGATTTCTAATCCCTGGCTAAATCCCTGGCTACAGAAGACGACTGATAATATTTCCGAAAATTCTTCTCAACAAAACCAATCAATTACCAACGGTGATGTCGAACCAATATTATTAGCCCGTCGTCTTGTCGCTCAACGTTGTTTGTATGGTGTTGATAAAAATCCGTTTGCGGTGAATTTGGCGAAGTTATCTTTATGGTTGGTGACTTTAGCGAAGGATTATCCGTTTACGTTTCTCGATCATGCGTTGAAGTGTGGGGATTCTTTGGTAGGGTTAACTAAGGCGCAAATCGGTTCTTTTGGTAAGGATGCTAGTTACGATTTACCTTTATTAACTTTATTGAAAGAGAAAATTGATAAAGCGCGGAATTTAAGAACCCAAATTCAAGCCAACGATAACCGCAGCGATGCTGATTACGATCAAAAACGTTTGCGTCTGCTTGATGTGGAACAAGAATTACGGGAAGCTCGATTAACTGGTGATGTCAAAATTGCTGCGTTTTTTGCAGGGAGTAATAAGAAGGAGCGGGAAGAGAAGGAAAGGGAGTTTGCAGAGTTAGTGAGAAAATGGCGATATCAAACAACGGATGTAGAAACGCAGAATTTATCGTCAATACAGGGGATTTCTCAAAAACTACGTCGCAGCAATCAATGTATTATTCCCTTTAACTGGGATATTGAATATCCAGAGGTTTTTGATGTTGGGAAATCTGGATTTGATGCTATTGTCGGAAATCCGCCGTTTGCAGGGAAAAATACCACAATTAGCGCTAATGCACCCGGTTATCTGGATTGGTTAAAAGAAGTTTTCCCCGAATCTCACGGTAATTCGGATTTGGTAGCATTTTTCTTTCGTCGTGCTTTTGATTTATTGCGTGAAGGTGGAGCATTTGGGTTAATTGCTACAAATACTATTGCTCAAGGTGATACTCGCAGCACTGGTTTGAGGTGGATTTGTCAGCATGGGGGAACGATTTATCATGCTCAAAAACGCATGAAATGGGTGGGACAAGCTGCGGTTGTTGTCAGCGTTGTGAATGTATTGAAGGGAATTTATCCAGGAATAAAGATTTTAGATGGAAGGGAAGTTGATTTAATTTCGGCTTTTCTATTTCATGCTGGGGGAAATGAAAATCCCCAGGTGCTTTTAGAAAATGCAAATAAAAGTTTTATCGGAAGCTATGTTTTGGGAATGGGTTTTACCTTTGATGATTCCAAACCAGAAGCAACTTCTATTGAGGAAATGCATCGTTTAATTGAGAAAGATGCAAAAAATGCCGAGAGAATTTTTCCTTATATTGGTGGGGAAGAAGTAAATAGCAGTCCAACTCATGCTCATCATCGTTATGTAATTAATTTTGGGGAGATGAGCGAAGATGAAGCGCGAGAATATTCCGATTTGATGGGGATTGTAGAAGAGAAGGTTAAGCCTGAACGTGATAAGCTAGGTAATAATGCTGATGCTAAACGACGTAAAAATAATTGGTGGCTTTGGGGCAGATATACGTCAGGTTTATTTAAGGCGATCGCACCTCTCGAACGTGTGTTAGTTAATTCTCAAGTAAGCACACATTTAGCATTTGCTTTTTTACCTTCAAACTGGGTATATGCACACTATATTAATGTTTTTGCAGAAACAAGATATAGCTTTTTCTATATAATGCAATCCCGTGTTCATGAAATTTGGGCTAGATTTTTCTGCTCAACATTAGGAGATGGTTTACGCTATACTCCCAGCGATGGCTTTCAAACCTTCCCCTTCCCGGAAAATTGGGAAACCAACCCCAAACTAGAAGCAGCAGGAAAAGAATACTACGAATACCGCGCCGAATTAATGGTTCGTAACAACCAAGGATTAACCGAAACCTACAACCGCTTCCACAACCCCGAAGAAAACCACCCCGAAATCATCAAACTCCGGGAACTCCATACCCAAATGGATAAAGCAGTACTCGAAGCTTACGGTTGGACGGATATTCCTACAGAATGCGAATTCTTGCTTGATTACGAAGATGAAGACGATAACTTCACCCCCAATCAAACAGAGGGGGGAAGGAAACAAAAGAAAAAACCCTATCGCTACCGTTGGAATGAAGAAACACACGACGATGTTTTAGCACGTCTGCTCGTACTTAATAAAGAAAGAGCTATTGCGGAAGAACTTGGTGGTAAAGAGAAGGGGAAGGGGAAGAAGAAAGCGGGTAAAGGGAAGGGGAAGAAAACGGGTAAAGGGAAAGAGAAGAAAGATGAGCCGATGATTGCGGGATTTGATGAGGTGATGGAGTGATTTTTGGTTGGGATGTTTTGATTTAGTCGTCTTTGAGTAGCCAGGGATTAGAAATCCCCGTCTAATAGCAGAAGTCCTTTAAAAAGGACTAGGAAAGAGTTTTGTTAAACCGCAACATTTTAATTTAGTCGTCTTAAGACGACTTTCGCTTTGAGACGGGGAATTTGATTCCCCGGCTACGATAGGTTTCGTGTCAAATTATAGCCGGAGAATGGAATTTCGGGTTTTCCGTCGCAATTGTAGTCGGGGAATGGAATTTCGGGTTTTACAGCGAATTGTATCCGGGGAATGGAATTCCCCGTCTAATAGCAAAAGTCCTCTGAAAGAGGACTAAAAAACAATTCAATTAAACCGTGAGATTTTTTTATTCAGTCGTCTGAAGACGACTTTCGCTTTAAGACAGGGAATTCTATTCCCTGGCTATTCCCTGGCTATTCTAGCTATTCTGGCTATTCTGGCTATTTTTAAAATTTTGACGATTCCCTAGCTATTTTCCCCACCAATCTGGGAACCATATATATGTAAATAGATTAAAAAAAAATTCAAACAACTATATGTCTCTGTGGCGGCTTTATTATCATATCGTTTGGGCAACGAAACAACGCCAAGATTTAATTAAACCAGAACACGAAATAGAACTTTATAACTATATTATCGGTAAATCAACGGCTTTGAATTGTATAGTTCATGGAATCGGTGGTACTGAAAATCATATTCATTTAATTGCTTCCATACCTCCTACTCTTGCCATTTCCGAATATGTCAAAAAAATTAAAGGTAGTAGTTCTCGTTATTTGAATCAAGATTTGAATCCAAATTTGACTAAATTCTCTTGGCAAGAAGGATATGGTATTTTTTCTTTAGGTAGCAAACAACTTGAACAAGCTTTAGCTTATGTTAAAAATCAAAAACAACATCACGCACAAGGAACTACAAACGTGCATTTAGAAAAAGTTACTTTTAGCAATTAATTACTTTAAGAAATGACTAATGCTCCTAAAAAACTACTGTGGAGTATTATTTTCTTCCAACCAAGTTATCAAATCATCAATTTCAGAAATATTTAACAAAGCTACACCTAAAGCTTCTAATTTTTCAACAGGTAAAACATTGACTTTCTCAACAATGGATGATTCCAAATCCCCAAAACGCTGATTAAGTAAGCGCATACAGAACGAAAGCGCTTCTTTCTGCTTTCCTTTTTGTTCTATATCTTGGTAAATAACTGACTCTCGCATAATTTCCTCGCTTAAAAACTGACGAATTAAATCTTTCTTAAATTTTAACCCGGCTAAAATCTCTGTATACCCAGCTATCTCTTGTCTTGACTCTCTACTAGGAATTTTAGCAACATTTTGGGCTACCTGGGATAGTAGCTGTTCGGGGGAATCTGTTCGGGTTAAAGGTGCTAAAGGTAACAATGCTGGGTTATCAAGAAACATGGTAGAATCTTGCTCCCACATTCGTATGACTCGGTAGCGATGGGATGTCATTTCGTTGACATATTCTTCAGTGAAAGCGATTTCGTTATTTGTTTCTTGCAAGAAGATGACTACTTGTGTGATTGGAACATTATATTGTCGGACTAATCTCACAAAATAATCCAACATCCGAAAGGGAACTGGAGGGGTAGATTTAGTTAAAGTTTGAAATTCAATATGCAAAATTCTGCTTATTGTTTGTAGAAACGTCACAGAATCTGCGCGTATTGGTTCAATACTCAATTCTGTTTTCAATACTTTAGCTGATGATTCTGCCTCTATTAGCCACCGAGCAAAATCATCAGGATATTTTTCTGCTAATATTTTGCAGACATTATCTATACTCACTATTACACCCGGATTGTTCTTCTTTAAATTATAGTTTTTTTTGAGCTACAGATATCCCCTATTTATTAAATTATTGTTTTATAAGCTTTTAATTATTACGAATAAAACTAACACATGGGGCTTATTTTACTCATGACTATAAACAAATTATTTATGTTTATTATATTATAAATAGTCAGGGAATTTGGTTTCCCATTTAATCAAAGCTGCGGAATTTGATTTCCATTTAATCGCAACCGAAAAAAAATGATTTACCCATCCAACCCAAGCCGGGGAATCGAATTCCCCGTCTAATAGTAAAAGTCCTCTGAAAGAGGACTGAAAAAGAATTTATTAAAGCACAACATTTGAATTCAGTCGTCTTAAGACGACTTTCGCTTTGAGACGGGGAATTTTATTCCCCGGCTAACTTGTGGTTAAAACCTGGAATTTTATTCCCCATCTAATTCCCAGCTTAATTCCGGCTAATCCCTGGCTAAATTCTCCATCTAATCCCCAACTATTCCATAACTGAAACATAATTCAATTAAACCGTTACATCAAAAAAAATACCAAAAGTATTATTTGACACTTTCACTCACTTCCGGCAACATGATATAGACTGTTAATTGCTCGTTAAGTTTACGTAAAGGAGTTAAAAGCAATACGCTATGACCGCTACTACTCCTGCTGATATCAGAAGGTGTCTTATTGATGCTTTGCAAATTGATTTAGTCGGGCCAAAACCATCGGATTTTGAACGAGTGGAGGAAATTCTCTACCAACCTCCTTCAATGTGGTATCTCACGGGTTTTTTGGTTCCTTATGAAGCTTCGATAGAACAACGTTCGGATGATGCAGGAAATGAGGAGTTAGATCGAGATGGTAGTAGGAGTGCGACGGGAGATGATGAAAATACCCCGGAAGCTGCTTCGGCTCGTAAAGCTTTCTTTCCTTCTTCAATGGGATTAAGTTTCTTAGTTAATCAAAATACGTCAAAGTTAAATGTCACCGTACAGTGGGGAGATTATTCCCCAATCCCGGAAGAGAAAGAAGAGAAAGCTGAAACCGTTTTACAAAGCCGTACTTCTGGTAGTTGGAAAAGAACTCCCTGTGAAGCTGAATTAGAAATTCCTTTAGATACTTCTCTAACTGTTAAAAATCAAACTAAATATAAAACTTATAAATACGAAATTCCCCGCAGTAATGGACTGTATTTAATTATCACCAACCGTTCGGTAAATTCTTCTAGCTGCTTACCACCGGGTAGTCGTTCGATCGCTTTATTTTTAGTCAATAATCGTCGTCCTGTAAAAGATAATAAAGAACGAGATATTGGTTATATATTCCAAGCTCAACTTACTGTTGATAGTAGCGAATCTTTTGTCCCTCGTCCCAATCCCAGAGGACAAAGCGGTGATGATTGGGATGAAAGTGTTGCGGAATTACAATACCGGGATGTCTATGAATATGTTGTCGGACATAATGTATCGGCTGTTGCTCATTTGAACCCGGATAATAGCTGCAATCAAATTTGTACTGCTTGGATACCCACTGCTGATGTGGAAAAAGTTGTTGCAGCTAAAGTTGAAAATGTCGAGTTGGGTATGGAAGCGATCGCCAAAGCTCCCGATGCGGAAACGGTACGCAATATGTTGGGCAATATGGTTAATAATTATACTGTTTGGATTGCCGAACAAAGAAGTCACATCCCTACCGCATCTCCTCACCGAGAAAAAATTGCCAAAGAACTACTAAACCGAGCCGAGATTGCTTCATATAGAATTGCATCGGGATTACAAGCCCTGGATGACTCCAAAGTATTAGAAGCATTTCAAATTGCTAACCGGGCGATCGCCACTTCTATTCGTCAGCGTTCTACTCACGATACGGATAAGTCTCCTGATGAATTATCACCACCGAAATGGCGACCGTTTCAACTTGCTTTTTTATTAATGAATATCGCCGGAATCGCCAATCCTTTGCATTCCGATAGAGAATTAGTTGACTTGCTGTTTTTCCCTACAGGTGGAGGTAAAACAGAAGCATATTTAGGACTTGCGGCTTTTACCTTAGTTCTACGCCGTCTGACAAATCCGGGAATCAACTCTGCTGGTTTAAGCGTATTGATGCGCTACACCCTCAGATTGTTAACCCTTGACCAGTTAGGAAGAGCTGCAACGCTGGTTTGTGCTTTAGAATTAGAACGGCAAAACAATCCCGAAAAACTTGGCTATCATCCCTTTGAAATCGGTTTATGGGTGGGAATGACCGCTACACCCAATAAAATGGGTAAAAAAGGCGACGGCGACCAAAATTCCGCTCGCGCTCGGACAATCGCATTTCAAAACGATAGCAAAAGCAAACCCTCACCGATTCCTTTAGAAAATTGTCCTTGGTGTGGAGAAAGATTTAATGCCAATTCGTTTCAACTCCTGCCCAATTCCGACCAACCCGCGAACCTCCGCGTTAGCTGCTGCAACCGCAAGCGTCACAAAAATGGTCAACAGCAATGTGTATTTAGAGGAAATGCGTCCTTACCCATCGTAGCGGTTGATGAAGCAATTTATCGCCGCTTACCTTGCTTTATCATCGCTACCATTGACAAATTCGCCAACCTTCCTTGGATTGGTCAAACTGCTGCTTTATTCGGTCGAGTTACTCATTACAGCAACGGAGATGGTTTTTATGGTGCTGCCGATAGTACTTTGCAAGGACATCCTTTAGATAAAGGTAAACTTCTGCCACCAGATTTAATTATTCAAGACGAATTACATTTAATATCGGGACCATTAGGAACAATGGCAGGATTATATGAAACCGCTATTGATGCTTTGAGCAGTAGAGAAATTGATCGTAAGACGATTCGTCCTAAAATCATCGCTTCCACCGCAACCGTCAGAAGAGCAACCAAACAAATACGGGGACTTTTCGGACGCGATCGAGTTGATGTTTTTCCACCTCCAGGACCAAATCGTCGCGATTCATTCTTTGCTAAAACCGCTACCGTAGAAGAACGCAATCCCCGCACTTACGTAGGAGTTGCAGCCCAAGGACGTAGTTTGAAAGTTGTTTTACTCAGGACATATTTAGCACTTCTAGGTGCATCACAAAAAGCCTGGGAAGCAGCAGGAGGAAAGAAAAATCTTGATAATCCAGCCGACCCTTACATGACCCTTTTAGGATACTTTAATTCGCTGCGAGAATTGGGAGGAAGCCGCCGCATCGTTGAAGATGAGGTCAATTCTCGTTTATACGGTTACGGTGCTAGAAAACGCGAAAACGAAGCATCGGGATTGTTCGCGAACCGTAAAATTGATGACGAACCCTGCGAACTTACTTCTCGCGTCAGTACGAGTAAAGTCGCAGAAACCA
The DNA here is from genome assembly GCF_015207665.1 of Plectonema cf. radiosum LEGE 06105. Lineage (GTDB taxonomy): Bacteria > Cyanobacteriota > Cyanobacteriia > Cyanobacteriales > Nostocaceae > Rivularia > Rivularia radiosa_A. The sequence goes on from NZ_JADEWL010000047.1 coordinate 34,077, forward strand.
AAAGACGCTTGCAACAACCTTTCCATGAAAGCGAACGAGTAGACGTAGTACTTGCCACCAACATGATTTCCGTGGGTTTAGATATTACCCGTTTGGGTTTGATGGTTGTATTGGGACAACCCAAAACTGCATCCGAATATATTCAAGCTACCAGTCGCGTCGGAAGAGATGAAAACAAACCGGGTTTAGTCGTAACATTACTCAACATTCATCGACCCCGCGATCGCTCGCATTACGAACGCTTTCAAACCTGGCACGCTGCATTTTACCGCGATGTGGAAGCTACCAGCGTTACCCCATTTTCTCCTCGTGCTGTAGACAGAGGAATTGCTGGTATTACCGTTGCCTTAGCTAGGTTAGGAAATCAACAGATGACGGCACCAATAAGGGCAGCCGATATTGCCCAACATCGTCAGCAATTAGATATTGTTGCCGATATTATCGCCCAACGAGCCGAAATGCATGACGCAGAATTAGATGCGATCGCAGCCCAAAACCTACGGAATCAAATTAGAAGTCGCGTCATCGACCTTTTAAATGCTTGGGAGTCAATTGCCACTGAGAAAGGACAACTACAATACCAACAGGAAGTAGGTTCCGCTCCTCCGTTGCTTTACAACTTTCTCGACCCAGAATTAAAAAATCAAAAACCCGAAGCCCAAAAATTCAAAGCTCAACGTAGTTTGCGAGATGTCGAACCAGTAGTCAATCTTTGGGTAGTTAATCCTAATAATATCGAGGAAGAGGAATAATGGCACAGAAGAAACAACCTTCCGGAGAAATCCGCAGTTCGCAAGTTTTATCTACTTTTGGTCCCGGTTCAATGGTAGATTTACCGAATTATTCCGTATTAATTAGCGGTTTAAATCACTGGCAGGGATACCGCAACCAACCAATTTACGAAGACCGTCTTGCTGCCAGAGTATCCCAGCTTTTGGGTGTTGCTAGAATTGATATGTACGCACCACCTGCCGCCGAACAAGACCCCGCAGCACCGCGCACGGGTGTTAAAGCATTTACATTTCCGACTTGGTTCGTCGCCCAAATTGCCGATGAAAAGTGGATATCTGCGAATAGTAAAGAGTATCAAACAAGACCGATGATACCTTGGGTACGTTTAGTACAGGGAAAATATTTGAGTCAACTGAGGAAAAAACATTCCGTTGTTCCAGTACGTTTCGTCCAAGCTTGTTTAAACGGCCATATAAGTGACATTGACTGGTATCTTTTCGCCAATCCCGATTGCCGTAGTAATTGTCCTGCTCAATTATGGTTAGATGAAGGAGGAACCGGAAACGACTTCGCCGATATTTTTGTGAGGTGCGAGCAATGCAAAAAACGTCGTCCTCTTTCCGATGCTACCATTCCTGGAATTCTTGGTTTTTGTAAAGGAGAGCGTCCTTGGTTAGGACAAGCTGCTTCAGAAATTTGTACCGTTATTGATGGTAAAGGGCGCGAGAAGAATCGCTTACTGGTTCGCTCTGCAAGTAACGCATATTTTGCTCAAGCATTGAGCGTTATTTCAATTCCCGATTCCGACCAAAAACTCAAAGATGCCGTAAGCTTAGTTTACGAAGACTTTTTACAATATTGCCAAGATGCCTCGGAAATAGGTAAAGAACGTCGCAAGCATAAAGTAGCAAATGCATTAGAAGGATTTAGCGATCAAGTTGTTTGGGCAGAAGTGCAACGACGTTTGCAAGGAGAAACATCCCAGATCAAAAGCATTAAACAAGTAGAAATCGAAGCTTTATTATCAAGTCCCACAGAAATCGGTGAAGATGTTCCTGAAGGCGATTTTTATGCTCGCGTTCGTAAACTTGATAACTTAAAGCCAAGCCTTAGCTCCCGTATTGAACGAATAGTATTAGTGCATCGGCTGCGCGAAGTTATTGCTCAAATTGGTTTTACAAGATTTGAAGCAGAAATGCCAGATATTGATGGCGAATTATCCTTAGAAGTACGTCGCGCTACCTTAGATATCGAATCGAACTGGGTTCCTGCGATCGAAAATAAAGGAGAAGGAGTTTTTATTGCTTTTCAAAAGTCAGCCATTGATAGTTGGAGACAACAGGAATCTGTAAAAAATAGAGGAATTGAATTACTCAACGGCTTTAAACAATGGTGTCAGCGTCGGGGAATTACAGAAGATGATGCAAAATTTCCCGGTTTACCTTATATAATGCTGCATTCGCTTTCCCATCTCCTCATTACAACAGTTTCCCTCGAATGCGGATATGCAGCAAGTTCCATCCGCGAACGCATATATGCAGGTGATTCCGGCTACGGTATTTTACTCTATACCGGAACTTCAGGTTCCGAAGGTACTTTAGGGGGATTAGTAGAAGTAGGAAAGCGCATCGAACACCATTTAGCAGCAGCCATCGAATTCGGACGTTTATGTTCAAATGACCCCGTTTGCGCTCAACACAAGCCCGATGATACTCAAGAAGAACGCTTCCTTCATGGTTCAGCTTGTCACGGCTGCTTGTTGATAGCTGAAACATCTTGCGAACGTCGTAACGAATTCCTTGATAGAGCCTTAGTTGTGAATACAGTTGAAGCAGCAGATGCAGCGTTTTTTCCAGATGAGCTTGAGTAATATAAATTTAGGTACGTGTAAGATTTATCTTGTTTTCCATTGCTCATACAAATGTTTGACTCGAAAGCAGAAATTTACCATTTTAGAATCTTTCTCGCTGATATCTTGATAGGCATTATGGAGAAGAGCAAATTTTGTCACAGAGTGTGCGATCGCTTTCGCTAACATTAGAGTTTGTTTTGAGATAATTCCTAATCCAATTACAACTTTTTTGTAGTAAATTATTTAACTTAGCATCAAGGTTTAAAATTAAATCTTCGGGGTCAATACGCCATAGTCTAACTGTTTTATCATCACTAGCAGAAACAATTATCTTACTATCAGGGCTAAAACTTACTCCTAAAATCCGATTAGTGTGTCCTTCAAAAGTTCTCAAGAGAATGCCATCTCGATTCCATAGCTTAACTGTTTTATCATCACTCGCGGAAGCAATCATTTGACCATCAGGGCTAAAACTTATCCCATTGACTCGATCTCTATGCCCTGCTAGGGTTTGCGATGCCCCATCTTGATTCCATAGCTTAATTGTTTTGTCATCGCTAGCAGAAGCAATTATCATACCATCAGGGCTAAAACTTACTCCCCTAACTCGATCTGTGTGTCCTTCAAAAGTTCTCAAAATGCCATCTCGATTCCATAGCTTAATTGTTTTGTCATCGCTAGCAGAAGCGATAGTTTTACCATCAGGACTAAAACTTACTCCCCAAACGCGATCGCTATGTCCTTCTAAGGTCTTCAAAAGCCTTCCATCCTGAGTCCATAATTTTATAGTTTTGTCTGCGCTAGCAGAAGCAACAATTGCTTCTTTGGGACTAAAACTTACTTCGTAAACCCAATCAAGATGTCCTTCTAGGGTTCTCAAAAACGTCCCATCTAAAGCCCATAATTTCACTGTATTGTCAAAGCTGCCAGAAGCAATAGTTTTACCATCAGAACTAAAACTTATCCCCCAAACCCGATCGCTATGTCCTTCTAAGGTCTTCAAAAGCCTTCCATCCTGAGTCCATAATTTTACAGTTTGGTCGGCGCTGGTGGAAGCAATAATTTGACCATTAGAACTAAAATTGACTTCATGCACCCGATCGGTATGTCCTTCTAAGATTCTCAAAAGTGTTCCACTTAAAGTCCATAATCTCAAGGTTTCGTCAGAACTACTAGAAGCAATAGTTTTACCATCCGGACTAATACTCACTCCATAAACCCGATCGCTGTGTCCTTGTAGGGTTCTCAAACACTTTCCATCTACAGTCCACAATTTCACGGTTTTGTCAGAGCTACTAGAAGCAATAATTTTACCATCACGACTAAAACTCACTCCATAAACCCGATCGCTGTGTCCTTGTAGGGTCTTCAAACACTTTCCATCTAAAGTCCACAATTTCACGGTTTTGTCAGAGCTAGTCGAAGCAACAATTTGACCATTGGGGCTAAAATTTACTTCATAAACTAGATCGGTATGTCCTTCTAAGGTTGTCAAAAGCTCCCCATCTAAAGTCCACAATTTTACGGTTTTATCAAAACTAGCAGAAGCAACAATTGCTTCTGTGGGACTAAAACTTACCCCATGCACCCGATCGCTATGTCCTTCTGAACCTTCTAAGGTTGTCAAAAGCTCGCCATCTAAAGTCCACAATTTTACGGTTTTATCAGAACTAGCAGAAGCAACTATCTCACAATTAGGACTAAAACTTACTCCCCATACCCAATCACTATGTCCTTCTAAGTTTGCCAAAAGCTCCCCATATAAAGTCCATAATTTTACAGTTGCATCAGCACTAGCAGAAGCGATCATTTGACTATTGGAACTAAAAGTAACTTTATAAATCCGATCCGTATGTCCTCTACAGGTATTCAATAGTTTACCATCTAAGCTCCAAAGCTTGATAGTACAGTCGTCACTGACTGAAGCAATTATTAGACCATCAGGGCTAAAAGCAACATCGCTAATTTCTCCTTGATGACCTACAAATTGATTATGCTCGTTAATTTCATAACTTGCTTGCTGTAGCCTTTCAATAATATTTCTCTTTAAATTATCAGTTGGTTCTTGAATATTGCCTAACTTGACACCAGCTTTAACAGCAATAACCAAAGAACTTAACTGTTGTTTTAACTGTAATTCTTTTTGAGATAAAGTTAGTAATTCTTCGATTCGCTCAATTTCTTGTTGTTCTTGATGCTGACGGCAGGCTAAGATAAATTCAATTTCTTGTTGGCTAGTAACACCATCACTTTTTTCTTGCAACCATTTCTCTGCTTCTACCAGTAAAGCCCCTCGTAACAAAGCACCATTATCTCGACCACTATTTTCCCAGATATCTTTTTCGCTACGTAACCGATCTTGCCATTTTCTAAATTCCCGGTCTTCCTCCATCCATTCTCGTAAGCGTTCCCATCCTTTAATTAAAGCTTCATGAACTACCTCAACAGTTGGTTGTTCTTTAGAATCTTTTCCTGTAATCACCAAACGAGCTTTTAAATCACGTTCTACACCAGTTAATTTAGTTACTAAACCCCAGTTCTCCGAGCCAATTTCATCAAGGGTAGCTAGACGACGAGTATCATCTGTATTTTCTCCAAAGCGCACCAATTGAGTAAAGATATGTTGAGCTTGCTTCTTTTCTGTGTCATTTAGTTGGTTATAGACAGTTTCAGCATGATTAGCTAAGGCTTGCTTAACTCCGCCAATTTCATGGTACGCGGAAATTGTTAATTGACCATCGCTACGTTTTTCCCATAATTTTTCTAAGGTAAACTCTAACGAGGGCAATTCACCTTGATTATTTTTAACAGCTTCTAGGATAATTTGCGTTAGCCCATCTTGAATTTTTAATTTCGCTATTTGTGCTGGTTCTTCAATAGCTTCTTTTAATTCATCTGGATTCATTTTTAGTAGAGTCTCTGGCTTCCAATCTTGCAAAGCTTTACCTAAAACTGGATGAGATAGAGCATATGTATGGAAATCCGCTCTCAAGGTAATAACTAAAACAACATCTAGTTTTGGATTTTCATTTTTTATCTCTATTGCTCCTAATAATTGATCTAGGAAAATATTTATTTCATCTTCTAAACAAAGCGTGTAAAGTTCTTCAAACTGATCGACAACTATTAAAATTTTTTCTTTAGCTGAAATTTCTTGTAATTTAGATTCTAAAATTTTTTTTAATATTAAACTTCCATTTTTAAAATCATTTGCATATCTTTTAGCATTAATTTCTCGTCCTAATGTATCCATCTCTGGATCAAATAATTCGAGTAATGCTTTAGCAAGTCCGAAAAAAGGATTATTTGTTGGTCTGAAAATAGCTATCTTCCATGCTCCTGATGACTCTAACTCAGGAATCAGTCCGGCACGAATTACCGAAGATTTACCAATTCCAGAATTACCAATAACTGCTACTAAAGGTTGTTTTTGTACTGCATTTACTAAAGTCCGAATAAATTTTTTACGTCCAAAGAAAAAAGGTACGTCCTCTTTGTCAAAAGCAAACAAGCCTTTATATGGGCATTTATCTGAAATTAAATTATATGAAGAGCTAACATATTCGCTATTTTTATGCTGTTTTCCTTCTTCCCATGCCCTTTTAAATTCAAGCTCATTATCCTTTAGCACTGTACTCCATAGAGCCAGTTTAAATTGGTACAGATTTGCTTTAGAACCACGCTTAATTTTTCTTAAATCTTTAAGAATATTAAGCGGCTTCCCTTTTGCAAGCCAAACATTATATATAGCAGAAAAGTGTTCGTTAGAGAATTTGAGGTTGCCTAAAATTTTTTTCTGCTTTTGAATGACTTCAAGTAATTCTTTTTTATTAGCACTGACAACTAATGTCGGATATCCATTTTTACGTCCATCGCTCCAATTCTCTCGCACGATCCTTATTTCCCCATCGTCTGGATTACCTTCGCAGTTTTCAGGAGAAATAAGTAGAGCATAGATAAAAGCCCATGCTCGTTTTTGAGTATCTGCACCTAGTGAATTTCCATCAGCCATGTATTTTTAATGCCTATATTTTTAACAATTATAACTCAGATGTAATGGGGATGTCCCCATATCCCCATTGCTGTCCCCATTAAAAAAAGCTTATTTAGCAAGGATTACAGGAATTTTATATCCCTATTGAGGATAGTTATTTGTCCCGATTTATAAGTATGTCATCGCAAAGCACAACTCAGTGTTGAGCGATAAATCAAAACCGTCCTGGCGATCAAGCCAAGACAACCAGTAAACACATCTACCCACCAAATATTTGGAGAGCCAGTATGCAAGTTTCACTTGAAAAATTTATCTTTGGGACTTTAATCACCGCCGCGCTGCTTCCAATAAATGTTAGTGCTGCCCCAGTAAATACTCTTGGTAAACTTCCTTGGCAAGGAGGAATCTCCGCTAAAGTATCCCAGACATTACACACTGATGGTTTAGGCAAATCAGCATTTGATATTGCCCTTCCAGCAGGGACTCCAGTCCTTGCACCTGTTGATTCAACAGTCGTCTGGTCTTGTATTGCAAAAGGAACAACAGACCACCATGCAATTATGCTTCAACAAGCAAATAGTGACAGGAAATACACATTATTTCATGTTCAAGGCAATTCCAGCAATATCTATAAGAACCGTAATTTTCGTGCAGGTGAACAAATTGGTGTTGTTGCTGCTGATATGCCCAAAGACCGTAATTGTGCAGTAAGCTACGGTGTTCACCTTCACTTCGGTTTACCTACCCAGAACGAAGTCGTTGATGGTGTAAGTTTTACTAAAACATCTCCTGCTTTAAATACTGTGCTTACTTCTAGCAACGGTACAGCTACGTCACCACAACCGCCACAAGCTACTACTTTCCAATCTCCTGTTAGTAAATTGAGTGTTTCTGTACCCTCTGTTGACTTAACCATTCAAGCAAAAAAGGTGTCTGGTCAAAAAGTCTATTGGCGTATGTATCGCACTGCTGTTGGTAATTTACCCGCTAGATACTGGCAAGGAGAACAAGTGGCATCGAGCAATTCGTTAACCTTGCCTGACCTTGATGGCTCAGGGGATACCCTCAAAGGCGTTAACTATTATACCGTTGCTTCTCTATCGCCGATTCCCAAGGAAGATGTGGCGAAAATGCGAACATCGTGCTTTGCTTCAACAGGCGGTACTCAATTGTGCGATCGCGCATCGCGCTAAATCTTGAAGTAAAAGCCGTAGCGAAACTTTTGCTGCGGCTTTTACTTAACAAAGACAATAAATTTATCACATAGTTAAAAATTTGTCTAACTCTCTTTTCTCAAGAGGTGCAGCCATGAATCAGCATATCTTTGGAAAATTTGCATCAATAATCATAATTTGCCTATGTTATTTTGCGGGAATCGGTACTGCGATCGCGGACACTGAAACTAACTCTGCACCAACGGAGACTGATGGTTCCAATACTATACCCCAGGATACAACATCTATCCAGCAAAACGGAGTACAGGTTAATGGTTTTGATGGCTTTAATGGTTTTACTACTCCTCTAACACCACCTTCATGTAATAAGCAATTATGTGGTTTTATAATGCTTAGAAATACTCCCTATGGAAATGAGAGTAATGCTGGAATTGTTTTTCAATTAGGAGGCTCTTCTGAAGATACACAAGCGGAATCTCAAAGACTTTTCGCTATAGCTCAAAAAGAAAAGCTCGATCAAGAATCTACTGTAATCCTAACCGAAAAGCTAGCAGAAGCAATCGAAAATAAGAAACCCGAGAGAGCCAAACTTTATGCAATTAGTCTTGCGAAGAGATTGGGATACGCTGACTATCGCCAACTTCTTAACGATATAAATAACCCAGCAGGGTTAATAAAATACTGAATAAGCCGATCGCCTCCATTCTTATTCCTCCACACGTAGCAATATTGCAGCAAGGAAAATTTTTAAGCTGGTGGGTTTGATGCCATCTCCACTGAGAAGATTGAGTTTATCGGTTTCGTCTATTAAGTAAGTACAAATAAATCTACTTATGTAACAAAATCTGCAACTCTCTAAACTCTTATACTGTTGGTTATAAACATAAAGCCAGCACAAGATACTTAGGAATAGCCCTGCCCTTTCAAAGTAGTGAAATTCAGAACGAAGACTGGTTATTTTGATCTTCAAAAAACCCAAAATATGAGCATAGGATTCAAGATGGTAGCACTGAAATAACGTATATTCGTTACTCACCTTAAGAGGGCTAGTCCTAGAATCATAAGAAAATATTGTTCGGTTCTCCAAATCTCTGATAACTAATAAAAATTTACAACTGCTGGTATCTATTATCAGCAGTTCTTGTTTTACGGCTCACGCCGATTAAGAAGTGAAGTCTGTAAAATCAAAGATTTTAAAACATGAAAACATCACGAGAAATAACCAGCGAGCTAAATCAATTTTATGGTTCAACTACTCTCTACAAACACTGGCTCGGTTTGAAATATACCGATGGTATAAAATACTTAGCTCACGAAGCCAATTGTTACTGGCTATTGGATGCGATCGCCTCACATCAAACAAAGAATTTACTGTCCAATCCAAGACTAAGAGAATTCCAAATCTGGCATTTACAAGTTCAAGACAATTCCGCTGTTTTGATATGCGAGTGGGACACCAATCAAGAAGTATTACGCCAAGAGATTGAATATACAGATTTCCCATTAAGCCATATCAAACTCTACTTGGTTGAAAAAGTCTTAATGCTTCCAAACGAATACTAACGCGCATCACACACTTTTAGCTATCAGGAGAAAATCATGATTCAAGCGATTGGTTCAGAACAGATATTCGTCACAAATTTAGAAGAATTCATGAGTAAGGCTGACAAATTTATCAAAATTTACTACTCAGGTATCAGCGACGAAAATCAAGTGAGAGAAATGATGCAAGAACTGAAAAATCTAGTATTAGACACAGACTTACAACAGTTAGAAATTGATTACCAACATAGCTGCGAAATTAACGATTTAATGGCAGATTACCATGATTCATCTTGGTGGTAATTCTATTACTTAACGTACTGAAATACTCCAACAGAAAGTGGGCTTACGCCCAATAGAGCAATGAAAATTTAGGAGATATCTATCTTATGGCTACACGTAAATCCCCTACATCCAACTTTCAAGCAATTGATGATTCCGTTCTCGGCGAGTATTCTGTTAGTAATTATTCAGAACGCTTGTACTCAAAAGTATACTACTCTATTCGTTCTTTGTGTGGAATCCTTGCCAAACGTAGTTTTCAAGATTTCAATTGGGATGTATTCAAAGAACGTTTCGCCTCGGACTTTGGAAAAGTTGAAGAACAGCGTTACTCCCTAGAGCAATTGCTTGAATTTGCTAATCGTAAATTTAGTAAAACTTTGGAAGATTTAGTAGTGCTAAATCAATTATCCTGGCAGCGCAGAAGAGAATATGCAGAACGTGTAAATGCGAGCGTTAGTCCTCAAGTAGAAGCTGAGAATTAATCCTGGCATTTCAAACAATATAAAAGTGGGAATAAAGAAGATTTTATTCCCCTTTTTGTTGTCAAAAATTATTTGGGTGATATCTATGGCAGAAGTTTTAAGTGAACCGCAATTCCAAATATTTATTCATCCGAAAACTGGAGTTAAAACCGGAAGAATTTATTTTCCTGCGCTATTTTTGGCTGATTATCACGAAATCATTGTTCAATGGCTACAAAGACGAGAGTTAATCTTTGATGAACGACATTTGAAGCAATATCCAGATGGCTCGTTTCGACTATATTTCAGGACGACGAATTCTTTAGAAATTGAATATTTACAGCTAATAAAACCCCTCACGGGGAGTAAACAGTAGTAACTTTCCGTAATAGCGGTGAAACAACTTATGAAATCAAAATATCGCAACTTTCTAGCTGATGCGAGCAATCAAGATTTAGCTATTCCTCATTCCCAAATGATAATATCCCAATTCCCGGAACCAGATAAAATTAAGCATACTCTGACTGGCTCAAGCAAAGCTGTAATTGCAACAATTAGGGTTTTGCATCAACTTGGTTATGCCAATATACGCGATTGGACTCCGTTGTTACCAACTTCTAATTCGGGAGAGGTAATGAGTATTTTGATTCGTACAATTACCGTGCAGTAGTGTTTGCTACAAATAGCGTTTCCCCTCGAAGGGGAATTTTTTCTTGCTTTCCTCAAACCTCTGGATTATCGCACTTACCAAAAAAAGCCCACCACAAGGTAGGCTTCGCTTTGATATGTAGTATATTTCTACCTACACAACCTGAAAACTAGCTTTGACAATCACGTCATTAAAGTCATTATCGCCACCACCTGCTAAGTCTTCAAAACCCCATGTGTTATCCCCAAGTAAGCGGATGTGGTCTACTTTATCCGAGTTACCTGCAATATAGGATGTATAAACCTTACTAAAATCACCGTTGATATTAGCGGGATTTGCATCAGCGATGATGAAAGTTGCAAATAATGAACCACCTTCCAAGGTATCTTCGATAGTCACCGATTGATTGTTACCTACAGTTAAATCAACTCCTGGTATACGTTGTTTAACGACTAATTCGTTGTAACCTGCATCACCTGGTTTTAACGACTTTCCGGTTAATTCATCGGTAATGGTTCCTTGAGCGTCATCAACTTTGTAGAAACCAACGAAGTTGTTATAAGCGGCTTCGCGGTATAGGGTAAAGGTAGCTTTGACTTGTCTACCTGTTAAGGATTCGAGGTTAATTAATTCACCTTCTTGTTCTCCTTGATAATTAGCGATGAGGTTTTGTGTAGTTAGAGGTGTTTTTTCTAACCCAAAATTCATTACCAAGTCGTTGAAGGAATTATCGTTTCCTTGCTCCCAGTTTAAGGTGTAGATACCGTTGCTTTCGGTAACTTGCAGGTAATCTTTACTATTAGCATTGGCTTCGTTGATTGAGAAAACAACGTTACCAAAGTTATTTTTACTCAGCGCAGCATCGGCAGTACCGTTAGAAACGTTGTAAAACGCTAATCTTTCTCCTGCACCTACTTGCAGTTTGCGAGTTAAATCAACACCTTTTAACAAGTCGTCGGTTAAAGCGCTGAAAATCACTGAACCTTGTTGCAATGCTGCTTGAGCAAAACCAGCTTCACCTGCTGCAATACCGTTAACTCGGTTAAAAGCATCAACTTTAAATACTCCGACTTCGTTGACTTGAGCGCTATTTTTGCCAGTCAAGGAGAATTTTGCAACAGAGACACCTGCATCACCTTCTATATTCCAAATGTCTTGATTAGTAGATTTACTCAAGCTTAAAGAAGTATTAGTTACTCCAGGTGCGCCTGGGTCAACTATAATGCCGTTGGCTGTTAAGTCAGCATCACCTCGTTTTCCGTCCACAAAGTGCAGTGCTATTTGGTCAGCTTTTCCATCATCGTTGGTATCAAAGAATTGAGCGCCAGTTTCACCGTCGTAGAGGAATTCATACCAACCGTCTTGGTTGCTTTCTGGGGTTTTACCGTATTTCCAGAACGTGTTGTAATTTTGGTCTTGGGGAAGTAATAGGTTGACGGTGGTAGCTGAACCGGGGGTTAAGCCTTCTAATTTGAAATCAAGCACACCGACGGGGAAAGTTATGCCTTGGTTCTCTGGTTCGCCGTTTGTAGTGATTTTGACATCACGCAGAGTAGTGTTAGGAGCAGAGATGATAGTAATTTTTTCGCCCGAAGCTACGTTAGCTTGTTGGCTATCAAGAATACCGTCTTTGTTTGCGTCTCCTTTTATCGCTTCGATATTATCGGGGATGCCATCTTTATCTGTATCGTTGATAACTTCTTGTTCAACGGTAAACTCAAAGTTTTCGCTGACGCTTGCACCTGCGTTGTCGGTAGCGGTGATGGTGACGTTATTTGTCCCAACTGCATCTTGACTGGGTGTACCGCTAATGATTCCGGTTTGACTATCGATATTTAAGCCGTTGGGTAAGTCTATAGCAGTGAAGGTGAGAGTGTCGTCTGCATCGATATCGTTAAATTTACTGCTGATATCTAAGCTGAAAGGTTGGTTTGCTTTAGCGGTTTGGTTTTCAATCTCAGTTACGGTAGGTGCGTCGTTGGTATTTTCTACCGTTAAGGTAAAGGTGTCGCTAATTGTTGCACCGGCTTTATCTGTTGCACTAACTTTAACGTTAAGCGTACCAACATTATCATTTGTTGCTGTACCTGAGAAAGTACGAGTTTCTGGATTGAAGTTTAACCAATTAGGTAAAGCACTATCCGAATCCAAGGTTACAGAATAAGTTAACTCGTCTTCTGCATCCACATCGTTAAATGTGTTTTCTGGGATGGTAAAGGTAAATGCTGCGTCTTCCGTTGCGATCGCATCTGAAATTTCTTGATTGAGGGTAGGAGGATTATTGGTAGATGTATCGTTGTTCTTTATCTCCAAAGTAAAGCTATCGCTAACTATTGCACCTTGTTTATCGGTTGCGACAACTTTAATACTGACTGTACCAACATCCCCATTACCAGGAGTACCGCTAAAGCTGCGAGTTGAAGCATCAAAGCTTAACCAGCTTGGTAATTCGCTACCCGAATCCAAGGTTACAGAATAAGTTAACTCGTCTTCTGCATCCACATCGTTAAATGTGTTATCTGGGATAGTAAAGTTGAAAGCGCTATCTTCAGTTGCTATTTGGTTGGCGATCGCACTTTCTAAAGTCGGTACATCATTAGTATTTTCTACCGTAAGGGTAAAGGTATCGCTGACGGTTTCTCCAAAGCTATCGGTTGCGACAACTTTAATATTGAGCGTACCAACATCCCTATTAATAGGAGTACCGCTAAAGCTGCGAGTTGAAGCATCAAAAGTTAACCAGCTTGGTAATTCGCTACCATCTTCTAGAGTTACAGAATAAGTTAACTCGTCTTCTGCATCCACATCGTTAAATGTGTTATCTGGGATGGTAAAGTTGAAA
>NZ_JADEWL010000231.1 GCF_015207665.1 Plectonema cf. radiosum LEGE 06105
CCCCCTCTCCCCATCCCCCCTTGCCTCAAACTTCCACCACCTGCTCTTGCTCGGTTTCGACAAACTCTTGTACGCGAGCGCGGTATGTTCTTAAGGATTCGTCAGCCCATTCGCGATCGTTACTGTTAACGTATAAATGGACTAATGGTTCGCTTGCATCTGGTAGAACTAATACCCAACTATCATCATAAGGTTGACAAATTTTTACCCCATCAATTAATTCTAATTGTTCTTGGGGATGAGTTTCTACCAAGTGCCGCATTAATGCACCTTTGACCGTCCAAGGACAGCGAGTTGTATAAGTTTTGTGAATTACGCGGGGTAATTCGGAACGCACTGTGGTAAGAGAACGTTCTTGAATTGTCAGCATTTCAATTATTTTGGCAATACAAAACATTGCATCAAATCCCGGATGCAGTTCTGGAACAATAAAACCTGTGTCGCCACTACCACCCAAAACAACATTAGGATTATTTTGGCAAGCTTCCATTAACGCTGTAGGATTTGCTTTGGTGCGAATCACTTTACCGTCATGACGACGAGCGATTTGTTCCACAGCGGAAGAAGAATGAACTGGTATTACTACAGTTCCTCTGGGGTTGGAAGTCAAAATCATGTCCACCATCAGAGCGGTGAGCATTTCTCCTCGAATGGGAATACCGGATTCATCAACTAATACCAGTTGTTCACCGTTTGCTGTGACTTGTACCCCAAAGTTGGCTTTAAGTGCTTCTACTACATGACCTAACTGGGTTAGCAAAGCTTCTAGGTCAGTTTCGGAAGTGGCGATTTTATTTAAACTAGCATTAAGTACCACCGCATCAGCACCAAATTTATCTAACATTTGAGGTAATACAGCCCCAGATACTCCATAAACGTAATCAATCACCACTTTTGCGCGACTATGGCGGATGGTATCGATATTTAGGAGATTTTCAAAAGCGTTGCAATAACGGTCAACTAATTGGCTGGGATAGGCAACATTACCAATTTCATGAATTTGCACCCGTCGCATATCTTCTTTAAAATATGCCCCTTCGATTTTCTTTTCTTTGGCTTTAGGAATATTGATTCCCTTAGCATCGAGAAATTCAATCAGGATATAGTCGGGACGATTAGGATGAATGCGGACATGAATGCCACCAGCTACACCCATATTCGGTATGATAGTACGAGCAATTGGTAAAGCTGTTGCATCTAAGTTTTGGATTTCGATGCCTACAGACATTAAACCAGCAATCAATGACCGAGTTACCATACGCGATATAGTCCGCTGATCGCGAGACACCGTAACTTGGGAACCTGGTTTTAAAGTAGAACCGTAAGCAGCACCCAATTTAACGGCAAATTCTGGAGTAACATCAATATTTGCTAATCCTTGAACGCCCCGTTGTCCAAATAAATTACGTTGAGCGGTGTTACCCCAAATCAAGTTTATATTTAGAATTGCGCCCGACTCAATCTTTTTACTCGGCCATACCCGCACACCGGGGCTAATTTGAGCTTCTTCTCCCACAGTTGAAAGTGAACCAACTACGGCAGCTTCCAGTACATGAGCGCGACGGTCTACACGAGTACCACGAGAAATTACGCAGGCGCTTAATTGAGCTTCATCACCAACTATTGCTCCATTCCAGATAATTGGACGTTTCAAATTGGCATCAGCACCGATAGTAACGTTGTCTCCGATAACCGTTCCGGCTTCGATCTGGACTCTATTACCAATTCGACAATTGTCGCCAATTAAAGCTGGTGTTTCAATTACCGCTGAAGAATCAATGTAAGTGTTTTGACCAACCCATAAACCAGGGGAAATTTCTGTGTAGGGAAAATCAGCTTTAACTTTATGGTTGAGTACATCATATTGAGCTTCGCGGTAAGCATCTAAATGTCCCACATCGCACCAATAACCGGAGGCAACATAACCAAACATCGGTTCACCTTTTTTCAGGAGTAAGGGAAATAAGTCCTTAGAAAAGTCCGATTCTTGGTTTGCGGGAAGATATTCCAAAACTTCAGGTTCTAGAATATAAGCGCCGGTATTCACCGTATCGGAAAAAATTTCGCTAGTAGAAGGTTTTTCTAGAAAGCGATTGATGCGTCCAGATTCATCAGTAATCACCACTCCAAATTCAATTGGATTGGGAACGCGGGTCAAAATTAAAGTCGCTTGGGATTTTTTTTCTTTGTGATATTTAATTGCTGCTGTTAAGTCAAAATCAGTAATACTATCTCCACTTATCACCAAAAACGTACCATCTAGAAGTTCGGCAATGTTCTTTACACAACCCGCCGTACCTAAAGGCTGGTCTTCTTCCACAGCATAAGTCATCTGTACGCCAAAATCGCTACCATCTTGGAAGTAGTCCCGCATCGTATCTGGTAAATAATGCAAGGTAGCGATAATTTCTGTAATGTCGTGCCGTTTGAGAAGATTGATAATGTGTTCGGCAATTGGTCGATTGAGGATAGGCACCATTGGTTTAGGTAAGTCGCAAGTTAACGGACGAAGCCGCGTCCCGGAACCTCCAGCCATAAGTACTGCTCGCATAAATCCTCCATTTCATTGGTTTCTTACAGTCAGTCGTCGCTTTATTACTGGGATTGAATCGAAGTACTGGGCTGTGAAATACTAAAAATTCAGAGTTATCAATCGGTTACTTGGATTGAAAAAACTTCCAGCCCTCAATTAACAGTGTTTCATAGCCAGTCCATGCAATCAACTTTCCAATACTTGATGAATAACGTTATATGGTTCTGTATCTAGTTTGCTATGGATATTCAAATTTAGGGAACTTCCCCAAGATGCATATGGTCATAATTAGATTATCTATAAAATCGGCGCATCTTAACAAAGAAAAGATATTAAGCGTTTGGTTTGAGGGGATAGGATTTATAAATTGGGGTGTTGCAACATTCATCAGACGTAGCAATACGCCCCGTATCTACATTATTGGTTTGGGGTGTGCGATCAAATTTATTTTATGGAGTTTGCAGCGCGAGATAACCACACATTATGAATATCTTCTGACATTGGGAGTATTTGCAGGAAATCCCGCACCGATTCTAATTTCCACTCTAGGGATGCAATCGGCGATATTTGGAGTTCACTCATGGCGTAACGAAGAATTGCTTCGCATAAAGCCGCAGCTTCGACAATCGGCTGTGAATCAAGCCAAACTGGAAAAATTCGAGCTTCAAAGGTTAGTTTATTCGGGATAGGATGAATTAAGTTTTTCAGGTTAAAGTTGCAATATTTTGTTAATTCAAGTTTGGCAATCCGCGTTTTGGCTTGTTCCCAAGTTAATTCCCGAAAGCCGGATTCGTTGACTAATTTTAATAAAGTTATATCCCAACTTCCCAACCTTCTGCATTTGGGGTTAGTTCCCACCAATCTTTTGAGATTTTCTCCATGTGCATGAAAAATATTGACTAAATTAGCAAATACATTCGCAGAACATAAAGGTAAAGCATCAAAATGGATGTGAGTTGCACCCTCAACGGGAGCAGTAAAACCAAGTAGACGTGCTGTTCTTAAAAGAACTTCTAATTTTTCCAGATGATTTGTATCAATAGGTGGTGAAATTAGCTCACAGGGACGTTCTCGCTCTCCTGGTAACGGTGCTGCGATCGCAATGGGTAAACCAGTATTATCAGCAACTCGTACCATTCCTTCTGCACTCTCTTCTGCACAAGTCCCAAATAAATCGGCAATGGGGTTAAGAACTTCGGCTTTAGTTTTTTCGGCGTTTGTTTGACGAATGATTAATTCTAAAAATCTGGTATCATCACTCACTATGCGATACCATCCCGGTGTAGGTAATTGTGATTTATTTAAATCATCTTGAATAGTTAAATCATCAACACATTTCGCGATTAAATTTCCTTGTTGATCAATTACTTCAAAACCTAAAGTCAGGTTATGAAATAAAGGCTTTCCTGGAACTTTACTTGGTTCGGATTGAGGATAAAATATACGACGTACTATTCCATTATTTGCTTGCGCTATCGAGTCAGCTAAATCTTTTCTGCTTAATCCTTTTGGTGCTAATAATTCAATTTCACAACCAATTTTCCAATTCAATTTGGACATACTAGATAATTATATATATATTCGTAAATTTGCAGCTATACATCATTAAAATATAAAAATAGTCAATTAAAATGGACTAAAAATATTAAATTAAAGTTACATAAGAATAGGTGGACTAAAAGCCCACCAGTATATATAAACTAACTGAAATAAAACATAAAATATCAGTTTTAATAACTAATATTTAACCTTTAACCTCTAACCTTAAACCTTCTACCTTGCTTGCAAAGCTTGTTCAATTACTTCTCGTTGCCCCAAAATTAAGTTTTTCTCAATGCGTATTTTGGCTTCCCAAGGAGAACTTTCACCCCAAAGTTTAGCAAGTTTTTCCGCATCATTATAGTTATATCCTGAATTACTATACATTTCCAAGGAAGGATTAGAACCCTGGACTTTCTGCAATGCTTGAATTCTTGCATCTACAAGAAACTGTTCGAGGATAGCAACATCAGATTTACCCCAAAGAATTTTTCTACCCATTCTCGCTTTTGCTTCAGATACAGACTGTCCCCAATAGTCTGCAAGTACGCGAGCATCCCAATAGTCATATTTACTATTAAAAAAAGCTTTGAATTCTTTCTCTTTAACTTGTTTTGTTGCGGCTTTGATTAAAACATTTTGTTCAACGCTTAAAGATTTTTTTGGTGAAGTTTGATTTGTGTTATGAGCATTAACATTACTAATAGTACTAACAGAACAAACAAACAAACCTAAAGACAACAATAATATTTTCAGATTACACTTCATGATTCATGTTTCCTAATTTATATATTCGAGATATTCGTTTTTTTTACATTTTAGAATACACTCTGTCCGCAAGCTTAAAGTATTTAAACTTGCTTTCTGTTTTTGAATACAGTCCGCTATTCGGTAATTTCTGAAAAAATCCAGAAATTTCTGTTTATAATGACAATACGGTTCAGTTAAAACTGTAACCTCATGTAGAGACGCGAAATTTCGCGTCTCTACATCTATAATGCTCCCTAATAATCCTTAATTGAACTGTAATGGCTAAAATTGCCATTACTACGAACTAACCAAGCATACAACATAAAAAATAAGCTACTTTCACAAGAAAAAAAGTAGCAACTTTTTGTAATTTATTTGTAAAAATATTTTTTGAAAATCCGAATATATACTTAAAAATTTCCCAAATCACCAACAAGCCAAAACTAAAAAGTTAAACAGAAAAAAAATTATCTTCTAACCTTTAACCTCTAACCTTTAACCTTTAACCATCCATTCCAAATGCTTTGCTAGTAACTGTGCTAAGTCATACTTTTTTAAAATAGTTTCTCGCGCTTTCTCTCGAATTGAAGACATCTTATTAGGATGATCGAGAACTTCCTCAACACGATTACATATTTCTTCTGGTGAAAAGAAATCCACTAATAAACCGTTAATACCATCTGCAATTACTTCGGTTACGGGTGCTGTATTTGAAGCGACTATTAAGCAACCTGTAGATAAAGCTTCCAACATTGACCAAGATAAAACAAAAGGACGGGTTAAATAAACGTGAACTGAGGAAGCTTGCAATACTTGCAGATATTCACTGTAAGGCAATAAACCTGTAAAATGAGTTCTTGTTAAATCTAATGGTACTTTTTCCAGCATCAACTGTTTGTAAGTTTGACCATCGGGAAGCTGTTTTCCGTAAGCAACTCTGTCTTCCCCAACAATCACCACATGACAATTTGGTCGTTTCTGCTGAAGTAATGCAACGGTTTCGATAAATTGCGGAAAACCTCGATAAGGTTCCATACCCCGTGCAACATAAGTAATAATTTCTTCTACATGAGAAAGGTCAAGATTAATTCGTGGTATGACCAGCTTTGCTCCCGGTTGCGGTTGAAAATAGTTTGTATCAATACCATCATGAAATACAGTAATTTTACTTTGGTATTCTAGGGGAAACTGTTGACGCTGCCAATAAGTTGGAGACAAACCGCGATCGCAACTGTATAAGTCAAGCAAAATGGGAGCATTCTTGATCCGAATCCGAGCTTCATCATCGGGAGTTAAGGGATCTATTGGGTCAAAATCAGCATCCGTTCCATGTGCTTGATAGAACCATTCAAAGTAACAAAGTAAACTAGCTTCGGGAAAAGCATCTTTAATAAATAACGTCGGACCCCAACCCGAATGACCGTAAACTATATCTGGAATAAAACCCTTTTGTTTTAATTGTTCTGCTAAACGATAAACTCCTTGTCCTTGAAGCACAGCTTTTTCTAAAGGTCTAACATAATGGTGAGTTTGCTGGTTTACATCTCTACTAGGACTATAAACTGCTTTGAAAACCCCAGGTAAGGAACCTTCTTGACGAGTAGTACCAAAAACAACTTGATTATGAGGATTTTGTGCTAAAGCTACAGCCAAATGACGAAATTGAGCCGGAAAATTAGAGTGTAAAAATAAAATACGCATATAATAATAAGGTCAAAGTTTAAAGGTCAAAGGTCAAAGGTTAGTACCACCGGAG